>CAIKTR010000178.1 GCA_903830425.1 uncultured Opitutia bacterium
CCGGACCGCCCGCCCAGGCCGACCAGGCAATTGTCACGTAATACGTGACAATTGCTCCGGGCCTACCGGAGGCCGGAGGGTTAAAGCGAGAGGAGAGGAGAGGCGGGGCGGGGCGGGCAATCGGCCCGCTCAGATTGCCGGCATGACGTTGCCGCCGCAGACGGGCAGGTAGACGCCGGTGATGTAGCCCGCGAGGTCCGACGCCAGAAACGCCACGGCGTTCGCAATGTCCTGCTCGGTGCCCCATTTTTTCAGCGGGATCGCATTGAGATAGGAGTCGGGGCGGCCGGCGGCGGGGCGGTTCTCGCTCACCGTCCAGCCCGGCGCCACCTGGTTCACCGTGATGCCCTGCTCGCCCACTTCCCGGGCCAGGACCCGCAGCAGGCCGTCCATCCCGCGCTTGCCCGCCACGTAGGCGGACTGGTTCGGGGAGTTTTGCATCGCGCACTCGGTGTTGATCGCAATGACCCGGCCCCAGCGCCGCGCGATCATGTCGGGCAGAAAGGCCTGCGCCATCAGCACATTTTGCAGCACGCAGCTCTCGAACTGCGACCGGTAGTCGTCCGGCGACTGTTCCAGCACCTTCGTCCACGCGTACTGGATGACCGCGTTGGTGACGATGATGTCGGGCGCGCCGAGCTGCTGCTGCACCGCCGCGCGCATCCGGGCAACTTCGTCCTGGCGGGTGATGTCCGCCTGAAAGCAGCAGGCCCCCGGCAGCTCCTGCTGCAGCGCCGCCGCGCGATCGGCGGCGTGATGATAATGGATCGCCACGCGCGCGCCGCAGCCCGCGAGGGTCCGGGTGATGGCGCGGCCGAGCTCGCCGGTGGCGCCGGTCACGAGGGCCACGCGGCCGGTCAGGTCGATTTTCATGCGCACACCGCCTGATGGCCGCCGTCCACGATCAGGCCGACCCCGTTGATGTAGGCCGCCTCCGGCGCGCAGAGCAGCACGACGGCGTTGCCGATGTCCTCGGGGGTGCCGATGCGGCCGACCGGCACGCGCTGTTTGACGAAGGCGGCGGGCTCGGGTTTTTCCCAGTGGAACCGCGTCATGTCGGTGAGGATCATGCCCGGGGCGATGGCGTTGCACGTGATGCCCTTCGGGCCGAGCGCGATGGCGAAGCTCTTCATCAGCATGTGCAGCCCGGCCTTGGAGGCGGCGTAGTCGCCCTGGGCGGCGGAGGTGACGTTGGCCGCGAGCGAGGTGATGAAAATGACGCGGCCGCCCTGGCCGCGCTGGATCATCTCCCGGGCGGCCAGTTGCGTGCAGTGGAAGGCGCCGTGCAGGTTCACGTCGACCGTCTTCTTGAACATCTCTTCGCTCATTTCCATGATGTCCACAAACGGGCAGATGCCGGCGTTGTTCACGAGGATGTCGATCTGGCCGAACTGCCGCAGCGTCTCGCGGATGAGCGCCTCGACCTGCGGGCGGGCCGTGATGTCGCAGGCGAGCCCGAGCGTTTTCACGCCGGTGGCGGCGGCCAGTTGCGCGGCCGCCTCGCGGGCGCTCTCGCCGTTCATGTCGGCGATGACGACCTGGGTGCCCTGGCGGGCGAGACAGGTGGCGATGCCGTAACCGATGCCGCGGGCGGCGCCGGTGATGATGGCTACTTTGGTGGGCATGATTGGGGGGGAGCTACCGCTGGGATTAAGCGGAAGGTGTGCCGCCCCCGGTCGCCCCCAGCAAGGATGCAATTGCCGGCCCGCGGCCCAGGCCGCCGCGCCCAGCTGGATTGCCCGAGGCGGGCGGGCGAGAATGGCATCGACGGCCTCGGCGGCCTGAGTTGCATTGGGCGGTCCCGCCCCGGTTTTCATACCCCATGAGCCCCACCCCCGTCTTTTCTGTTACGCCCGAGCAGTGCGAGTTCTACCGCACGGAGGGCTACCTCATCGTCCGCGCGCTCTGGTCGGCGCAGGAGATCGCCGACCTCAAGCAGGTGATCGACGGGCTGGCGGCAGCCGGCCGGCCGATCCCCGGCTACTGGGAGCCGAAGCTCAACCCGGATGGCACGCTCGATCCCGACCCGCTCAAGCGCTACCCGCGCATGCTCCATCTCCATCGCCACCAGCCCATCGGCCTGCGCATGATGCTCGACCCCCGCATCGGCGCGGTCGCCCGCGCGCTGCTCGAGGAGGAGCCCATCGCCTGCCAGTCGATGATCTACTTCAAGCCCCCGGGCAGCCGGGGGCAGGCGCTCCACCAGGATAATTTCTATCTCATGGTGCGCCCGGGCACGTGCCTGGCCGCCTGGACCGCGATTGATCCCGCCGGCCCGGAAAACGGCGGGCTCTCCGTCGTCCCCGGGACGCACGACCTCCCCCTGCAGTGTCCGCAGGAAGCCGACGGAGCCCGCAGCTTCGTCAATAACTACGTCCCGCCGCCGGACGGGAAAAAAGCCGTCCCCGCGGTGCTCCAACCCGGCGATGTCCTCTTCTTCAACGGGAGCGTCATCCACGGCTCAGAACCGAACACCCACCCGACCCTGTGGCGCCGCAGCCTCATCGCGCACTACATGCCCGCCTCGGCCAAGGAAATCACGAGCTGGTATTTTCCGCTCCATGACTTCAATGGCCGCGTCATCGAGCGGCAGGCCGCGGCAATGGGCGGACCGTGCGGCGAAGACTACGACTGGTCCAAGCTCGAGAAGTTTGCGTAGTCCGGCCCCGCCCACGATCCGAGCCCGGCCCTCGCAACGTTCCCCGCAGGCCGTGGCTCCGTCGCCACGAACGCGCCCTCCTTCAGTGGATTTTGCGGAAGGGCGGAACCCAGCTCGCCACCCCGACGAGCGGGAGACGCATCCTAGGTATCCAAAGACGGGAGATTTTTTCCTAGGGCCCATTACTCATCTCCTCAGTGGAATATTTCCACTGCCCCGGACCCTCTGCTGGGGCGCTCGGTTCGAGGGGGGTTATGCCCACCGGAGGAGGCGGAACTTATTTGAACGTTCTGCGGGAGTTTGGCGCCTAAGAATGAAGTTGAGCCAATTCTGGCTGAACGAATAACCCCAACCCCAAAAAAAATAGCATATGCAAATACTCGAAACGATCATCGCCTTCCTGAGAAAGATCACGGAACTCGGCGTCGCGCTGCTGGCCCTGGCCGTGGTGCTCCAGGTTGTGTTCGGTTCGCCGGTTCCGTTCATCAAGGTTGATGTGATCGGCAACCTGACCGGGATCATCGCCACCTTGGGATCCAGCGGGCTGGTCGGCTTGATCGCCGCATCCGTCCTCTACGCGGTCTTGAACAAGAAATAACCGGATCTTCACAGCAGTTCTCCAAGCCACCGGCCTCGGCCGGTGGCTTTTTTCTTGGCCGCGTTTTTCGCCGTCGCCCGGCGCAGGACCGGACGGGCGCGAGCGCGGACGATCCTCCCGGGCGGGTTTACCCGGAAGGATTTCGTCCGGGGCGCGGCCCCGGGCGCGGACGGAAGACCCGGCTCCGTTCAGTAGTCCGTGCGCTCGGCGAGGGCGCCGTACTGCTCCATCACGAAGTCGATGTCCTTGTCGCCGCGTCCGCTGAGGTTGATCAGGATGGACTCGTCGGGGCACTGCTTCGCGAGTTTCAGCGCATAAGCGACGGCATGGGCGCTTTCGAGCGCCGGGATGATGCCCTCGCGGCGGGACAGCCGGAAGAAGGCCTCGATCGTCTCGGCGTCGGTGGCGGTGCCGGCGATGGTGCGCCCGCTCCGGTGGAGGTAGGCGTGCTCCGGGCCGACCGAGGGGTAGTCGAGTCCGCTCGCCACGGAGTGCACCGGCGCCGGCTCGCCCTTGGCGTCCTTGAGCATGATGGAATTGAACCCGTGCATGACGCCTTCCTCCCCGTAGGTCAGGGTGGCGGCATGTTCGCCCAGCTGCTGGCCGCGCCCGAGCGGCTCGACGCCGTGCAGCCGCACCGGGTCGTCGAGGAAGGCCGCGAAGATGCCCATGGCGTTGGAGCCGCCGCCGACGCAGGCGACGACGTTGCCGGGCAGCTCGCCGGTCATTTCCAGGAACTGCTCGCGCGCCTCGATGCCGACGACGCGCTGAAACTCGCGCACCATGAGCGGAAACGGGTGCGGGCCCACCACGGAGCCGATGCAGTACATGCTGCTCACCGGATCCGCGAGGTAGGCCTGGAAGGCGGAGTCCACGGCCTCCTTGAGGGTTTGGGCCCCGAACGTGACCGGCACGACCGTGGCGCCGAGGATCTTCATGCGCACCACGTTGGGGTGCTGCTTGGCGATATCGATCGCGCCCATGTGAATCTCCACCGGGATGCTGAAGTAGGCGCCCGCGGTGGCGAGGGCCACGCCGTGCTGGCCGGCGCCGGTCTCGGCGATGAGTTTTTTCTTGCCGAGGAACTTCGCGAGCAGCGCCTCGCCCATGCAGTGGTTGAGCTTGTGGGCGCCGGTGTGGTTGAGGTCCTCGCGCTTCAGGTAGATGCGGGCGCCGTCAATCGCGTCGCTGAGGTTCTTGCAGTAGTAGACGGGGGTGGGCCGGCCCTGGAAATGCGTCCGGATCGAGCGCAGTTCGCGGACGAAGTCGTGGCTGCGGCAGATGCGGTGGTAGGCGTGGTTGATCTCGTCCATCTGCTGCTGGAGCTGGGGCGGGATGAAGGCGCCCCCAAACTTGCCAAAGAACCCCTTGGCGTCGGGTTGCGTGCGATGGGCAGGGAGCGAGGGCGAGGCAGGGCGGTTGGGCATGGGATCAGGCGTGGTTATTAAGCCAGGACCACCGGCGCGGCCGGGACCTGGCTGCTTATTGGGGGGGGTAGGAACTGAGCGGAATTGCTGGGGCAAGCTCCCGGGCGGTCCACGGGAGCCGGGCCGAAGACGGCTTCAGCCCGGCCCAATGGTGGGCACGCGACGCGGGCCGGGGCAAGCCAAAGGGTCTGGCCCGCCCCACCCCATCCTCCCCGGCCGGGCCGGCGGCACCGCGCGCGTTTCTCCTGCAATTCCTATTGCTGGACCGCGGTTCCCCCGTTGCTGTGGGGCGTGGCATCCCCCGCGCTCCTGAAGCCAAAAGCACGGGGGAGCGATATTCTCGGCTATGCGTTGGGCGAGGGCGCGACTTCGCTGACCATCAACGGCATCTCGGGGTTCGCGATGCTCTATTACACCCAGGCGCTGGGCCTGCCCTTCTCCCAGGCGGGCGTGGCCTTCGCCGTGGCGAGCTTCTGGGATGCCATCGTCGACCCGGCGATCGGCCATCTCAGCGACAACACCCACACGCGCTGGGGCCGGCGCCAGCCCTACATCCTGCTGGGCGGCCTGCTGATGGCCGTCAGCTTTTATTACCTGTGGGCGGTCCCGGAGTTCATCGCCCGGGGCGGATGGCTGTTCCTCTACGCGCTGACGATCAACCTGCTCTACCGCACCGCGTATGCCATCTTCACCGTGCCCTACGTCGCGCTGGGGTTTGAGGTCTGCACCGACTACCATCAGCGCTCGCAGCTGCAGGGGGCGCGCACGGCGCTCAACATGCTGGCCAACCTCCTGGGCCCGGCGCTCGCCTGGTCGCTCTTTTTCCCCGACCGGCCCGGCGGCCCCGAGGCCACCAGCGTCGTGTCCAATTTCCTCCACATGGGCACGACGTTCGCCCTCGCCACCATCGGCGTCACCTTCGTCGTGGTCTACGTCACCCGCCACCACATCGTCGACACCCGCGGCCTGATCACCGGGACCGGCAACAGTCTGGGCGCCTTCTACCGGGATTTCCGCGAGATCATCACGGACCGCTACCTGCGGCCGATCATCATCTTCATGTGCATCGGCGGCATGGGGGCGGTGTTTGTCGCGACGCTGCAGATGTACCTGTACGTCTATTTCATGCACCTGACGGCGCTGCAGAAAACGCTGATCCACGGCGGCGGCATGGTGCTCTGCGGCTCCGGCGCGCTGGTGGGCGTGCTGCTCGAGCGCAAGTTCGACAAGAAACACGCCGTCTGCATCGGCGCGGGCATCACCGCCAGCGCGGACCTGCTGGCCGCGGTCATTTTTCTGGGCGGGATCCTGAAGCCGACGACCGTGTGGCTGGTGCACGGCCACGTCGTGCCGATCGCGGTGATCGTGTTCGGGGCCTGCGACATGCTCAACTGGTTCGGCATCGGCCTGTTTTCCTCCCTGGCCAGCTCGATGATCGCCGACGTCGCCGAGGTCAACGAGCTCGAGTCGGGGGTGCGCAAGGACGGCGGTTACGCCGCCATTTTCGCCTTCTCGACCAAGATGATCCTCTCGGTGGCGGTGTTCACGGCCAGCGCCTGTCTGGCGTGGGTGGGCTTCGTCAATGGCAGCGACCAGCAGACCCCGGCGGCCATCCGCTGGCTGGTGCTGCTGACCTTCGGGCTGGGATCGATGTTTGCGACGCTGGTCATCCCGGTCGCCCTGCGCTACCCCATCACCCAGTCCTTCATGACCAAGGTCAAAGCCGAGCTGGCCCTGAAACGAAATTCCGCGGCCGGTTGATGCGCGGGCCGCCCGCCGCGGGACGGCGCCGGCTCACAGCGCCCCGGCCTGCTCCTGGCCCGACTGGGGCGACCCCGGGCTGGTGCGATAACCCAGCGACATGTGCTCCCAGCCGGCGGCTCCCGCCGGGTAGCAAATCTCGAGATTGTCGGGGCAACCGTCGAAGGGGTTCGACTGGATGCTAGGCGGGCGGCCCTGGAAATATACCTGCACGAGGCTCGTGCACCGGGAGAACACATTGTCCCCGATGCGGGCCGGGCCTCCCGGCAGCGTGACGCGGGTCAAATTGTAGCAGGCGGCGAAGGCGCGTTCGCCGATGGCGACGACCCCGGAGGGAATCGCGACCTCGGTCAACGCACCGCAGTAGGCAAACGCGCTGTTGCCGATGCGGGTGAGCCCGGCAGGCAGGGTGACCCGGCCTAGGCTGGAGCAGCCGTAAAAGGCGCTCTCCCCGATGGCGGTGACACTGGGCGGGATCGTGACGCTGACCAGGCTGGAGCAACCCGAAAAGGCGCTCTTCCCCAGATGGGTGACGCCCGCCGGGATCGTGACGCTCGTCAGACTGGAGCAACCCGAGAAGGCGTTGTCCCCGATGGCGGCAACACTGGCCGGGATTGTGACGCTGGCCAGATTCGTGCAGCCGGTGAACGCGCAGGTCTCCAGACTGGTGACGCCGGCCGGGATCGTGACCCGTGCGACCTTCGTCTTGTCCAGGAACGCGCAGGCCCCGATGCGGACGACCGGCTTGCCGGCAATCAGGCCCGGGATGACCACCTCCGTCTCATCGCCTGCATAGCCGGTGAGGGTGATCGTGCTGCCCGCGTCGGTGTAGGAGTAGTCACCGGAAGTCGCCGGCGCGGCCGCCACGGGCGCAAATAGGACCGCCGATAAAACAGCGATTTTGAGCGACGTCATCGTCTGGCGCAGATACTCGAACCGGTAAAGCGAGCGCATAAATCGCTCTCTCCATCTCTTGTTTTTCCATAGTAGCAAACCTTGTCTGGTGTAAAATTTACTCCTCCGGTGCTAGGGTTTTTACCCCATGACTTTCATTGGCGCGGAGTCTTATTTAAACATTTCATTCACAATTATATCTGTGGATATCAGGCTCAAACATTTGGGTTCAAAAATGAGGTTTCACGCGCAAGGCGCATTTGACGCCTTGCGCCAAGAAATGCGAACCGGCCGGACGACATCTTGGGGACGAGGCGTCCCGCCTGCGGCGGCAGGGCGCGCGGCCGGGGCCGCCAGTGAACAGGCGTGACGCTCTCGCGCCGGCGCACCACTCTCCCTCTCACTTTCCCTTTCCCTCTCCTCGCCCTCTCTTCGCCTTCCCCTCGACCAATGAACTCGAAGCTGCCCCGGCCCCTGACGATCCTCGTGCTTCTCGCCCTGAGCCTGGCCGTCTCGAGCGCCGCGCAGCCCCGCTATGACTACGAGGGGCGTTTTTTCGCCGGGCGGGGGGACGCGGACTACCTGGAGCTCCTCAACACCGCGCGCCGGATGTTCGAGCCCGATCCCGAGTACCAGAACATGGCGATGTTTTACCTCCCCGCCTGGAACGGGCTGGTGGAGGGACCGACGTGGAACGCCTGGTGGATCCAGAACAGCTACGGCCCGACCTACTGCGCCCTGCCTTTCTGGCGGGAGCCCTTCGTGACGTTCGTCCAGAATTCCCAGGACCTGTGGTTCGACCAGATGGGCGACGGCCACCATGTCGGCGCCCCGCCCTGGAACGACGTCGCGCCGGTGGGCGCCCTCTGCGACTGCGCCCGCCCGGGCTTCATCATCTACAAGCAGGGCGACGGCCGCACCGACCTGCACGACTGGGGCGTGGAATTCACCGCGGCGGGCCTCGTGCTGCAGTGCGAGGCGCTCCTCATCGCCCGCGACCCGGCGGCGATCGCGCGCTACCTGCCCAAGCTCGAGCGCTGCGCCGATTTCCTCGAGTCGCGCCGCGATCCCCGGAACAGCCTCTACCTCGCCGGGGCCGCCGGCAACCTGCTCGCCCCCAGCCACGCGGGCTGGAAAAAGCCCGACGGCTCCTACGCGCCTTCCTACCTCGCCGGGCTGTCCATCACCACCATCGCCGCGCTCGACCGGCTGATTGAATTGGAAAAGCTGGCCGGCCGCCCCGAGCGCGCCCAGGTCCTCGCCACGCGCCGCGAGCTCTCGCGCCGGGGCCTGCCCCTGCTCACGACCCGCGAGGGCTACTTCCTGAAGTCCCTCGATCCCGACGGCACGCCGCACGGGGTCTACGGCGCCGCCCGCCACGGGTACTTCGAGGCGGTCGTCAACCACGACGCGATCTGCTTCCGGGTGTCCGACGACGCCCAGTCCCAGGCCATCTACTCCCAGATCGCCGCCCTCCCCGGCCTGCGGCCCTACGACCTGATCATCACCAACTACCCCTCCCTCGACGACCTCTACACCGAGCCCACCGGACTCTGGGAGTTTGGGCGCTGGGTGAACGGCGGCCACTGGTCCACCTGCGAGGCCCGCATGATCATGGCCTACTATCGCCTCGGCCACACCGACGACGCCCGCCGCTCCATGCGGCGCATCCTCGGCTTCGCGCGGCAGTTCCGGATGGACAACAACCTGACGCACTTTGGCCGCGACCCCTACCAGCCCAAGGAGCCGATCAACTGTGTCTACGACGCCTGGGGCATCCCCGCCGCCTTCATCCGCGGGCTGTTCGAATACCTCTACCAGGCCGACCGGCTCGTCATCCTCCCGCATGTTCCCGCCGGCATCACCCGCCTCGAGCAGCGCTTCCCCATCCGTTTCGGGTCCAAGCAGCTGTTCCTGACCACCACCGGCACCGGCGCGATCACCGGCGTGCGCGTCAACGGCCAGCCCTGGACGCAGCACGATGCCCGCCAGCTTTTCCTCCCCTACGACCAGGTTCCCGCCCGCGCGCAAATCGAGCTCCTCCTCGGCGGCGCGACCCCCGCGGCCGCGGAGTCCGCGGCCGGCCCGGCCGCCGCGAGCAGTCCGGCCGCCCTCCCCGGCGGACCCGCGGACCTGCCGGCCCTCCGCGCCCGGCTGGCGAAAATTTCCCGGCTGCAGGCCAGGCTCGCCGCGGCGGGCCTGGGCGACGGCTACGAGGCGGCGCACGCGCGCCTGGCGATCGAGTGCTTCGCCGCCTGCGAGGCGCGCCGGGCCGCGGTCGCCGCCGGCACCGCCACCCGCCTGACCGACCTGGCCCTGGCCGCGGCGGACCACGCCTACGTCCTGACGGTCGAGCGGCTGTGCGAGGGCCTGGAAGCCGTCCTCAACTCCTACGCGCACGCCGCCGATCCGGCCAAGCAGCGCGTCGCCGCGCTGTGGACCGCCGCCCAGGCCGAGTGACGCGCCCGGCCGGTCGGGCCTAGGCCGGCCGCGTCGAGGCCCGCTTGACCAGCTCCGCCCGGAGCAGCACCCGCCGCGCCGGCATGTGCGGCTGGCGGAGCCGCCCCAGCATCGCTTCAACCGCCGCCGCGCCCAGGGCCGCGCACGGCTGGCGCATGGTGGTCAGCGCCGGCGAGAGCAGCCGGGCATAACGCACGTCGTCAAACCCCGCGACCTTCACCTCCTGCGGCACGCGGCAGCGCAGGCCGCTGAGCGTCTGCAGCAGCTGTGCCGCGGTCGCGTCGTTGGAGGCGATCACCGCGTCCGGTCGCGCCCGCTTCAGCAGCCGCCCCACCCAGGCCGCGTCCAGCGGCTGGCCGACCGCAAACTGCAGCTGCGCCGAGGCCACCCGCGCCACCGCCGCCCGCGCGCCGGCCACCCGCAGGTCGGTCGTGGCCGGGAATTCCGGCTTGGCCACAAACACCAGCCGCCGGCAGCCCGTCTCCAGGAGATGCGACGCCAGGTCAAAGCCGGCGAAGAAATCGTCGATCGCAACGACATCGTGCGCGCTGCGCTCGGGAAACTCCCCCACATCGCGGTCGAGCAGCACGAGGGCCAGGCCCTGCCGGTGGAGGCAGTCGGCGAGGGCCCGGTTGACGGCGGCGCGGACGGGATGGTGCTCCAGCGGCGCGAAGAAAATCCCGGCCACGCCGCGGTCGGTCCATTCCCGCGCGATGCTCTCCGGGGACCGGTCGGCCACGGCGGCGCCGATCACGACGTTCCAGCCCAGCGCCTGCGCCGCGCGCGCGATCTCGACTGAAAGGGGCTCCAGCACCTCCGTCGCCCCCAGCCCGTCGGCCAGCAGGCCGAGCGAGCCGGCCGCCGCCGGCGCCGGGCGGACGAACGAGCCCGCCCCGCGGTGCCGCTCGATCAGCTCCAGCCGCTGCAGGTCCCGGAGCGCCTGCGCCACGGTGGGCCGCGAGGCCCCGAACCGGCGGGCCAGGACGGTCTCGCTGGGCAGCCGCGACCCGCTCTTGAATTCACCCCGCTTGATCGCCTGGTGCAGGCTCTGGAAGATGACGGCGTGCTTGGGAAGGGCCACGGCTTGAAATGTCATGACAGGTTTTTACCGGTTGCCACTTTTTAAGTTAGCCCCCGCCCGGTCCGGGGCCCACAGCTGGAGGGGCCGCCGCCCGGCCGACCCATGCCCCCGCCCCTGCTGAATGCCGACCGACTGCGCCGCCTGCTGGGCGACCTGCGCCGCGCCCGGGTCGGCGTGGTCGGGGATTTCTGCGTCGACAGCTACTACCTGATCGACGCGGCGGCGGCCGAGCCCTCCCTCGAGACCGGCCTCAGCACCCGGCCGGTGCGCGAGCAGCGCCACACGCTGGGGGGCGCCGGCAATGTCGTGGCCAACCTCCAGGCGCTGGGGGTGGCCGACCTGCGCGCCTTCGGGGTGATCGGGCCGGACCTGCGCGGGGCCGAGCTGCTGCGCCTGCTCCAGGCCGCCGGCGCCGCCACCAGCGGGATCATCACCCAGCCGGCCGCGTGGCAGACGCACGCCTACCTCAAGCCGATCCTCGGCCACGAGGAGCTGAACCGCTTTGATTTCGGCCGCTTCAACGTCCTCGCCGACCCCAGCCGGGAGGGCCTGCTGGCGGCGCTCGCCGCCGCGCTGCCGACCCTCGACGTGCTGGTCGTCAACCAGCAGTTCGACCGCGGCCTCCACACGGCCGAGTTCCAGGCCGGGCTGAACGCCCTGCTCGCCCGGCACCCGCGCGTGCGGGCCCTGGTCGACTGCCGGCAGCTCGCGGCGGCCTACCCCGGCGGACTCCACAAGCTCAACGACCTGGAGGCCGCCCGCCTGTGCGGCCGGACCCACGCGCCCCGCACCCACATCCCCCGCGCGGAGACCCTCGCCGCCGCCGCCGAGCTGTTCCAGCGCTGGTCGCAGCCCGTGTTCGTCTCCTGCGGCAGCCAGGGCGGCGTGGCGGTGGATGCGACCGGCGTGCACGAGGTGCCCGGCCTGCATCTCCTCGGGAAAATCGACCCGGTCGGGGCCGGCGACAGCCTGGTGGCCGGCCTCGCCGCCTGCCTGGCCGTGGGCGCCACGCCGGCCGAGGCCGCGAACTTCGGCAACCTCGTCGCCAGCGTCACCGTGCAGAAGCTGCAGCAGACCGGCACCGCCACGCCGGCCGAGATTCTCGCGATCGGCGAGCATCCCGACTATGTCTACCAGCCGGAACTGGCCGCGGACCCGCGCCGCGCCGCCTATGCCCCCGGCACGGCGATCGAGCTCGCCCTGCCCCTGCCGGCGGGGCGGCCGCTGCGCCACGCGATCTTTGACCATGACGGCACGATCTCCACCCTGCGGCAGGGCTGGGAGCAGATCATGGAGCCGATGATGATCCAGGCGATCCTCGGGCCGGCCGAGTCCACGGCGGATCCCGCGGCCCGCGAGCAGATCGTGCGGCAGACCCGCGAGTTCATCAGCCAGACGACCGGCATCCAGACGCTGCAGCAGATGCACGGGCTGGCCCGGATGGTGCGCGAGGCCGGCTGGGTGCCGGCGGACCAGATCCTCGACGCGGCCGGCTACAAGCGCCGCTACAACGAGGCCCTGATGAACCTGGTCGAGCAGCGCCTGGCCCGCCTGCACCGCGGGGAGCTCGGCGTCCGGGACTTCACGCTGCAGGAGGCCGTTCCCTTCCTGCAGCAGCTGCGCCAGGCCGGCCTGCGGCTCTACCTGGCGAGCGGCACCGACGAGCCGGACGTGATCCGCGAGGCGGAGGAGCTCGGCTACGCGTCCCTGTTTGAGGGCCGGATTTATGGCGCCAACCAGGACATGGCGCACGATGCGAAGCGCCTGGTGCTCGACCGCATCCTGCGGGAGATCGGGCCGGGCGAGGCCGGGCAGATCGTCACCTTTGGCGACGGCCCGGTGGAGATCCGGGAAACCCGCAAGCGGGGCGGGGTGACGGTGGGGCTCGCCAGCGATGAGGTGCGGCGTTGCGGGCTCCAGCTGGAGAAGCGCACCCGGCTGATCCGGGCGGGCGCGCATCTCGTCATCCCCGATTTTTCCGAGTCAGCCGCCCTGCTGGGCCTGCTGGGGCTCAACCCCACGCCCCAGGCGTGAGGTCCCCGGCGCGCCCCCGTTTCTTCTTTCCCAGTTTCCCAGTTTTTTCCGCAGCTTTTTCCGTATCGCTCCTCGCCATGGCCGGCCGGCTGGCAATAAACGGTGGCATGCCCGCTTTCGGCCTGCCGACCGACTACCCCCGCGTCAGGCGGGTGAACAGTTTCCGGGAACTGGCCTCCACCCCGCTCACCCACGGCGTCAACGCGCTCTGCTGGCCGCGCACGCTGCCCGGCGATTATCCGGAGGTCCTCCGCCTGCTCACGATCCCGGCGGGCGAGGCCATCACCGTGCTCGACGAGGCCCGGCTCCAGTCCCTGCCGGTGAGCGCCGCCGGGCGCGTCGCCGTCGACCAGCTCCTGGCCGACCAGCGGCAGCTGCGCGACCTGGGCCTCGACCCCGCGCTCAACTGCATCAGCGGCTACCCCCGCGACGAACACCCGGGACCCGTCGCCACCGACGTCTTCTCCTTCCATGCCGACAGCGCCGAGATCGAGGCCGACACCTGGCTGTGCACGTACTGCGGCCCGGCGAGCGAGGGCCTGCGCAACGAGGAGGCGCAGCGGCACGTGGATATCCCCGCCACCCGCGCCGCCCTCCTCCGCCACTACGGCGGCCCGGACGACGAGGACTTTCTCGGCTACCTGCGGGAGCACTGCTACGACCTGCACTACGCCCCCGCCCCGGCGGCCCGGCTCTTCCCCTTCGGCCAGGGCAACCTCTGGCGCATCGCCCTCGACTATCCCGGCAACCCCGTCCCGCCCTGCATCCACCGCGCCCCGGCCACCTTTCCCGGACAGCCCCCGCGCCTGCTGCTGATCAGCTGAGCTGGCCCGGCCACCGGGCCGCTACGCGCTGAGGACCGCGGCCCGGCGAAGTTCCTCGACGAAGACCGCCAGCGGCTTGTCGTCCGACCGGTCCGACCGGTAGCCCGCGGAAATGCACAGCGGCTTGGGCGCGACCGTCAGGAGGTTCATGCGGACGCGGCGGGGAAAAAGCTTGGCGATGCGCGCCGCGACCAACGCGACCCCCAGGCCCGATTCCACCGCCGCCAGCAGGCTGTCGATCCCGTTGTACTCGCCCGCGATCCGCGCCCGCACGCCGTTCTCTCCCAGCCAGGCCGTGATGGTCTCCCAATACTCCGGATAATCGTCCTTCCGGTACACCAGCAGCGGCTCCCGGGCCACCGCGTCCGGCCGCACCCGTTTTTGCCGGGCCAGCGGATGCGTGAAACTCACCGCCAGCCGCCAGGGGGAGCGCAGGAGCGGCACCCACTGCAGCCCCCGGCTCTCCTTGCCCGGCCGGACCGTCACGACCACGTCCAGTTCGCCGGCTTCCAGCCCGGTGAGCATCTCCTCGGTCGAAAGGTCGAACAGCTCCACCCGCGTGCGGGGATGGAGCTGGGTGAAGTTCGCGACGGCCGGCGACAGCAGCCCGCTGGCCAGCGAGGGGGCGTAGCCGATCCGCAGCCGGCCGCCCGCGGAGGTCGCCCGCACCCGCTCGATCGCCTGGTCCGCCTGCTGCAGGATCGCCCGCGCCTCGTGCAGCATGGCCTCGCCGGCCGGCGTGAGGTGGATCGAGTTCGCCTTCCGCTCGAGCAGGCACTGCCCGACCTCGCCCTCCAGCGCCTTGATCTGCCGGCTCAGCGCCGGCTGGGTCAGGAAGATCCTCTGCGCGGCGCGGCTGATGTTCCCCGTCTCGGCCACGGCGACGAAGTAGCGCAGTTGTCTGAGTTCCATGCCCCCACCATGCCCCAAAGTATGGCTCAGGCCAAGAACACAGCATTCGCCGGCCCAACGGCCCCGTGGCATACTGGGCCCATGAAAACCGCCCCCTCCCCCGAGCTCACCCTCCGCCGCGCCGACGCCCGCGGCCGGGCCGACCTGGGCTGGCTGGACTCCCGCCACACGTTCTCGTTCGCCGACTACTATGACCCGGCGCACATGGGCTTCCGCTCGCTCCGCGTGATCAACGACGACCGCGTGGCGGCCGGCCGGGGCTTCGACCTGCATCCGCACCGGGACATGGAGATTTTCAGCTACGTGCTCGCCGGGGCCCTGGCGCACCGGGACAGCCTGGGCAACTCCCGCGTGCTGCAGCCGGGCCAGGTCCAGCTCATGAGCGCGGGCCACGGCGTGACCCACAGCGAGTTCAATCCGTCGGACCGCGAGCCGGCCCATTTCCTCCAGATTTGGATCCTGCCCCGCGAGCGGGGCCTCACCCCGAGCTACACGGAGTGGCAGCCCGCCGCCGCGCCGCTCACGGCCCCGAAGGTGCTGCTCGTCTCGCCGGACGGCCGCGAGGACTCGGCGACGATCCACCAGGACGCCGAGATCTACCGGCTCCGCCTCCAGCCGGGGGACACCGCGACCCACGAGCTGCGGCCCGGCCGCGGCGCCTGGCTGCAGGTGGCAACCGGGGCGCTACAATGCAACGGCCTCGAACTCGCCCCCGGCGACGGCGCGAGCACCGACGCCCCCGGTCCGCTCACCTTCCGGGCCACCGAACCGGTGGAGGCCCTCCTCTTCGACCTGAAGTAACCGCCATGATCGTCCCCGTCCTCATCCTCAGCCTGCTCACCCTGCTGGTCGCCACCGAGCCGGAGCGCGACGGCGGCTGAACGCCCGCCGGGCAAGACTGATCAGCGAATTTTTCCGCCATCCATCCACCCACCCGCCCTCCCACCTCCCTCCATGAAAGCACTGAAACTTATCACCCAGACCAACGACCAGACCGCCTCGCTGCTGGCCCGGCTCACGCTCGGCCTCGTCATGTTCCCGCACGGCGCCCAGATGGCGCTCGGCTGGTTTGGCGGCTACGGCTTCGCCGGCACCATGGGCTTCTTCACCGGCACCATGCACATCCCGGCCGTCTTCGCGTTCCTCGCCATCGCGGCCGAGTTCGCCGGCTCCCTCGCCCTGATCGTCGGCCTGTTCAGCCGCGTGGCCGCCTTCGGCCTGGCCGTGGTCATGGCCGTGGCGATCCTGACGGCGCATCTGTCCCACGGCTTCTTCATGAACTGGTACGGGAACCAGCAGGGCGAGGGCTTTGAATACCACCTGCTCGCCCTCGGCCTGGCGCTGATCGTGCTCGTCCACGGCGGCGGCAAGCTCTCGCTCGACGCTCTCCTCGCCGCCCGCGCCGACCGGAAATAAGCGCCGGAAAATCCGCCCGCTCCCCGCGCGCCGCCCCATGCCACCCCCGGCCACGCCCCCGCTCCCGCCACTGCCGGCCGATTCGCAGGTCCGCATCGGGCACGTCCATCTCAAGGTGGCCGAGCTGGAACGCGCGCTGGCCTTCTACCGTGACGTGCTGGGGTTTGCCGTGACTCAGCGTTACGGCCGCCAGGCGGTGTTCCTCTCTGTGGGCGGTTATCATCATCACCTCGGCCTGAACACCTGGGAAAGCGCGGGCGGGCCGCCGCCGCCGGCCGGCACCACCGGCCTGTACCACGTCGCCTTCCTCTATCCCACCCGGGCCGAGCTCGCCGATGCCGGGCGGCGCGTCGCCCAGGCGGGGCTCACCCTCGACGGCGCCGCCGACCACGGCGTCAGCGAGGCCCTCTACCTCCGGGATCCGGACGGCAACGGGGTGGAGCTCTACTGGGACCGCCCGCCGGACCAGTGGCCGCGCGCGGCCGACGGCACGCTGTCCATGTTCACCCGTCCCCTGGATCTTCCCGGTCTGCTCAAGTCCGCCCCGGGCCCGTCGGCCCGTTAGGCCAAACGGACGCCCGCGCCGCCTCTCCCCGGGGCGCGACGCCTGGCCGGCCGCGGGCGATGGGAGTCCGGGAATTCCTGCGCCGCTGGATTCGGAAGTCGATTTTTGGTCCCGCCCGACCCAACACTGTTCCGGTCCGCAGCCCGCGGCGCCGTGACCGGCACCGTGGAGCCCCTCGTTAAAACCCCTGTCGTCCTCATGGCTTCCCCCGCCGCCCCGCCGCCCGCCTCGGATCCGTTGCCGGCTGCCGCGGGACCCCGGGTCTATCGCGTGGGCACGCTCACCTACACGCGGGGCGCCCTGTTCCAGGTGATGTTCTGGATGCTGTGGGGCGACTTCATTTTCGAGCTGCTCGAGTCGATGCCGACGGTCACGCCGCTGCTCCTGCGGTGGCACGGCGCGAGCGACACGCTGATCGGCCTGGTGAGCAGCCTGTCCTCGGTCGTCGCGTTCCTGTGGTTTCCGATCGTCGCCACGCAGAGCGACCGGTACCGCGGCCGCCTCGGCCGGCGCCGGCCGTTCCTCCTGTGGTTCGCCCCGCCCGTCATGCTCAGCCTCATGCTGCTCGGCGCCGCCAAGCCCGCCGGCGTCTGGCTGCACCGCTTCCTCTCCGCCTTCGGCGGCGACTTCTTCACCGTCGCGGGCTGCTCCATCGCCTGGATCATGGTCTGCGTCGTCGTCTTCCTGCTCTTCAACGCCTACATCGTGCAGGTCTTCGCCTGTCTCGTCGCCGACGTCATCCCCGTCGAGGTCATGGGCAAGTTCGCCGGCTTCTACCGCGCCGTCGGCGCGCTCGGCAGCCTGACCTTCAACCGCTGGATCCTCGGCTGGGTCGAGTTCCACACCTTTCACGTCTACCTGCTGATCGGCCTCCTCTTCGCCGGCGCCTTCTCGGTCATCATCTGGAAGGTGAAGGAGGGCGAGTACCCGCCGCCGCCGCCCAAGACCCCCGGCGGCCCGCTGGCCGCGATCCGGGAGTACCTCCAGACCTGCTTCCGCCATCCCTTCTATCTCAACTATTTCACCGTCACGTTCTTCTTCTGGGCCTCCCTCGTGCCGCTCGGCTTCGTCGTCTTCTTCGGCACCCAGGCCGGCCAGCCCGGCTACGCCCCCACCCTCGGGCTCTCGCTTCAGGATTTCGGCGAGGTCAAGGGCTGGACCTACCTCGTCTCGATCCCGGTCTTCTTCGTCGCGGGATTCTTCGTGGACCGCTTCCACGCGCTGCGGGTGGCGATGGTGGGCATGCTGCTCACCGCCGGGAGCTACTTCTGCTGCTTCTGGTTCGTGGCTGACAAGCCGACCCTCCTGTTCTGGTGGAGCCTCAACCAGGCCGCCATCGCCGTCTACCTCGGCGCCGGCATGGCGCTGAGCCCGCGCCTCCTGCCGCGGGAGCGCTACGGCCAGTTCGTCAGCGCCAACCTCATCTTCGGCATGGTCGGCCTCATCTTCTCGCCGCCGCTCATCGGCTGGCTGCTCCAGCACATCGCCGACTACCGCTACATCTTCATCTTCTGCGGCACCCTCACCGCCCTGTCCTTCCTCGCCCTCCTCGCCCTCTATGCGCAGTGGAAAAAGCTCGGCGGGGAACTCCATTTCACCCCGCCCGACCCGACCCGGAAAATTTCCCCGGCCGCCACGCCCGGCACCTCGGCCCCGGGAGGCTAACGGCCACGCCATCGGCCTGGCGGCCTGCATTTGACGTGGCCTCGCCAAATGCAGACACCCACTCGGTGCGGGGCAGCACCTAGGGATATTACCCTATCATCGGCGTGAAATATTCTAAAGGTGCACCTTTGCCACGTTGGCGTATATCCCCCTGCCTGCCTCTTAAATGAACTGGCGACTTCCGAAATTTACCAAGTCCCTCCAACTCGAAAGCACCAAATCGCAGTTTCGTGGAGTCGGGGCGATCAGCCTCATCCTGAGTATCTTACTGACCGCACAGTACTTCGAAACTCCGGCAAAGCTGCTGCCCTCCGGCACTGTGCCCTTCATTGTCTGGACCTACGCTTGCGCCTTGGTCGCCTGGTATTGCCTAGTCCAACTGCGCGTCACCACCAACCTCCAACAGCCTTTTGACCCCAAGCTGCAAAGGCAGGTGGAGCGCCTGAGCTGGGTCGTAGTCGTCTTCTTGATCCTGCAACCGGTCGGCATTGTTCTGCTGAACATCATCGTTTTCGCGGAGGATCCTAGGCAATGGGTGATGGTGGCCAAGTCAGGTCAGGATCGATTGGCGCTGATCATGATCGTCATTTCCGGCCTTTCGCTGCGCCGGTGGATGGTCCACAGCGTTGGCGCGACTTTGTTCCTGCTACAAGCGGCCGTCGTCGCGGTTGCTTGGTACTCCGTCCAGGGCTCGGCCGGGTGCCCCTCATTCGCTGGGCTGATGGCCGCGGGCTTGAATCTGCGACAGCATCTGATGGGGCTGCTGTACATCGCCCTGCTGACCTGGGTGGTGTCCCGCTACTGCGATCTGTACGCTGACTTGGCGACTCTGATGGATTCGCACAGCGAAGATCTCGCCGCGCTGCGCTCCAAGCAACTGGCGGAGACCCTCGAACGGACGCAGACCTTGGTCACGGCGACGCCCGACTCCATCATCCGTCTGAGTCCGGACGGCCCGGGCCTTCGTTGCGAGGTGGCGCGCATTTCCCCCAGTCTCGGGAGACTGCTTGCTCCGGACCATGAAGGAAAGCGGGCCTTGAATCCTCAACTCCAGGAGGCCTGCCTCGAACTCGCCCGGGGCATGTCCGACCTTAAGCCCTATTTGGTCGCCGAACGGGGTTTCATTATTGGGGACCTCCAATTGTTTGTTGAACTGCACTGCTCGGTCGCCGGTCAGGGGGAGTACATCTGCTTCATCCGCGATATCTCCGACCGCAAGCTGCACGAACAGTCCCTCCAGACGATGATTGCGCAGGAGCAGGAACTTTCCGCCGCGCGCTCCCAGTTCCTTTCCTTTACCAGTCATGAGCTCCGCAATCCGTTGAGCATCATCCTCGGGTCGACGGAGCTCCTCGGACGGTACAGCGAGCGGATGAACCTCGAGAAGCGCACGGAGATCACGGAACGGGTGCTGAGCAGTGGTCGCCGCATGACCGCGCTGCTCGACAAGGTCCTCTTGTTCAACCGCACCGGAAGCGGCCGGCTTGAAGTGCGGTACGCACCGTTAGACCTGCGGAAGCTGGCCGGAGTATTGCTGTCGGAAGTGGACCTGGCCGATCAGCACCAGCATCGCTTTGTCCTCGAGGCGAACGGCACGCTCAACGAGTTTTCCAGCGACCCCAACCTGCTGCAGCACATCCTGACGAACCTGCTGTCGAATGCCGCGCGTTACTCGCATCCCGGCACCACGATCACGCTGCGCCTCACGATCACGGACCTCGCGGCTGAATTCGTGGTGACGGACCAGGGGATCGGCATCCTCGCAGCCGACCTGGGCCGGCTTTTCCAGCCGTTCGTCCGTGGCAGCAATGTCGGCGCCATTCCCGGCACGGGGCTGGGCCTGAGCATTGTCCAGCGACTGGTGACCCTGCTCTCGGGCACGATCCACGTCGATTCGACTCCGGGCCAGGGCTCCGTCTTTACCGTGCGTCTGCCCCGCCCCGGCTGACGGGGACGTCGAACCCGCCGCCCACGAGCAGAAATCCCACCTCCTGCACGTCGCCAGCGCCGCGCTTCCTCCGCCGGGCCGCGAGGTCTTCGTTCTCCCGCTCACTCCCGCGGTAGTCCCGCCGGGCGAGCGAACCGGACGGGTCAGGGCTTCGGACTTGTCCCGTCCGCCGTCGCGCGGAGTTTTTTCCATGCGGCGTACGGCAGGCAGGCGGAGGAGAGGTTGTTGGCGACGCGCGTGTAGCCGTCGGGGCCGATGCATTCCCAGATGCCGTGGGCCTCGAAGTCGGCGGCGAGCTCGCGGAGCAGCGCGAGGCCGGCGCCGGGCGCGGCCCGCTCGAACATCTCCGCCATCCAGCCCGTGGCCGTGGCCCAGTGCGGGCCGTTTTGGAAGGTGCCCGGCTCGGTCCACTCCGCGACGACCACCCGGCGCTGCCAGAACTCCGGCAGCAGGAGGTGCCGGACCTGGCCGCGGAGCAGAAAACGCTCGCGGCGGGCCAGCAGCGTGGCGGCGACCAGGCGGTGCCGCGCCGGGTCGAGCGCGCCGATGGACCCGGCGTAGGCCGAGCCCCACACGTCGGCCTGGCGGCAGTCCACCGAGCCGGCCAGGTACAGCGCGTGCTCGGGCGACCACAGCCGCTCGAGGCTCGCGCGGATGCGCGCCGCCTCGGCGGCGTAGCGCGCGGCGGGCTCGCGCCGCTCCAGCCGCCGCGCCAGCTCGGCGAGGATGTCCGCGGCCTCAAATCGCAGCAGCGAGCAGAACAAGTGGCGCCCCGTGATCGCGATGGTGTCGGTGAAGCCGTAGGCGGTGTGCGGGTGCGCGGGATCGATCCACACGAGCCCGGTCGCGGCCTCGACCGGCACGGTGGCGAACGCGCGCTCGAGGGCGGGGAAGAGCTCCGCGAGCCAGCCGGTCTCGCCGCCGTGGCGCAGGCAGGCGCGCGCCAGCTTGGCGAAGAACAGGGGCGAGTCCGCCGCCGGGCGGCCGCCGTGGCAGACATAGAACACCTCGCCGTCGTTGCCGATGCGCTCCGGACACAGGCCCTCGGGCGACTGGTGGGCCGCGAGCAGCGCGAGGATCGCGCGCACGTGCTCGCGCGGAATGAACTCCGGCGCGGACTCCGCCATGTAGGTGAAGTCGCGCAGGTACAGCGCCGGGTACTCCGCGCCGAAGGCGGCCGGGGTGTAGGCGGTGACGCCGAGCGGATGGGGGCACCGCGCCTGCGCGAGCAAATCGGCGACGCGGCCTTGGAGCTGGGCAAACCGCGGGTCGGGTTCGCCCGGCGTGGCGGCAGGGGTAAGTGTGGGCACGGAGCAAAGCCGACTCTTACGAGCCGGCTAAAATGGTGGAGGTGGCGGGAGTTGAAATCGGTTAGCTCACTTCGAAAAATCGCAGTTTTCAGAGTGGGTAGAGGAGAAATTTCAAACACGCAATTTCGCCTGTGTCTCTGAATGTCACTGAGAGCTTTCAGATGCTCAGTAATGACGAGACAAAACAGATACAAACCAGCAGGGGGTCTGGGGAGGAGGGGGTTCGGCGGTTGGAGGCGGCGTGAATGGGAATCCATCAGCCCAGCAAACCGAAAACAGAACCTAAAGGGATTTGGGGCGATAACCGCGCCAGTCGCCCTTTCACTACTTGCTCACGGCACCTCGTAGACCTCGATGAGAGCGACGCCGGTGGTGTTTCCGACGCCGGAAGCCTTGGCAGAGTATACCCCTGGCGGCAGGGTGACCAGGATGGCCGCGTCCTTACTGGAGGCACTGCTAAGGCTAAATGCCCCAATCGTAGTTCCAACTGATGTGATTTGGGCATCCCCAGCCCAGTTGTCGTTCGTGGCCACTACCACCGTGGCTCCGTTCACCGTCTTGGTCAGCTCCAGTTGAGGGTCAGCGAGCACGCCGGGGACCCCGTAGGTGCCCAGAGTCGGTCCTACTGCCCTGATCAGCACCGTCCGAGAGGCGGTACCATCGACCACAAACCCCGCGATTAGCACCCCATCTCCTGTGCCGACCTGCGCGCGAGCCGAAACGTTGGTCAGCCGTGGCGTAGTGGCCGAATAGGCGGTGCTAGAGGCGTCGTAGATCTCCGCGAGGGCAATCCCTGAGGTGCCACCCACTCCGGTCACCTTAGCCGTGTAAACCCCGCTGGAGGGCGTCAGGTAGAGCGCAGCGTCCTTACTCAAGGTACTGCTGAGCGGAAAAGCCCCAACTGTGTTTCCAACCGAGGTGATCTGCGCGTCGCCAGCCCAGTTATCGTTTGTGGCTAGCGCGGTACTGGAGCCCTGTGGGATCAGTTCGAGGGTCGGATCGACCAGTGTCCCCGTTACGCCGTAGCTCGCCAGTGTCGGGCCGACTGCTCGGATGAGCAATGGCTTGGTGCCGCTCGTGCCAGCCCCACCGACCACCAAGCCGACAATCAGCGTGTTGTCACCCGTGCCAGCCCCGATGCGCACCGATAGATTGGTCAGGCGGGTCGGTGGTTGGTTGTAAATTTCGACGGCTTTGCTCACCATGCGGCCGGCGGCATTGGAGATAATGCAGTAGTATGTGCCTGCGTCGCCCTGACCTGCGTTCTCGATTTTGAGAATAGGTGTGTCGGCCCCTGATATGTTACTGGTAGCCAGCACTGAGGTAACTGGGTAATTGCCCACGTCCCGCATAGTCTGCTTGGCGGTGCTCGTCCTACTGGGCAACAGCGAGACACCGTCCTTGAACCATTCGTATGCGACCTTATCGCCGCCGGCCACTTGGATCGACAGTGAAAAAGTTTCACCGGAAACGTAGGATCTGCTGACTGGGTCCCCGATGATCTGTAAATCTGCGGCTGCAGTAGAATTGGGATCAAAGCGTACTGTTTCCGTGAAGTCGTAGGACTTCATGTTGCCTGCCTTATCCCCCAGGGTCATCTGCGAAAGGCCCCAGACACCTGGGACCGAACCGCGTGGCAAGATGATCTGCTGCGTATATTGCTCCCACTGAGTCGGATCTCCCTCAAAGAAATCGGTGTAAAAATTACGATGATAGAGGTAATAAAAATGCTCCACCCCTTGAGGATCGCGCAATTTGTAATTGCTGGAGATGCCATACCCAGCGGCGTCGTCGCGGACATAATACGTAATCGTCACAAGGGTTTCGCCATCTGGTGTCTGTAGATTGGTCGGTACGGCAGTTACTGTGATCCGGTTAACATCGAGTTCAGGTGCGGTGGTGTCTGGATGCGGAGTGACCACATCAATGTAGGGAGCATTCTCATCCAAATTAACGGTGGTGCCGTCGGAGTTGCCGTTGCTCGTCTTAAAATATGTGTAGTTGAGATTTAGCCCATAGTCTTTGAGTGCTATTTGATTCAGCGTATAGCGGCCAGTACGACCGAACTCCTTGATATAAAACTCGATCGTGCGCTCACCGCTTCCGTCGGTTGGGCCCGAGCCATATTGCTCCATGCGATAGGCGCCCGGCGGCACAAGCGAAGCGTAATGATAAACGAGGCCGGTATTTTCTGTGACGTTAAATTTAACCGTCGCGATCTGCACCGGATGGCCTTGCAAGGTGCCGGGCCCGATCGAAACCGAAGAACTATTGGGCACGACTGTAGGCGGCGTGGTGTCCTCCAGAGGATTGTTTAGGTACAGCTTAAAACCATATAAATTTGCGGATTCGTACCGTTCGAGTCCCGCCGTATCAGTGATCCTCACATTGGGCATCTGCCAATAACCTTTTCGGAGGTGTTTGCTCAGGTTCACCGTGCCACGAAAGATGGTTTTATCGGTATTGGTCGGAGAGAGGTGCAGGTCGAAATAGGTCGCAACGGGAGTAGTCGGCGTCACCGGACTAGATATCCGCATGGAAATATCATTGGCGGGATTGGCCTGTGTAGAAAACGGGGTGACCTCGACTTCGAGCGTGAAAGTTTTGTCCTCATTCGGTTCGCCCGTGACGGTCGTCGCCACGCGCTTAATCTTCCCAGGGTAGTCATAGGTTGGAAAAAGGTTTAGGACCGTAAAAGTCAGATCTGGCCGGATTATGGAAACGTATGAATTCGAGAACATAACGTTATCCTTCATAAAGTTATATTTACCAATCGAGCGCGCCTTGAGGATGTCGGGATCCTTGACAAAGCAGGCGACTGTTTCGGCAAAGTCTTCGTTGGGATTTTTATCGTGCGCGTAGGCAGAGACAAACTCAGTAGTCTTCGTGGTTTGCCACCCGCCTGTGGCTGAGTAATCAGGATTCGCCGGATCAGGAGTATATTGCCAGCCGCCTAGATCAGCCCACGCATGTTTGAACTCTGTCGCCAACAACAACTGATAGATATAATGCGCTTTCTCGTGGAGGATTAACCGGGTTATGTTGGCAATGTCATAGCTACTGAAGGCCGCCTCCATAAATTCCATATAACCGTTGGACCACGCTACCGCCGGGGCTTCAGGATACACAGGGTTGACCGTGCCATCAAGACGGCGAACAAGCCACTTGAAGCCGTTAATCTTGTGGAAGCCCTCCGGTAACTCCTCAAACTGATTGATGATTTCTACGATCTCTGCCGGATGGACAAACCAGTTCTGAAATCGAGTCGATGCCTCCGTGGTGAATTGTGAGTAGTCCAACCGGTTGGCGTCTGTATCAATCGTTAATCCGAACCGTTCCAAGAGGATCTTGGCGACTGCGGCCTGGTTTGCTCCTTGGTTCGTGACATAATTGACCAACGCATGGTGGAGTCGCTTGGAAAAATAGAGTCCGCGCACTCCCTGAATCTCTGCGACGAAAGGCGCGGCATAGGTGAATGCGGCGGTAGAGATTCGCACCGAGCCTGCTCCGAATTCAATGTCTCCGTTGATAAAATCGGTAGTCAGGGTCCATTGTCTTGGGCTAAGTTCCTGATTATATTTGTAAGTCGATCCGCAAACCTGAGGGATTCGCTCTAGGACTGAATAGAGTCGGTATGCGTACTCCTGATTCCAAGCCACGCCTGTATTGTTAAGGACAATGCCATATTTGTTGAACAATTCCTGAGCATACCCGATGTCGGCTAGTTGATAAGCTTGACCTAGGATAGTGACAGATACCGGCGTGACGACATTTTGGGTGACTTCTGTTTTAGGCAGGCCGGCATAGGATTGATCCTGGGTCCAAGTGTATTGGTAGGTTCCAGCACTAGCACTGTAACGATCGATCGCCAAGTCAGGCACCGTAACATTCACTGTGGCGTCGACGGATATTGTGCCGACTTGATTGTAGCCATTGACATCAGCCTTCAGGCTGTAGATCCCCGGCTCCACTGCATCAAAGCGATAGTTCCCATTCGCGTCGAAATGAGCGGTATAAACGTAATTACGATTGGAGAGCGTAACTACACCGGTAGAAATCCCTGAAACTACGGGGGCTTTTCCCGTGACTATCACCGCAGCGGATATGCTCTGAACGGCGAAAACAAGCACTGCCAGTAGAACAGAAAAATTGGCATTCCACGGCCTGCAGTTTGTGTGCATATGTTTCACGCTTTCATGCTATGACGCGGATCGGGGTTCCCTCAGACTCATTCATCGTCAGGCCTAGTAAATACTCAGTCGGCCTCGGTGCCCAGTTAAAACCTATAAAGCGTCGTACGTTTAGCCCCCTAACCACCTCCCCATTGGGGTGCTATTAGGGTGCTGGGATTGATTGAGGTAGTCAGTTTGTGGGACTGCCTAGAAACCCATTCCACG
Organism: uncultured Opitutia bacterium; assembly: GCA_903830425.1. Taxonomy (GTDB): domain Bacteria; phylum Verrucomicrobiota; class Verrucomicrobiia; order Opitutales; family Opitutaceae; genus Opi-474. The sequence continues at coordinate 25,952 of CAIKTR010000178.1, forward strand.
GGCAGTGCTACTTGCCCCAATAAAAAGAGCGAGGGGCATGGAGTCAGGCACCGGTCATTTTAAACGGGATTTGACGGGCTTCGGCTACCCAGACCCCCATTTGGGCTATTGCGGCCCTCCTGGCCTCTAGGCGCATGGAAGGCGACCCACCCCAAGTGGAGTATGTCTTGCCGAACTGACCCCAGTCATCGTCCGTTGGCAGTCGCTCGGAGGCTGGGAGCGTCTTCCCGAAGGCTTGGCGGACTTTGTTCAGCCTGATTTTAACAACCTCGTAGGCATGGACTCTGCCCTGACGGGCCTGTTCATAGATCGCGACCGAATCTTCCCGCTCAACTAGCGTGTAGTCGTAACCATGCTTCGTGTAGCTGGCAGGGATTGTGACTAGCTCGATAACCATGGGCATGGGGCACCCTAGAATCTCACCGGCTCACACACCGCGAGTACCCGCCTCATCAACGGGTCGCCGGTGTCACCATCACGGGACCCCATGTCCTGAGCCAGTGCAGGAGCCGAGAGGTTGGTGGTGATGATGAGTGGAAGCCCACTGCCAACGCGCAGGTCAAGGAAGCGAAAAAACCAGTCTGCAGCCCACTCTTCTTTGTTGGTTAGGAGTGCTTGTTTTCCCAAGTCGTCCAAGATTATCACGGGACGGGCAGCAGAAGCCTCCACCCACCCTCGCGCTTCATCCCGCCCGTAGTTCACCTGCTGTTGCAGTTCATTGAACCAGTCGCCGGCGTAGTAGTACTTCACGTCACGCCCTTCATCGCACGCGAGCCTGCGGTACAAATCGAAAACAGCTCGGGACTTGCCGCGCCCAGTCGGCCCAGAGGCGATCATCCCCTTAGGGCCAAATTGCCAGTTCCTAACTCTGTCAATCTGGACCCGATATGGTGCCAGTGCGGGGTAATCCCAGTCGGTGTCCTTGTATCGCTCGGGACAGGCTCTGTTGTAACGCTCCTCCGCAGCTTGCCTGTGCCGTTCGTGCAGCCATGCACTATGGGATTCCGTGGTATCGCTCGGAGGAGTCTGCGTTCCTCGGGATGGTCTACTGGTCGCGCCATCAAGGAGGTCGCGGATGGAATATGTCGTCGTGTTCATAATATTTAGAATTGCTGGTAGGCGGCAGAGATTTCCTGGGGTCCATTGCGGATCCATTCGGCAGGGTCGTCATCGTAACTGCCACGGTTGTACCAAGTCGCGGGGTGAGGGATAAACTTGCGGTCTGCCTCGGACCAATTCGTCGTGGCCGCAGCGTATGCTTGGGTGCGTTCCAACAGTCGTTCAGGCGAACAATCCACCAGCGCAGCCTTGATGGCCTTCAACGCATCCTGCTTCCCCTGTTTGCGGGGATAGGTCTCATAGATAGTCTCAGCGACAAAGGTATGGTTCTTACCTTTTTCCTTCTTTCCTTCTTCGTTAGTGGTTGTTCGTTGGTTGTTGGCTGGCTGTTCGTTGGTTGCTTCGCTGGCGTTCGGCTGGTTGTTCCGTGCACCGGGAATGTCGTAAACAGCCGAATCGATTAGCGTTACCACCGTCCCTAAGCTGGTTGGGCGGCAGGTTATCCGGCTGGCTGCAATTAGGCGTTTGGTCGCTTCTCGCACCTCTCCTGGTGTCATCCTAAGCTCCTTTGCAGCGGAGTCTCGACCCATGAACATTTGGCCCGCTCCAAGGCCGTCACGGTAGTGATCCGTATAACGCACCCTCCAAGCAATGTAGGCCAATAGCACGAATGCATTTCGGTCGCGCATGAGGTACCACGCATCCTCCGACCTAACCAGAGCAAGGAAGCCGAGCTGTAGCGTATTCGCCGCTAGCTGCCGTGTGAGTCCATGGATGATGGGGTCATTCATAGCTGCGTTGGGCTGGGCGGGACTCGCCGTTCAATGCGAGCTGCGCCTGTAGCCGGGCGAGGGTTGCCTGACGGGAGCGGATGGCCTCATGGGCGCGGGGCAGTTTAGCCTGCGCAGCTGCAATCTCCCTGCCTAGGGATTCGATGCGCGTCACTAGCGCGGAAGTTGTGACTATGGGGGAGGTCATATTCTACTCCATACCCTCCAGTGCCCTCAGGACTGTTTCACGCCGATATCTCACGCACCGACCAAGCTTCACACGCGGCAGGAGTCCGCGCTTGGAAAGCTGGTCAAGATGTCTCGGGCTGCAGTTCAGCACTGCCGCCAACTCTTGTTTCGTGAGAATGAGCGGAAGCTCCCGCTCGGTGACTGGTGCGGCGCGGCCGTTCATGATGCAGTCTTGGGTTCACGGACACGCACGGCGCACTTGACCAGGGCTTGATCGACTTCCTGCGGGATGAACCGCACTACACGCTCGGTGATCTTCGTGAACGGGATGCGGTGGGCCGCCATCCAGGTGTTGATCGTCCGGCAGGATACGCCCAGGCGGTCCGCGAGTTGCTGTTTATTCTCGTACTTTGCTTCCATGTTTTTGGTGGGGGTTTTTCTGCGCCTCCGTCTTGATAATGCCAAACTGGGTTGTTCGCCGCAATGCCTCAACCACTAGTTTTCAACCTAATGCTTCCATAAACAGGAAGGGTTCTGCGGCCACGCGCGCGAATGTGCGTGCGTTGCGCGGTGCGTCTACTCCTTTTAAAAACTGTTTTTCATAAAGCTCGGCGCACAAAAAAACCGGGTGCGTTGCTGCACCCGGTCAAGAGCTGCGCGATGCGCTTACCCTGTCTTGCCCGCCGGCATCTCGATGATCTTCGCCTGCTCGGCGGCCTCGCTGGTCGGCATGATCGCCCAGTACTCAGCCACCGCAGCGGGCGTCACCAGATTACGGTAGTGTTGGAAAACCATCCGCGGCGAGTTGCCCATCTCGAGCGACACCTCTGCGGCCGACTTGCACACCGGCAGACGGTAACTGCCGTAGGAATGACGCAGGCCGTTATGCTTCCAGACGACCTTCGCCTTTTCTGCCGCCCTCTGGACGATGGCCTGCGTCTTTACCCAGCCGCACACCGCCCCGCTGTTGGCCTGGTACGGCAGCAACCACGCCAGCAAGTTGTCGCTGATCGGAATGATTCGCCGCTGCGCCGTCTTGGCTTTGGCCGCCGTGATCTCGATGAATCGCTCGGCGATGTTCACGTTGGCCCAGTCCAGTCGCACGATCTCGGCAGAGCGCAGGCCGGCGAACGCGGCCAGCGCGACGAAGGGCAACTCCAGCTTCCGCACCGCGCTGAGGATTTTTCTGATCTCGCCGGGGGTGAAAATCTCGACTGCGCTGTCGATCTCCTTCGCCTTGATCGTCAGCGACGCCTCGGTCGGCCGGTCCCGCGGCAGGTAACGCTGTTGCTTGGCGAAGGAGAACAAAGCCACGACCTCATTGCGGGTGTTGTTCCGGGTTCTCGGTCCAGAGGTCAGGCCGCGCAGCCACGCGTCGATCTCGGGCGCGGTGATGACGCCAATGGGGCGCTGAAAGGTTGCGGAGAACTTGGTGAGCCGCAGCCGGGTCTGCTTCAGATAAATGTCGGACGCTCCGTCCTGACTCTTGGCCGCGAGCATCTCCTCCAGCACCTCGCCGGGTCGCCGCGTAGGCATAGCCGGGTCGAAGTGCCGGGTGAAGTATTCGACGGCCTCGATGACGGTCGCCTTGCCGGCGAGCCGGCGGTGCGCGTTTAGGTACTGCTCCACGACGGTGTGCAGCGACAGTCCGGCCTGATCTGCCAACTGCCGGGCCGCCACGTACGCGTCGCGGTCGCCGGCTGTCAGCGTGAGCACCTGGACCGAACCGTTGGCAAGGTTCGTCAGGACGATGCGAGCCTCGACCTTGGCGTCGTCCAGGTCGGCGAAGTTTTTGCGCTTCCGCTCGCCGGCCACGCTGTACACGAGGGTGTAGATTTTCCGGCCGGGACCGTACTTTCTGTTGGGCAGGCGGCGGCGATTAATGCCGCAATATATTTTCACAGATGCCGAACCTTGCGTGAGGATCAGCGGGAACTTGGCGGTTCTGCCCGTTTTCGTGCTCATGACACCATCGTGTCATGTAACCGTCATGCTTTCCAGACTTTTCGCTTTTCTCATTGGTGCGGGCGGCGGGAGTCGAACCCGCCTCTCATGCTTGGGAAGCACACATATTACCGATATACTACGCCC
>CAIKTR010000179.1 GCA_903830425.1 uncultured Opitutia bacterium
GAATAAAAACCCGGAATGTGCTGCCCCGGCTGGGTTCGACCCCCACCCCGGGCACCAGTTGGGTTCAGGCACGACCGGCTTCGGTCTGAAGCGGTTAGCGGGAACGAGGGGCGGGCAGGGGAGACGCAGGTCGCGGGGAGGTCGCGGGGACCGATGCGATCGAGCACGAGGAGCGCCTCGCCCCGGCGCGCCCAGGCGCGCAGGTCTTCCACCGTCGGCGCGCGCAACGGCGCCGGCGCCACCACGGCGACAATGCCGCCGTGATGCATCGAGCCGGCGATTTTCTCGAGTTCGGCGGGCTCGACGCAGCGGTAGATCTTCTTCGCCTGGGCCAGCACCTTCGACATCACCCCAACCTGCCGGCTACGTTCCAAGTCGAAGAACAGCCGTATGATCGAATTCGGATCGCGGGCAAAACGCGCCCGCACCGCCGCCAGCCCGCAAATCTTCAGCTCATCCCGCGCCGGTCCGCTGCGTGAACCGGGCAATGCCGGCGCGGCTGGCTCGCGTTCGGCTGGCCGGACTGGCGCCGCCGCGGGAGCGGGCCGCTCGGCCGTCCCCCGCAGCCGGACCGGACCGGCCGGCGCGAAAAATTCTCCGGTCGAAGCGGGTGACCGATGGGAACCTGAGTCGGGCTTGGGAAAATGGGCCATGCCACAGCCTGCAGCAGGTCCGGCCCAAAACCAAACAAAAGCGGTCGGGCTGAAACGGGCCTTGGGATGGACCGGGTGACCCCAACCCGGGCCGTGATTTAATATTTCGGGCCAAAACACCGGCGCGCCAGAGGCAACGCGCTCCACCCTCCACTCGGCCGGCTTCCGCCCCCGCGCCTCGTTTACTCGCTCCCGCCCGGGGCTCTCTTCCTCGAGGAAGAATTGTTCGATAATCAAAAAACGGACGCCGGTGACCGGAGCAGTCGCCATAGGGCAAATGCGCCGAAGCGCCGCAGGGTCATTTCAGGTTGCCCGGACTGGCGCTTTCTTGGTTCCGTTTCAGACGGTCACGTCCTGCCGGTCCACCCGACCTGCTATGCGCCAAGGCGATGGGTTGACACCTTTCTGCGCGGCGACGCAGTATGACTTTTCCGGTGAGATCCGCAGCCTCCATCACGCCGCAAACGGGAAGCTGGACACCGGACTCCGCTGCGCGGGTCTGGCTATATCGAGTGCTCGCGTTCGGGCTCATCGCGAAGGACGACGGCAGCTGCACCCTGATTTATTCCGCCAAGCACCGCCGACAAAATATCTGTCCCGTCGGAGCTGGCCGGCGCCTGCTTTCTCCCCTGCTCCAGCTTCTTCTCGTTCTGCTGACGGCACTCAGCCTGCACGCCGACGAAGTGCCCTTCACCGTCGCAGACGCACCCTGGACCGAGACGCTCGGCAACCTCCGCGCCCGCGTACATGTCGCCGCCGCCGGTGACGCCGCGTGGGTTCACCTTCCCTGGCGCCGCCGCGACCGTGAACCGGAGAAGAGGGACGTCATCGTCATCAACGCGCAAACCAACCGGCGCATCGGCAACGTCCTCGCCGTGTCGGTCACCCGCGAGTCTGGCGACGTGCTTTTTCAACCCGATACCACTCCGGGCGACTACTGGATCTACTACCTGCCCTACCACTACGAGGGCTGGAAGAATTCGCCGACCGCCGTCTACCAAACTCCGACCCTGCCGGCCGACGTCGCTTGGGTCAGGGCTTGCACGCCACTCGCCGATAAAATCCGCGCCCGCTCGACCACGGACCTCGCCGCCGCGCGCGTGCTTGAGTTCCAGGCCATCAACGAATTTCACCGTTTCGACCCGATGGAAGTCATCGCCACCGCCGCGGAAACGGAGGCGCTGCTGGCCGCGCACCCCGGCCGGCCCTACCTGATTTTTCCCGAGGATCGCCGCCATCCGATCCGCATGCTCGACGAGCTGCCACAGCGCTGGATTCGATCCGGTCCCGGCGAGGCGTTTCACGGCGAGGCGGCGCGCGGCGAATATTTCACGTTTCAACTTGGCCTCTTCGCGGCGACCCAGCCCGCCGAGGACGTGGCGGTGACTTTTTCCGAGCTGAAATCCCCCGCCGGCGATACCATTCCCGCTTCCGTCCTGCACTGCCTCAACCTCGGCGGCACCGACTGGCTCGGCCGCGCCTTCCGCAAAATCGTCTCCGTGCCACGCGGCGCCGTGCAGCCGCTCTGGTGCAGCGTGCAGATCGCGCCCAACGCCAGACCCGCGATTTACACCGGCACTCTCACGGTGCGCCCCAAAAACGCCGCCGCCACTTCCGTGCTCCTCACGCTCGTCGTGAGCGACCAGATTCTGGCCGATGCCGGCGACAGCGCGATCTGGCGCCACTCGCGCCTCCGCTGGCTCGACTCCACCCTCGGTCTCGACGACGAGGTGCCGACACCCTACGCCCCCATCTCGCACCACGGGCGCACCCTCAGTCTGATTGGCCGGCGCGTGCAGCTGAACGAATTTGGTTTCCCTGAGAGCATCATCAGCACCTTCACTCGTAATGTGGACCGCGCCGATGGCCCCGCCCAGGAGCTGCTCGCCGGCCCGATGCAGTTCGCCGTGACCGGTGCCGCGTGGCACGGTAGCGCCGAGTTCAAACAGTCCGCCCCCGGGGCCGTCACTTGGGCCGCACAGAGCAGTTCCGGCGCGCTGAATCTCTCCTACACCGCCAAGCTCGAGAGCGACGGATACATCAACTACCGGCTCACGCTCCGCGCATCCACCGACACGGATCTTGCCGACACGGCACTGGAAATTCCCTTCCGCCGCGCCGCCGTCCCCTACATGATGGGCCTGGGCCACAAAGGCGGCAACCGGAAGCCCGACTGGTCGTGGAAGTGGGACGTCAACCGCGCCAACGGCCTCCTCTGGATCGGCGACATCAACGCCGGCCTCCAGCTTCGCCTCAAGCACGTCACCGACACTTGGGACCTCTACAACATGAAGCTGACTGGGCCGTATCGCGACTGGAGCAACGACGGCAAGGGCGGCTGCACGGTGCGCGAGGAAGGCGACCGCGTCGTCGTCCGCGCCTACACCGGGGCCCGGCACCTCGTGGCCGGCGAGGAGATGCAGCTCAACTTTGGCCTGTTGCTCACCCCCTTCCACCCGCTCGATCCGGACCATTGGGACTGGCGCCACTCGCACAGCGAACATTCGCACCTCGCCGTCGCCGACGCCAAAGCCGCCGGCGCGCGCATCATCACGCTTCACCAGAGCGACCCCCTCAACAAAAACATCAACTACCCCTTCAACTTCGCCCGCGAGATCACGGATTTTACCAACGCAGCCCACGGCGCCGGCCTGAAGGTGAAGCTCTATTACACCGTGCGCGAGCAGTCGAACTACACGGGCGAGTTTTGGGCCCTGCGCAGCCTCGGCGACGAAGTTTTCCTTAACGGTCCCGGTTTCCACCTCGCCGACCAGTTCACCGCCAAGAAGGGCGACGCCACTCCGTCCGTCGGCAGTTCCTGGCTGCGCGAACATGTGATCTCCGGCTACGTGCCCGCGTGGCACGACCCGCTCGGCCCCGGCCACTACGACGCCGCCATCGCCACCACCAGCCTCTCGCGCTGGCACAACTATTATCTCGAAGGCGTCA
>CAIKTR010000180.1 GCA_903830425.1 uncultured Opitutia bacterium
GCGTGCTGCCGTTGCTGGTGTCGAGGCAGACGATGGAGTTGGCGCTGGTGCCCAGGATGAGGCTGCCCGTCCGCAGGGCGGGGGTGGAGACCAGTCCGCTGGTGCTCGTGTAGGTCCAGCGCAGGGCGCCGGCGGCGGTCAGGGCGTACAGCTTGCCATCCGTGGAGGCGATGTAGACCGAACCATCGGCATCGACCACCGGCGAGCTTTCGATGCTCGCGCCGGTGACAAATTCCCAGAGCTTGGTGCCGTTCGGAGCGAAGGCGTAGAGCTTGTGGTCGCTGGACCCGACATAGACGGTGCCGTCGGTCCCGATGGCGGGGGAGGACAGGATTTCGGCCCCGGTGGCATAGGACCATTTGAGTTCACCGGTAGGCGTGAGGGCGTAGAAGGAGTAGTCCCAGCAGCCGAAGTAGACGGTGCCGTCCGCGGCGATCGCCGGCGAACTGTCGACCCAGTCGCTGGTGAGATATTTCCAGCGGGAGGTGCCGTCGGCATTGATGGCATGCAGGCTGAAGTCGCCCGAGCCGACGTACACGACGCCGTCCGCCCCGATGGCCGGAGAAGACAGCAGGAAGGATCCGGTCGTGTACTCCCACTTCTTGAGGCCGTTGGGGCCGAGCGCGGTCAGCTTGCCGCTCCAGGAGCCGAAATAAACGGTGCCGTCGGCGCCGACGGCCGGCACGGAGTCGACGTCGTCCGTCGTCAGGTACCGCCACTTCATGAAGCCGGCCGAGGTCAGGGCGTACAGGTAATTGTCCTGGGAGCCCACATAGACGGTGCCATCCGGCCCGACGGCGGGCGATGAGGCGATGCTGCCGCCGGTGGTGAAGGCCCACCGCTGGGTGCCGTCGGTCTGGGCGGGCAGGGCGGCGGTGGCGGCCAGCAGCAATAACAGCGCCGGAAGGCGGTGGCGACGAACCATGGGCGTTCAGAGTTTTGCGCCGAGGCCGAGGGAGCACATGGTCAGAGTGTAGCCGGCCGTCGGGTCGTTGGACCAGACCCATTCGCGCTCCAGCTCGGTGAAGACAAACCAGCGCTCGTTGAGGCGCCGGTTCACCTGCAGGGTGAGCGTGTCGTCGGTGCGGCGCCGCAGCGGAGGGTCGAGCCCGATGCCCGCCACCTGCGCGTCCCACCGGTAGCGGCTGGTCCCGAGCGAGGCCTCGACCTCCCAGGGAGCGCGGGTCCAGCCGAGCGTGGCGAGCGCCCGGCCGAGCCGGTAATTGAAGTACCCGCTGCCGTTGTCGTCGTTCCGGGCCCCGGACACCGCGCCGGCGAATCGCCACGTGCCGTGCCAGGCGGCGGTGCGCTCGGCGGTGAGCTCGAGTTCCGGCGCCCGGTAGCGCAGCTGGGTTCCGGCGAGGGGCCGGCCGCCGAGGGTGGTGAGGGTGCGCTCGCGGTAACGGCGGTCGCGCTGCCGCGCCCCGGCGCCGAGCTTGAGGGTGCCGTCGGCGGACTGCCAGCCGGCCAGAACGCCCAGCCGGCGCTCCCGGAAGTCTTCGGGGATCTGGAAAAAATCGCTCCGGTTGATCGAGGCCTGCGCCTCGATCCAAGTGCGGGCGCCCAGGTCCCAGCGGGCGGCGGTGCCGGCGATGGACCCGGAGTTGCGGAGCGGGGTGGAGAGGCGTTCGCTCTCGGTCGAGAGGTCCAGCACGGAGTCGAGATAGTAGCCCTGGGCCAGCAGGGAGAGCCGGAGGGCGGGGACCGGGCGCCAGCGAGCCTCGGCCTGGCCGAAGGCCTGCGTGTCGTGGGGGAGTTCCTGGGCCGAGAACATTTTTCGGTAGTCGGCGTTCAGGAAAGCGACCAGCTCCCACGGTTGGGCGGCGCGGGCCGGCCGCCACAGCAGGCCCTCCACGCGGGCGCGGCTGAAACCGCTGGCCACGCGGGTGACGTTTGAGAGCAGGAGGTTGCTGTCCCAGCCCACGCCCAGCTTCGTCTCCAGCGACGACTGCCAGCTGGTCTGGGACAAACCCGCCAACGCGGCCAACTCGTCCAGTTCGTCAACCGTCAGCGTGCCGACCTCGCGGGCTTGGGCGGACGGGCTGCCGGCGGCCCACGCGGCGCGGGGGGCGAGTGCCAGCAACGCGGCCGCGACGAGGAGCGGGCCGCGCTGGCGCAAAAAAAAGGTGGCAGCCAAGGCGGTCACCTTTGAGGAGATCAACTGGAGACCAGGGTCAGCCAGTCTTGTGCTGCTCACGCAGCAGCTTCATCTCGGCCCGGATCTGCTTGGCCAGGTCGCGCTGGGCATCAATCAACGCCGCGTTGTCCTTGCGGAACTGGTCGATGATCGCCTTGCGCTGCTCGGCGGTCTTGTCCTTGAGCTGATCCCGCAGGGCGTCGGCGACGGCGTGCAGGCTGGCTGCCTGGGCCTGCAACTGGGTGACCATGGCCTGCATCTCCGGAGAGAGCTTCGAGAGATCAATCTTGACGGGCGGACGGGGGGCGACCGGAGCGACCGGGGGAGCCACCGGGGGGGTCTGACTGTAACTGCCCACGCACACGGACAGGGCGAGGGCGGCGGCGAGGGCGATTTTCTTCGAGGTATTCATGGTACTTAGAGGCTATGGGGGTTCAAAGCCGGTAGACGGCAAGCCGATCAATCTGGTTACTATATTTCTGATTGGGGTCGCTTTTTGGCAAGTTGAAATCCGCGCCCGAGTGCCGGTGTTTGGCCTGTCTGCGACGGTCTTGACCATTGCTCACGCCGCCAACCAGCGGCAACTGAGGCGCCGACAAACGCCCACCAGACAGGGATAGTACCTAGGACATGTGTAAAAATTGTAACGCATTATATGGGAATGCGATGGAGTATATATTTACGCGAGGCTAGGGATGCAGCAACTCACCTGTGTGCCCATTTTGGCAGCGCCTGTTCCAACTCAAGCCGTCACTCCGAATCACGGCCTTGGCGGTCTGCATGTTCGCATCGGCTCCGGGTCTGGGGGCGGCCACGGGCACGACCGCTGACGGATTCGTCTACACGGACACGGGCAGTGCGATCACCCTCAACGGCTACACGGGTTTAACTGGCGCCGTTACCCTTCCGGACTCCATTGTGGGCAAGCCGGTCACGGCCATCGCGGACTTGGCGTTCTTCAATAACGCGGTCCTGACGAGCGTGACGATCCCGAGCGGCGTCACGAGCATCGGGGCCCAAGCCTTCCAAGGCTGCGCTAATCTTACCAGTCTCACGATGCAGGTCGGCGTGACGAGCTTTGGGGATTACGCCTTCCAGGGCTGCGGTAAGCTGGCGAGCCTGACGATCCCGAGCAGTGTCACGAGCATCGGCTATCAGGCCTTCCACGGCTGCAGCAGTCTGGTGAGCGTGACCATTCCGAACAGCGTCACCACCCTGGGAGGTGCGGCGTTTGCTGAATGCCCGAGCCTGGCGAGCGTCACGATCTCGAGCAGCATGACCAGCCTGGGGGACTACCTTTTCCAGAACTGCATTGGTCTGACGACCGTCACGATTCC
>CAIKTR010000181.1 GCA_903830425.1 uncultured Opitutia bacterium
AGTGGTGAACCAGCGGGCCTGATCGGGGGAGGGTTTGCTCACGTCGGGGAAAACGGACCCGACCTCAATCGGCCGCGGCGGCCGCCAAGTCCAGTGGATTCGGCCCCCCGCGGGCCCCCGGCGCCCGGGCGGGGGCCGCAAAAAGCCCGCACCGGGGCGGGTGCGGGCGGGAAAAAAGACCGCGGCGCGCGGGCTACCAGATCTTCGCGCGGAGTTCCGGCTTCCGCCACATCGGGTCGCCTTCCTTGATGTTAAAGGCCGCGTAGAACTCCGGCAGGTTCACCAGCGGGCCCACCGCACGGAAGGGGCCGGGCGAGTGCACGTCCGACGCCAGGGTGCGCTTCAGCGCGTCGTCCCGGTACTTCGTGCGCCACACCTGCGCCCATGCGACGAAAAAGCGCTGTTCCGGCGTCAGGCCGTCGATCCGCACCCGCGGCTTGCCCTGCAGCGAGCGCTGGAACGCCTCGTAGGCGATCGAGATCCCGCCCAGGTCGCCGATGTTCTCGCCGAGGGTCTGCTGGCCGTTGATCGCCAGGCCGGGCAGCGCGAAGTAGCCGTTGAACTGCTGCACCAGCTTCAGCGCCCGGCCGGTGAAGGCCGCGGAATCCTCCTGCGTCCACCAGTCCTGGAGGTTGCCGCGGGCGTCGTAGAGCCGGCCCTTGTCGTCGAAGCCGTGCGAGATCTCGTGGCCGATGACCGCGACGATCGCGCCGTAGTTGACGGCGTCGTCCTTCGCCGGGTCGAAGTAGGGCGGCTGGAGGATGCCCGCGAGGAACACGAGCTGGCCGGCGGAGGGCTGGTAGTAGGCGTTGACCTGCTGCGGCGTGCGCAGCCATTCGGCCTTGTCGAAGGGGTGGCCGAACTTGGCCATCTGGCGGCGGGACTCGACGGCGGCCGCCTCGCGGACGTTGCCGTAGTAGCTGGCGCGCGTGACGGTCAGCGCCGAGTAGTCGCGCCACTTCTCGGGGTAGCCGACGACCACGCGGAAGGTGCCCAGCTTCTCGAGGGCCTTCTGCTTGGTGGGCGCGGTCATCCAGTCGAGGTGGACGATGCGGTCGTGGAGCACGTCGCGCATGTTCTGGATCATGGTCTCGAGCTTGGCCTTCACGTCGGGCGGGAAATACTTGGCGACGTAGAGCTCGCTGACGGCGAAGCCGATGTTGGCGTCGAGCACCTTGGCGGCGCGCTGCCAGCGGGGCTCCTGCGCGGGCGTGCCGTTGAGCACGGTGCCAAAGAAGCGGAAGTTCTCGCGGTCGAAGGCCGCGGAGAGGTACGGCGCGGCCTCGCTCAGCGCGTGCCAGCGGAGGTAGGTCTTCCACTCGGCCAGGGGGTGCGCGACGAGCAGCGCGTTCAGCCCGGTGAAGAATTTCGGCTGGGCCACGTTGAGGCTGGTCTCCGTCGCGGGCAGGCCGGCGGCGGCCAGGTAGTTCTTAAAAGCGAAGGCCGGCAGCAGCGCCGCGGCCTCGTCGAGCGTCATCTTGTGGTAGTTGGCCAGCGGGTCGCGCAGCTCGGTGACGGACTTGGAGATCTTGGCGAGCTCCGTCTCGAGCCGGAGGACCGTCGCGGCCTCCTCCGCGGCAGCCGCGGGGGTGCTGCCGGCGAGCTGGAACAGGGCGGCGACGTGCGCCGCGAACTGGGGAAGGAACTTGGCGTACTTCGCGTCGAGGTAGTAGTCGCGGGTCGGGAGGCTGAGGCCGCCCTGGCCGGCGATGAGCTGCATCGTGTCGTTCTGCTTCTGGTCGGCGTAGGGCTGGATGCCGAAGAGGGCCGAGCCGCCGTGCTGATGGGCGTCGGCCAGGTAGAGGGAGAGCGCGGCGAGGTCCGGGAGGGCCGCGATGCGGGCGAGCTCGGGCGCGAGCGGCTGCAGGCCGGCGGCCTCGATCGCGGCCTCATCCATGGCGGAGGCGAAGAAATCGCCGATCTTCCGGGCGTTGGTGCCGGGGGCCGCGGGCTGGGCGGCCGCCTCCTCGAGAATGCCGCGGATGCGGTTCCAGTTGTTCTGCGCGAGCATGTCGAACGCGCCCCAGCGGGACTTGTCGGCGGGGATCTGCGTGGATTTCAGCCAGCCGCCGTTGGCATAGGCATTGAAGTCGGCGCCCGGGGCGACCGTCGGGTCCATGAAGGCCGGATTGAAGCTCAGCGGGATCGGCTGATCGGCCGCGCGCAGCGGCACCAGGACGGCGGCGGCCAGCAACCAGGCCGCCGCGGGGAGAAGACGGAGTTTGTTCATGGGTAAAAATCCTTTGGGGCAAAACTCCCGGGCGCAATCCTGCTGCGACCAGTGGCCGTTTCGCCGGGTTGAGCGGTCTGAACCCGGCCGGCGCCCGGCTCAGCGGCGGTCGCCGAGGGCGTGGTCGGCCGGCAGGTTCTGGCCCGACCAGGCCCGCTCCCACGTGGTGGGCACGTCGGGGTCCGCCCAGAAGGGGTCGGATGCGGGCAGGCCGAGGGGGAGCAGGGCCGTGCTGCAGAGATAGAGGCTGCCGGTGGAGATGTAATGCTCCGCCAG
>CAIKTR010000182.1 GCA_903830425.1 uncultured Opitutia bacterium
CACCCGACGAGGCAGGGTCGGGAAAATGACGACGTCCAGCCTCCTCACGTCGGCTGCTACCAGCGCCCCACCGCCCGCGTCGTCAGCCCCGTCGTCAGCCGCATAACCGTCCGCATAACCGCCCGCATCGCCGCCCGCATAACCGCCCGCATCGCCGCCCGCATAACCGCCCGCATCGCCGCCCGCATAACCGCCCGCATCGCCGCCCGCATCGCCGCCCGCATAACCGCCCGCATCGCCGCCCTCGTAGCAGCCGACGTGAGGAGGCTGGTCGGGTCGAGCCGGGTCGGAGAGGGGCTCAGCCCGCTCAGCGCACCTGCAGCGTGTCGCCCTCGAAGGCGAGACCGAGCGACGGCACCACCACGGCCTTGCGCGCGCCTTCCTTCCGCACCCGGCCCGCCTGCCAGGCATCGTAGCCGGCCGCCGTCGCGGCGGCCAACACGCCCGCCGCGGCCGACGGCGCCACATACGCGGCAAACCCAATGCCCTGGTTGAAGGTCGCGTACATCTCGCGCCGCGCAATCGGCCCGGACTCCTCCAGAAACTGGAACAGCGCCGGCGCCGGCCGCGGCGCCGTGATCTCGTACACAAAGGGCTCCTCCAGCCGCATCAGCTTGCGCCAGCCGTGGCCCGTCACGTGCGCGGCATAGTTGAGCTTCAGCCCGCGGCGCTGGCACTCGCGGACAAACGCCACGTAGATCACCGACGGCGCCAGCAGCGCCTCGCCGTAGGTGCGGGGGTCGCCGTGGCCGACCGGCGTCTGGTAGCCCTGCGGGAGCTTGTCGGCCATCAGCCGGCACAGGCTCAGCCCGTTGGTCTGCACCCCCGAACTCGCGAGGAAAATGATGGCGTCGCCGTCCTGCACGTCCCCCGTGATGCGGAGGGACTTCGGCGCAATCTTCCCGATCGCCGAGCCCGCAAGCACGATCGTGGCGGCGTGCACCAGGCCGCGCAGCGTGGGCGTCTCGCCGCCGCCCCAGACCGCGCCGGCCTGCCGGCAGCCCTCGGCCCAGCCGTCCACCAGCGCCTGCCGCCGCGCGGCGTCGGCAAACCACGCCGACTCGCCCACCGCCGCATGCATCGCCACCGAGATGGGGAGCGCGCCGCAGGTCGCGAGGTCGTTGACAATCGTGGCGACGGTATCGATGGCGATCGCGCGGTAGTGGTTCTGCCCGGTCGCGGCGTACACCGCGTCCGCCACAAGGTTTTTCGTGCCCAGCCCCTCCTCGACATGGGCGAGGTAGTGGTCGGCCGCCTCCATCAGGTAGGCGCTCTCGCCGCGGGTGGTCGCGGGCTCCGCATAGCCGTGGTCGTGGAGCAGCCCGGACGTCGTCTTCGCCGCCTGCTGGCAGGCCCGCTTGAACGCATCGAGCTGGTCGTAGTTCACCCCGGAGGATTCGTAGCTGAGGGCCATGGGAAGGGTCAGGAGCCGGCCGGCGCGGCGCGGCGGCGGCGGAGGGCAGTCAGGCGGGGGTTCATGCGGGTTCCGGCACCGGGCGGCGCCCGCTCAATACGAGCGGCCCTCGCTTTTTTCGTAGTAGTTCACGTAGGCCTGGTTCACCACGCGGTAGCCGCCGGGCGTGGGATACTTCCCGGTGAAATACCAGTCGCCGGTGTGCTGCGGGACGGCGGCGTGCAGGTGCTCGATGGTCTGGAAGATGATCTCGATCTCGCCCTGCCACTCGATGCCCTTGGGGCGCACCCGCTCCACGATCTTGCGGGACAGCTCCTCCGGGGTGAACGGCTCGTAGATCTTGCGGACGTGGTTGACGGCGCCGCCGCGGGCGATCTCGTCGCGGCAGAGCTGGTAGACCTCCTCGAGCAGGGGGCCCTGGCCGCGCTCCTTCAGCAGCTCGATGGCGGCCTCGAAGGCGATGAACTTGCCGATCTCCGACATGTCGATGCCGTAGCAGTCGGGGTAGCGAATCTGCGGGGCGGTCGAGACGATGATGATCTTCCGCGGGTTCAGCCGGGCGAGGATGCGCAGGATCGACTTGCGCAGCGTGGTGCCGCGCACGATCGAGTCATCCACGCACACCAGGTTGTCGCCGGGCAGCACCGAGCCGTAGGTGATGTCGTAGACGTGGCTGGCGAGCTGGTTGCGGAGGTTCTCCTGCCCGATGAAGGTGCGGAGCTTGATGTCCTTGCTCACGACCTTCTCGCCCCGCGGCCAGTTGCGCAGGATCAGCTCGTCGAGCAGCGCCTCGGTCAGCCGGCCCTCCGCCTGGGCTTGGAGGATCGCCGCCTTCACCTCGTCGCGGCGGCGCGACCGCAGCGCGGACATCAGCCCGTAATAGGCCACCTCGGCCGTGTTCGGCACGAAGCCGAACACGGTGTGGGCCCAGTCGTGGCCGATCGACCGGATCACCTGGTCGGCCAGCCCGGCGCCGAGCGCCTGGCGCTCGCGGTAGATGTCGAAGTCGTTGCCGCGGGAGAAATAGATGCGCTCGAACGAGCAGGAGGTGCGCGGCAGCGGCGCGGTGAACGCGAGGGAGGAAATGGCGCCGCTTTTCTTGACCACCACCACGTGCCCGGGCTCGACCTCCTTCACCGCCTCGATCCCGAGGTCGAACACGGTCATGAGCGGCGCCCGCTCGGAGGCGAAGGCGATGACCTCGTCGTTCTGGAAATAATAGGCCGGCCGGATGCCCGAGGGGTCCCGCGCCACGAAGGCGTCGCCGTTGCCGATGAGCGCGGCGATGGCGTAGCCGCCGTCCCAGCGCTGCGAGGCCCGGGTGAGCACGCGCGCCAGGTCCAGCCCCTCGCTGATCCGCCGGGTCAGCTCCGGGCCGGACAGCTCGCGGGTGCGGAGGTAGCGGTAGATGTCCTCGTGCTCCTCATCGAGGAAGAAGCCGATTTTTTCCAGCACCGCCTGGGTGTCGGACGAGAAGATGGGGTGCTGGCCGATCGCGATGAGGCTGTCGTTCAGCTCCCGCGTGTTCGTCATGTTGAAGTTCCCGCAGAGCGCGAGATTCCGCGTCGGCCAGGAGCTGCGGCGGAAATAGGGGTGGCAGGCGCTGACCCCGTAGTCGCCCGAGGTGCCGTAGCGCAGGTGGCCGAGGTAGAGCTCGGCGCCGAAGTCGAAGTGCTGCTTGACGGTGTCGGCGAACTCCGGGTGGACGCGGCCCTCGGCCACCAGCTGCTCATAGCGGCCGAGCAGGGCCTTGAACACGCGGTCGAGCGGGTTCGGCTCGGTGTTGCGCTCGCGGAACATGTACGGATCGCCCGCCGGCATGTCGAATTTCACGCAGGCCACGCCCGCGCCGTCCTGGCCGCGGTTGTGCTGCTTCTCCATCAGGAGGAAAAGCTTGGTGAAGCCCCAGAGCGGCGAGCCGTATTTCTCCTGGTAATAGGCGAGCGGCTTGAGCAGGCGCACGAGGGCAATGCCGCATTCGTGGCCGATCGCGTCGCTCATGACGCGGCCTCCGCGGACCCCGCGACCCACACCGCGTTTGTCTTCCGGCTCGGCCAGCCGGGAAGGCGTTCTGGGGGGATGGGAGGAGTGGTGATCCGCACGTGATGGGGGCGGCGACTGATTTCGGGGAGGCGGGGGGAATGGTCAACGGCTTTCTCGACGTCCGCCGGCAAAAGCCGAAAAAAAACCGCCGTGGAACCCCCCTTGACCGCGGCGGCGATGTTCGGAAGCATTCCCGGCACGCCCCCATGCTGATCCTCCGCGGCTCCCCTGCCCTCTCCCCTTTCCGGCTCCAGAAGCTCTGTCAGGATCTCACCACCGCCGGCCTGCCCGTCGAGTCCCTCAGCGCCGAATTCGTCCATGTGGTCGACCTGGCCGCGGACCTGGCGCCCGCCGCGCGGGCGGTGCTCGACCAGCTGCTGACCTACGGCCCCCGCCGCGCCCCCGCCGTCACCCCCGCCCACGGCCTCCTCCAGGTCGTCGCCCCCCGCCCCGGCACCATCTCGCCCTGGTCGTCCAAGGCCACGGACATCGCCCACATCTGCGGCCTCGCCCCGGTGCGCCGGATCGAGCGGGTCGTGGCGTACACCGTCGCGCTCGCGGCCGGGACCGCCGGGGCGGACGGGCTGAGCGCGGCGCAGCAGCGCACGCTCGCCACCAAGCTCCATGACCGCATGACGCAGGTGGTCTTCCCCGACCTCGCGGCGGCCGCGGTGCTGTTCCACCGCGCGGCCCCCCGGCCGATGGCCAGCGTGCCGGTCCTGGCCCACGGCCGCGACGCCCTCGTCGCCGCCAACACCTCGCTCGGCCTCGCGCTGGCCGCGGATGAGATCGACTACCTCGTCGCCGCCTTCACCGCCCTGGGCCGCGACCCCCACGACATCGAGCTGATGATGTTCGCGCAGGCCAACTCCGAGCACTGCCGCCACAAGATCTTCAACGCCACCTGGGAAATCGACGGCGCCGCGCAGGACCAGTCGCTGTTCCAGATGATCAAGCACACCTACACGCTGCATCGCGACGGCATCCTGTCGGCCTACCGGGACAACGCCGCCGTGCTTGCCGGCACGCGCGGCGGGCGTTTCTTCGTCGACCCCCGGACCAACGAGTATGCCGCGCACGACGAGGACATTCACCTGCTGTGCAAGGTCGAGACGCACAACCACCCGACCGCCATCTCGCCGTTTCCCGGCGCCGCCACCGGCTCCGGCGGCGAAATCCGCGACGAGGGGGCCACCGGGCGCGGCGGCAAGCCCAAGGCCGGGCTAAGCGGCTTCAGTGTCTCGAACCTCAAGCTCCCCGGGGCGGTCCAGCCGTGGGAACAGGAGCACGGCAAGCCCGGCCGGATCGTCTCCGCCCTCGACATCATGATCGAGGGGCCGCTCGGCGGCGCGGCCTTCAACAACGAGTTCGGCCGCCCGAACATCAACGGCTACTTCCGGACCTTCGAGGCGGCCGTGCCGGCGGCGCGGCCGCCGGGCGCCGCGAGCCCGGGTCCCGGCGCCCCGGCCACCGAGCTCCGCGGCTACCACAAGCCCATCATGCTCGCCGGCGGCCTCGGCAACATCCGGCCGGGACACGTCCAGAAGGGCACGATCCACCCCGGCGACCAGCTCATCGTCCTCGGCGGGCCCGCCATGCTGATCGGCCTCGGCGGCGGCGCCGCCAGCTCCCTGGCGAGCGGCGCCGGCAACGAGGAGCTCGATTTCGCCAGCGTCCAGCGCGACAACGCCGAGATGGAGCGCCGCTGCCAGGAGGTCATCGACCGCTGCTGGGCCCTCGGCGACGACAACCCCATCACCTTCATCCACGACGTCGGCGCCGGCGGCATCTCCAACGCCCTGCCGGAGCTGGTCAACGACGCCGGCCGCGGCGGCCGCTTCCAGCTCCGCGCCGTCCCCAACGACGAGCCGGGCATGAGCCCCCTCGAGATCTGGTGCAACGAGTCCCAGGAACGCTACGTCCTCGCCGTGCCCGCCGCGCAGCTCGCCCAGTTCCGCCAGCTCTGCGAGCGCGAGCGCTGCCCGTTTGCCGTCGTCGGCGAGGCCACCGCGCAACGGCAGCTCGTGGTCGAGGACTCCCACTTCCAGAACACTCCGATCGACCTGCCGCTGGACGTGCTGCTGGGCAAGCCGCCCCGGATGCACCGCACCGACACCACCCGGAGCCGCCGGCTGCTCCCGCTGGCCCTCACCCTGCCGCTCGCCGAGGCCGCACAGCGGGTGCTGTCGCACCCGGCCGTGGCGGACAAGACCTTCCTGATCGCCATCGGCGACCGCACGCTCGGCGGCCTCATCGTCCGCGACCAGATGGTCGGGCCCTGGCAGGTACCGGTGGCCGACTGCGCCGTCACCGCCGCCGCCTTCGACGTCACCACCGGCGAGGCCATGGCGATGGGCGAACGCACGCCGGTCGCGATCAACGACGCCGCCGCCTCCGCCCGCCTCGCGGTCGGCGAGGCCCTGACCAACCTCGCCGCCGCCCAAATCGGCGAGCTGGGCAAGGTCAACCTCTCGGCCAACTGGATGGCCGCGCCCGCCCAGCCCGGCGACGGCGCCGACCTCTACGCCGCCGTGCGCGCCGTCGGCCTGGAGCTCTGCCCCGCCCTCGGCATTACCATTCCCGTCGGCAAGGACTCGCTGAGCATGAGCACCGCCTGGACCGACCCCGCCACGGGCCAGGGCCAGCGCCTCACCGCGCCGATCTCGCTCATCATCTCCGCCTTCGCCCCCGTCACCGACATCCGGCGCTCGCTCACGCCCCAGCTGCAGTACGATCCCGCCGGGGACCCCGCGCCCGGCGCCGAGCCCATCGGCGAGACGGTGCTCCTGCTGATCGACCTCGGCCGCGGCCAGAACCGCCTCGGCGGCTCGATCCTGGCGCAGGTCGTCTCCCAGACCGGCGCCGCGCCGCCCGACGTGGACCGTGCGGCGGACCTGAAGAATTTCTGGAACGCGATCCAGCAGCTGGGCCGCGAGCAAAAACTGCTCGCCTACCACGACCGCTCCGACGGCGGCCTGCTGGCGACGGTCGTCGAGATGGCCTTCGCGGGGCACGTCGGCGTGGATCTCGAGATTCCCGCGGGCCACAACGCCTTCGCCGCCCTGTTCAGCGAGGAGCTCGGCGCGGTGATCCAGATCCGGGCGGCGGACCTCGACGCCGTCTCGCTCCTGCTCCGGCAGCACGGGCTCAAGGCCTGCACCACCCGGCTCGGCACGCTCAACCCCCACTCCGCGCTGCGCATCACCCGCGCCGGCCAGGAGATCTTCAACCAGCGGCTCACCACCCTGCGCGGCTGGTGGTCCGACGTGACCCACCGCATCGCCGCCCTCCGCGACAACCCGGCCAGCGCCGACTCCGAGCACCAGCTCCGGCTCGACCCGACCGACCCCGGGATCACCCCCCGCGTGACCTTCGACCCCGCCGCCCCCGCCGGCTGGGCGGTGACGGAGCGGCCGCCCGTCGCCATCCTGCGCGAGCAGGGCGTCAACGGCGAGGTCGAGATGGCCGCGGCCTTCACCCGCGCCGGATTCCGGGCGATGGACGTCCACATGACCGACCTGCTCAGCGGGCGCGTCTCGCTGCGGGACTTCCGCGGCGTCGCCGCCTGCGGCGGCTTCAGCTACGGCGACGTGCTCGGCGCCGGCGAGGGCTGGGCCAAGAGCATCCTCTTCCACGAGCGCGTCCGCGCGGAGTTCACCGCCTTCTTCGCCCGGGAGGACGCCTTCACCCTCGGGGTCTGCAACGGCTGCCAGATGGTGAGCAACCTGAAGTCGATCATCCCCGGGGCCGAGCTCTGGCCGCGCTTCGTCCAAAACCAGTCCGAACGCTACGAAGGCCGCCTGGTCTCGGTGCAGATCGCGCCCGGCCCCAGCGTGCTCCTCGCCGGCATGGCCGGCTCCGTCCTGCCGATCGCCGTGGCGCACGGGGAAGGCTACGCCGAGTTCCCGGATCCGGCCGCCCTGCAGGCCTGCCACGCCTCGGGCCTCGTCGCCGCGCGGTTCGTGGACAACCACCACCGCCCCACCGAGCAATACCCGCTCAATCCCAACGGCTCGCCGCTGGGCATCACCGCGCTCACCACCACCACCGGCCGCGTCACCATCATGATGCCGCACCCCGAGCGCGTCTTCCGGTCCGCCTGCATGAGCTGGTCCCCGGCGACCTGGGGCGAGGACTCGCCGTGGATGCGGCTCTTCCGCAACGCCCGGGCCTGGGTCAAATAGTCCGGCAGTCGGGAACTCCTTCGACTGGGCGGCGGCGCAGCCACTCGGTTGTCGTCCGCCGCACCCCCGGGCTGGTCAGCGCTGCAGCGCCGGATAGGTGAAGCAGAAAAAGTGCACGGCATTCAGCCCGAAATGGGTGAGGAGGCTCGCCTCGATCCGCCGCGTGCGCTGGTAGATCCAGCCGTAGCCCAGGCCCGCGACCGTCGCGAGCGCCACGTAGGCCGCGCCCCCGGCGGCATGCGCGAGGCCGAACAGCACCGCCGCCCCCCCGAGCGCCAGGGCGGGGCCTCCCCGCCACTGCGCCCAGGCCTGCTGGAGCTGCTCCTGCACAAAGCCCCGGAAGAGCGCCTCCTCCGCCAGACAGGTGAAACCCAGGTTCACCGCGAGCCAGAGCCCGGTTTCCGCCGGGAGCTTCGGGTCAAACCGCACATACCCCGCCGCGAGCGAGAGCATCAGGATGACCGCCACCAGGCCGGCCGCCCACGGCGCGGCCGCCGCCAGCATCGCCCGCCACTCCTCCCGCCGGCTGATCCGGGCGTGGCCCCAGCCGAGCAAGCACAGGCCCAGGAGCGTCTTGTCGAAGTTGAGATAGAGCGTGTAGGGAATCGCGTCCGCGCTCAGGCGGACCGCCGCGATCACCCGCGGATTATTGAACCCCGGGAGCCGGTGGAACATCAGCCCGGCCGCCAGCGCGAGGATCACCACCCGGGCCGCTCCCTTCGTCCAGCCGGGAGACGCGGGACGGACCAGGGTCAGGACGGCGACGGCCAGGGCGGCCACCCACACCAGCCCCACCGGCCGCACCACCCCGGCGCCCCAGCCAACTGCCAGGGAGGCGGCGAAGAGCAGCAGCCAGAGATTCCGGCGCCACGCCGGAGCGGCGGCGCCGCCGCCCAGCCAAAGCGCCAGGACCGCCAGCGCGAGGAGGGCAAAGGTCGGGACCACGCCTCACCCTACGGGTCCGCGCCGCCCGGATGCACCTCCTTTTTGCCGGCGGGCACCCGACCGAGGGAACGAGCCGGGGGCGACCCGCCGCGGCGGTTCACCGCTCGTCGTCGTCCTTCGGGTGGGCCTTGAAAAAGGCGGCGCGCACCGGGGCGGGCATGGGTGACTTGGGACCGCGCACGCTGCGCCAGACAATCTCGTTGAGCCGGATGTCGTCGGCCCGGTCGGGCGCGGTGAAATCCATTTTCCGGGACTCCTCCCCGCCCCAGGCGAGGGGGTGGTTGCGCTCGTTCAGGTCGACCTGCGCGGGGCGTTCGGTGTAGGGGGTCAGGTCCGGTTGCGCGGCAAACGCCGCCCCCATCGGCAGGGCGGCGGCGTCATACTGCGACATGGGCTGCAGGCCGAGGATGAGCTCGATCGTGCGCAGCATGCTGGTCGTCGAGTAGAGCGTGGAGTCGACGGCGCGGCGCCGGGTCCACGGGCTGATGACGAGCGCCGGCATGCGGTGGGCGTCCACGTGGTCGGGGCCGTTCTGCGCGTCGTCCTCCAGCACAAAGATCGCGGTCTCCGGCCAGAATCGCGAATGGGAGACCGCGTCGACGATGCGGCCCAGAGCGAGGTCGTTGTCGGCCACCTGCGCGGTGGGGGTGCAGCTGCCGGCGCGGGTGCCGGAGGTGTGATCAGTGCAGAGCTGCAGCACCTGCAGGCGCGGCAGGCCGCCCTCGGCCTCGTAGCGGCGGAGCTCTTGGACAAAGCGGTCGGCGCGCCGCCCATCGGGGTACTCCAGATCCCAGGCCTTGTAGCCCGGGTCGATGTGCCCGGCGAGCACCGGCAGCGACGGTTCCGACAGGGCGGGACCGCGCCGGGCGCTGCGGCAAAACTCGCCGTAGCTCCGGTAGCTCACCCCGGCCTCGGCGGCGCGGTTCCACAGGTAGCCGTTGGCCGGAAAGGCGACCGGGTAGCGCCCCTCGGACGGGTAGTCGAATTTCTTGCGCAGGTTGTGGCCGTAGTTGAGCGGCCAGATTTTCTCCACGAAGTCGGTGGCCTGGCCGGCCAGGGACCACTCGTGGCCATCGGCGCTGACCTCGCCGTCGGCATAGAAGTTGTCGAGCAGCACGAACTCCCGCGCCAGGGCGTGCGCGTTGGGCGTGACCCGCTCGGGAAAGAGGCAGAGCCGCGGGTCGCCGTTGCCCTCCGGCACGTCGCCGAAGACCTGGTCGTAGGTGCGGTTTTCGCGCACCACGTAGATCACATACTTGATCGGCGACGCCCCGCCCACCGCGGCGGGAATCGGGCTGCCCACCGGATGCGGCCCCCGGGCGCGGGCGGTGGGATCGAGCGGGCTGCAGGTGTAGGCGACCCGGGTCCACGCGCCAAATTGCTCCGCGCGCCGGCGGGCGGACGGCAGCTCGATCAGCGCCACGGTGCCCTGCAGCAGGCCGCCAATGTAGGCCTGGAGGCTGCGGGGCGCGGGCGAGCCGGGGTACGGTCCGCCCGGATTGGCCGCGGAGGTGAGGCCCTTGCCGTTGGCCACGACCAGGGTCCGGCCGTCGCGCGTCACCCGCACACTCGTGGGGAACCAGCCGACGGGAATGAAGCCGAGGGACTGGGCCCGGCCCGCGGTCGCGACATCGAACACCGCGACGTTGTTGTTGTTGGCATTGGCGACGAAGAGCAGCGCGCCGTCGGGCGAGAGCGCCAGGCTGTTGGGCATCGAGCCGGGCGGGGAATGGGGATACAGCGCGGTGGCGAGGGTCTCGGTGACGCGGCCGGTGGCGGTGTCGAGGACGCTCACGGAGTTGAGGTTGGACTCGGCCACAAACA
Source organism: uncultured Opitutia bacterium (assembly GCA_903830425.1). Taxonomy (GTDB): domain Bacteria; phylum Verrucomicrobiota; class Verrucomicrobiia; order Opitutales; family Opitutaceae; genus Opi-474. The sequence continues at coordinate 10,411 of CAIKTR010000182.1, forward strand.
GTCGGCCGTCCGCGCCGAGGAGCATCTCGTTGGGATGCTGGCCGACGGGCCAGCGGCGGAGCTCGGCGCCGGTCCGCGCATCCAGCACCAGCACCGCGGAGGCCGCCCAGAGGCTCACGAACACCCGGCCGTGCGCCTCGTCGGGCACGCAGGTGTAGGGAAACGGCGCCTGCGGATCCAGGGCCGGATTCAGCCGGGCCCCCTCGTGCTGGGTCGTGGCCGCGCCGGCGGCCGCGGCCAGCGACCGGGTCCACTGCATCCGGCCGTCGGCGGCCGCGACCTTCACGACCCGCTGGCCCCAGCTCTCAGCCACGTAGAGCGAGCGGCCGTCCGCGGACACCGCCAGACCGCTGGGCACGCCTTGCTCGGCCACGGGCCGCAGGGCCAGTTCCCGGTGCGCCGAGAGGTAGCCGTCCTGGAAGTCGAAGGCATGGATCACCTCCGCCCCGCCGCCGCTCACAAAGAGCTGTCGGCCATCGGGCGACCAGGCCAGGCCGTAGAACGACTCGTCGATCGCCACCTGGGAGAGGCTGCGTCCGGTCTGCACGTCGAGGATGCGCACCTCATGCGGGCCATAGCCGCAGTGCAGCACCGCGGCGAACACCCCGCCGGGATGCAGCGCGAGGTTGCTCGGAAAATCACCCACCGGCAGCTGCTTGCCCACCGGCCGCAGCGACCACTGGTTGGGCAGCAGCACCGAGCCGTCGGGCTGCACCCCGGGCAGCACGGTCCGGGGCCCCGCGGCGAAGGCCAGCCAGCTGGTTGCCAACCCCAGTCCAACGGAGCGGACCGCACGCGCCATGAAAGAATGCATGGCAGACGCCTAGCGGATGGCCGGAAGCGCGCAAAGCTCTATCCGCGGGGGGCGCGGGCCGGCCGAACGGCTAGAGGTCGTCCGGCTCCAGGCGGAACTGTCGCGCCTGCTCGCTGCGCTTCCGCGACCGCTCGACCCCCACGGCGTCCAGGCCCAGGGCGTTCGCGACCGCCAGAACCGTGCCCACGCCGCAGAACGGATCGAGAATCGTCTTCGCCGCCGCCTGGTCGCGCGCAAACCGCACCGCGTGGGCCGCCGCGCGGATTCCCATCGCGCGCACCCACGGCTGGCGACCGGCATCGGTGATGATGTCGGGGATCGGCAGCACGTCCGGGCACCGCAGGGCGCGGGAAACCGCGATCAGGTGCGTGTAGCCCGGCCGCCCCAGGGTCAGCAGGCCGGGCGGACGGCGGCAGACGATCTTGTGAAACAGCACCCTCGCGCCGGCCTCCTCCGCGGCGCGGACCACGAGCGCGCCCTTGTCGATCCACGCGCCGTCGCACTTGATGTCCGACTGGAAAAACAGCGCCGCACTCTCGTCCGGGACCGCCTCGACCACCCGGCCCACGGCCGCGAGGAACCACGCCCGCCACACCGGCAGCGCGAGGCCCAGCTCGGACACGTCCGGCAGGGACGTCACGGCGCAGGCCCCGGCGATCCGGCCGCGCGCCTGCAGCCAGGGGATCGCGTCCGCGCAGTGGACCTCGCGCTGGGGCGGGCTCGGGGTCGGGGTCATTGCCGGGCGCGGCCGCTAGCCCTCGGGAATCGCCGGGTCCCAGGCCAGCAGCGGCTTCGCGCGGCCGCAGTCCGGGCAGGCCACCGCCTCGTGGTGGCCCTGGCACTGCGGGCAGACCGCCCCGTGCGCGAAGAGATCGCAGGGCTGGCCGCAATGCTGGCATAACCAGAACGGGCCGATCGGCGGCGAGGTTTCGCAGACGGGGCAGGCGTATTCCCGGCGCCGCGGCAGGTGCTCGAGCCGGCGCAGCGCCCGCGCCTCCTGAAAACTCCGCCAGCAGTTCACCAGCAGGAAGAGCGACAGGATCCCCATCCAGAGTTCCCGCCCCCACACGGCCAGGGCCACGAACCCGAGCCCGCCCGCAAAGCCGATCCCGGTCGCCACCATCAGGCTGCGCCCCTTGCCCAGGGCATACCACAGCAGCGAGCGCAGGATCTGCCCGCCATCGAGCGGATAGACCGGCAGGAGGTTGAAGCCCAGCAGCAGCCCATTGATGAAGCTGACGGCCCAGAGGAACACATGCAGGTCCGGCAACGACTCCTGCCACCCGGCGAGGTGGTCCACGTAGAGGAGCCCCAGCAGCACCGGCAGCAGCGCCACGTTGACCAGCGGCCCGGCGGCAATGCTCCAGAGGGTGGCCCCCGGCCGCGGCGGCGCATTCACATAGGCCACCCCGCCGAGCGGCCACAGGACGATCTGGTCGGCCTGCCCGCCCACCCGGCGGCAGGCCAGCGAGTGGCCGAACTCATGCATCAGCACGATCAGGAACAGCGCGAGGTATTCCAGCACGCCCCAGACCGGGGACCCGTACTTGGGCACCCGCGCGGAGATCGCATAATAGGCCACGAAGAACCACGACCAGTGCAGATACACGCTGATCCCCCAGAGGCGAAAAAGATGAATGGAGCCCTGCCGTGACGGCGTCATGCGCGAAGCCTTTCGCCCGCCCGACAAAGCGCAATCCGGCAATGACGCGGCCGCGCCGCCGGGAAAGATCCGGGCGGCGGACCCGCCCCGGAAATTGTGATGCAATGTGCCCGCTGACCGGGCTAGCCTGCCCGCCGTGACTCCCTCCGCCCCCGCCGATCCCCGGACCTATCTCGCTGAATTTTGCCGGCTCGCCCGCGTCGACTGGCCGGCCAACCGCATGCTCAGCGTCGTCTGCCACGGCCACAGCGTGCCCGCCGGCTACTTCGCGACCCCGGAGGTGCGGCCGCTGGAGTCCTACCCGCACCTGCTCCACGCCGCGCTGGCGGCGCGTTTTTCCCATGCCGTCCTGAATGTCATCGTCACCGCGATCGGCGGCGAGCAGGCCGAGCAGGGGGCCGTCCGCTTTGCGCGCGATGTGCTCAATCACCGGCCCGACGTCCTCACGATCGACTACGCCCTCAACGACCGCGGCCTGGGGCTGGAGCGCGCGCGGCGGGCCTGGTCGCAGATGATCGAGCAGGCGCTCGCCGCCCAGTTCAAGGTGCTGCTGCTCACGCCGACCCCGGACCTGGGGGCCAACCTGCTGGACCCCGCCGATCCGCTCAGCCGGCATGCCGACCAGATCCGGGAACTGGCCGGACACTATCAGGTCGGGCTGGTGGACAGCTACGCGGCGTTCCAGCGCCTGACGCGGTCGGGCGGCCAAGTTCCCGCCGTCATGTCCGTCCCCAATCATCCCAACCGGACCGGACACGCCCTGGTGGTGCAGGAACTGCTGGCCTGGTTTCCGTAGGACAGACGCCGACTCAGGCCGGGGGTGCTGGGGTCCGCACCCTGGCCCAGCGGCCCCCCCGGGACCGGCTCAGGGGATCTCGTAGACTTCGACGAGCGCGATGCCCGCGGTGTTGCTGGCCCCGGACACCTTCGCGCAATACACGCCGGGATCCAGCGTCACGAGGAGCACCGCATCCTTGCTGGCCCCATCGGGCAGCCCGAATGCGCCCACCGCGTTGCCCGTGCTCGTGAGCAGCGCCGCGCCGCCCCAATTGTCGTTCGCGAGCATGAGATGATCGGCCCCGGCCAGGCGGACATAGAGGTCCAGCTGCGGATCCGCGAGCGCGGAGCCGACGCCATAGGTCCCGAGAGTGGGGCCGATCGCCCGGATCATGACGGTCTTCGCCGTCGATCCCCCGATCACGAAGCCTGCAATCAGCGGGTTGTCGTTGGTCATCGGGGCGCGCGCGGAGACATTCATCAGGCGTGGCGCCGTCGCGCTGTAGACGCTGGGGGTGGCATCGTAGATCTCAGCCAGGACGCTGCCCGTGGTGTTGCTGTTGCCGGACACCTTGGCCGAAAAAGCCCCCACGGACAGGGAGGTCACGAGGGCCGCATCCTTGCTGGCCATGTCCGGCAAGGCGAACGCCCCCACCGCATTGGCGACGCTCAGGACCGTGGCGTTACCCAGCCAGTTGTCGTTGCTGACCGTGGGCAAGGTGGCTCCGGATGGGATGATCTGCAGCGTCGGGTCCAGCATGACATTCGGCACGCCGAAGCCCGCCAGCGTCGGGCCGATGCCGCGGATCAGCAATTGCTTGGTCCCGCTCGTGCCCGACCCGCCAGTGACAAAACCCATGATTAGCACATCCGCGCCCGTGCCCGAGACCGTCCGCACCGAGACATTGACGAGCCGGCCCGGATCGTTGGAAGTCGCCACCGTCAAGGTGGCGGCGTTGCTCGTCACCGCGCCGAAGCTGTTCGTCGCCGTCACGGCATAACTGCCGGCATCGCTGGCCTGCGTGCGGGAAAGGAGCAGCTGGCTGCCCGTGGCCCCGCTGATGGCCACCCCGCCCTTCTTCCACTGGTAGCTCAGGCCGCCGCCCGACACCTCCACCCCGAAGACGACCGAGTGGCCGGTCGCCACGGTATGGCCTTGCGGCTGGGTCAAAATCGTTGGCGCCGAGGATGCGGCGACCGTCAACACCGCCCCGTTGCTGGTGGCCGTGCCGGCCGAGTTGGTCGCCACCGCGGCGTAGGTGGCCGCATCCGCCGCCTGCACGTTGACCAAGGTGAGCGTCGGACTGGTGGCGCCGGTGATCGCGAGGCCGTTCTTGGTCCACTGGATCGTGGGGGTCGGGCTGCCCGAGGCCGCGACCGTCAAGGTCGCCGTGCCACCCGCGGTCACCGTCTGACTCGACGGCTGCGTCGTGATCGCCGGAGCGGTCGTCGTGACGGGGTCGGTCACGGTCAGGGTGGCGGTCGCGCTGGTCGCCGTGCCGGCCGAGTTCGTCGCCACTGCCGTATAGGCGCCGGCGTCCGACGCCTGCGCGCTGGGCAGTGTGAGCGTGGTGCCGGTCATCCCGGAAAGGTCCGTGCCATCCTTCTTCCACTGCACCGTCGGCGTCGGACTGCCCGTAACGGCAACGGTCATGGTGACGGTCGCACCGGCGGTCACGATCTGGCTCGACGGCTGTGTCGCGATCGCGGGGGCGACGGCGGAAGCGGATACCGTGAGGACCGCGCCCGTGCTCGTCGCCGAGCCGGCGGAGTTCGTGGCGACGGCCGTATAGGTGCCGGCATCGCCGGCCTGGACGTTGCTCAGTGTCAGCGTGGCGCTCGTCGCGCCGGAAATATTCACCCCGCCCTTCGCCCACTGGTACGTCGGTGTCGGGCTGCCCGAAGCCGCCACCGTGAAGGACGCCGTGCCGCCCGTCGTCACCGTCTGGTTCGACGGCTGCGTCGTGATCGCCGGGGCCACCGCGGAGGCGGAGACCGTCAAGACGGCACCCGTGCTCGTCGCCGAGCC
>CAIKTR010000183.1 GCA_903830425.1 uncultured Opitutia bacterium
CGGGCACACCCAGGCGAACGAGGCGGAGATCGACGCGGCGGTGGCGGCGGGGGCGACCCTCTGCACCCACCTGGGCAACGCGGTGCCGATGGTGCTGCCGCGGCATGACAATGTGCTGCAGCGGCTGCTCGCGCGGGACGAACTGACCGCCTGCCTGATCCCCGACGGGCTCCATCTGCCGCCGTATGTGCTGAAGAATCTCTACCGGGCCAAGCCGGCGGGCCGGGTGGTGCTGACGAGTGACTGCATGGCGGCGGCCGGGGCCCCGCCGGGCCGGTATGCGATCGGGCGGCTGCGCGTGGAGGTCGGCGCGGACGGCGTGGTGCGCGAGCCCGGCAAGCCGAACTTCGCGGGCTCGTCGCTCACCCTGGACCGCGGGGTGGCCAACGCCGCGCGCTGGCTGGGGCTGCCCGCCGACGACGCGTGGCACCTCGCCTCGCAGGCGGTTGCCGACCTGTTCCAGATCGAACTGCCGTGGGTGGAGGTGGACGGCTGACCCGCGAGGGTCCTGCCCGCCCTGTCCGGATTTTCCCATGGGCCGGAATGATTCCATCGGCTTCGGGCTGGTCGGCACCGGGGCCATCGCCGATTTTCATGCGCGGGCCCTGGCGCTGGTGCCCGGGGCGCGGCTGAACGCGGTGGCGAGCCGGGACCCGGCCGCCGCCCGCCGGTTTGCCGACCAGCACGGCACTGCCGCGGAGGCGAGCCTGGGCGACCTGCTGGCGCGGGCCGACATCGACGTGGTGGCGGTGACGACGCCGAGCGGCCGGCATGGCGACATCGCCGCCGCGGCGCTCGCGGCCGGCAAACATGTGCTGTGCGAGAAACCGCTGGAAATTTCCACCGCGCGGGTGGACGCCATCCTGGCGGCGGCGACCGCCGCCGGCCGCTGCGTGGGCGTGGTCCTGCCGGCCCGGCTGGGGGACGGCGCGCGGGTGGTGGCGGACGCGGTCCGCGCCGGGCGCCTGGGCCGGCTGACGCTGTGCAGCGCCTACGTGAAGTGGTGGCGCACGGACGACTATTACCGGGCGAACCGCTGGCGCGGCACCTGGGCGGTCGATGGCGGGGGCGCCCTGATGAACCAGGGGATCCACGCGGTGGACCTGCTGCTCTGGCTGGCCGGCATGCCGGCGGAGGTCAGCGCCCTGGCCGCGACCCTGGCGCACGGGCAGATCGAGGTGGAGGACACGCTGACCGCGCTGCTGCGTTTTCCCCACGGGGCGCTGGGCGTGATCGAATGCGCGACCTCCTGCGCGCCCGGGTCCAGCCGCCGGATCGAGCTCAGCGGCAGCCGCGGGTCGGTCACGCTGGAGGACGACGCGATCGTGCGGTGGGAATTTGACGAGGCCCGCCCGGGCGACGAGGCCCTCCGGGCCGGAGGGCGGGGCAGTGCGATCGGCGGGGGCAGCGCGGATCCGCGCGCGATCGGGCTCGAGGGGCACCGCCGGATCCTGGCGGACATGGCCCAGGCCGTCCGCGAGGGCCGGGCGCCGGCCGTGCCGGGGGAGGAAGGCCGGCGGTCGGTGGCGCTGATCGAGGCGATCTACGACTCGGCCCGGACGGGGACGCGGCGGATCGTGTCCTAGGCGAATAATTTTCCCAGCCCACGACCGCCGCCCCATGATGACCTCCCGCTGCCTTGGCTCGCTCGCCTCCGGTGAATCCGTCGAGGCCTACACCCTGACCAACGCGGCCGGCGCCGCGGTGCAGGTGCTGACCTACGGGGGCATCGTCACCTCGCTGCGCGTGCCCGACCGGCACGGCGGGTTCGCCGACGTGGTGCTGGGGTTCGACGACCTGGCCTCCTATGCGTCCGGGCATCCCTTCTTCGGCGCGATCATCGGCCGCATTGCCGGGCGGGTCAGCGGCGGGCGGCTCACGGTGGAGGGCCGGGACTTCCAGCTGCCGCGCAACGAGGGGAACAACCACCTGCACGGCGGACGCGTCGGGTTCGACCGTCGCGTGTGGACCGCCCGCCCGCAGCCGCGCGCCGACGGCGCCGAGTCGCTGCGGCTCACCTACCGGAGCCCGGAGGGCGAGGAGGGCTACCCGGGGGCCGTGGATCTGGCGGTCACCTACACGCTGACGCCGGCGCACGCGCTGTGGATCGAGACCGAGGCGGTGGCCGACCGGACCACCGCGGTCAACCTGACGCACCATTCCTATTTCAACCTGGCGGGGGAGGGTGCCGGGACGGTGGCGGAGCATGAGCTCCAGATTCTGGCCGAGGAACTCGTGCCCACGGACGAGGCGATGACGCTCTCGGGCCGGCGGGAGCCGGTGGCCGGGAAGGCGGGCGATTTCCGGCGGCCGCGCCGGCTGGGCGAGGCGATGCCGCAGCTGTTCAAGGCCCACGGCGACCTGTACCTGCTGCGCGCCCCGGGCGCCGCGGCGCCGCCGGCGCCCACGCTGGCGGCCCGGCTGGTGGAGCCGCGCTCGGGCCGGGTGCTCGAGGTTTTCACGGACGAGTCCTGCCTGCAGTTCTACACCGGGTATGCGCTGGACGGCACCCGGGTCGGAAAATCCGGACGCGCCTACGGGCCGCACGCGGGGCTGTGCCTGGAGTGCGAGGGCTATTCCGACGGCGCCAGCCGGCCGGACCTCGGCGACATCCTCGTGCGGCCGGGCCAGCCGCAGCGCCGGACCACGATCTACGCCTTCTCGGCCCGCTAGCTTTTTACCCCATGAGCGACCCCACCACCCCCGCCCCGCCCCCCCCGCCCCCGCTGGACTATGGCCTGACCGGCCGCCGCGCCGCCGCCGCCGTGGCGGAAGGCCTGGCAGAGGCGGACTGGTACACCTGCCCCGTGCCGCGCGCGACCCTCCGCCGGCTTCTCGAGCGCCGCAACGGTCCGGCGGTGCGCGACACCCTGCTGTGGTTCGCCCTGCTGCTCGGGAGCGGCTATGGCGGCTACGCGCTCTGGGGCTCGTGGTGGGCGATCCTGCCGTTCGCGGCCTACGGCGTGCTCTACGGCTCGGTGTCGGACTCGCGCTGGCACGAGTCCGGCCACGGCACGGCCTTCCGGACCGACTGGATGAACCGCGCCCTCTACGAGCTGGCCTCCTTCATGGTCCTGCGCGAATCGACCCTCTGGCGCTGGAGCCACATCCGCCACCACAGCGACACCATCATCGTTGGCCGCGACCCGGAGATTGCCGTGCCCCGCCCGCCGGACGTGCCGGGGCTGCTCCTGGGTTTTTTCAGCCTCCGCGGGTACCCGAAGTATTTCCGCCAGATCCTGACGCACGCCCTCGGCCGCCTGACCGCCGCGGAGCAGACCTTCATTCCCGCGAGCGAGGGCCCGAAGATCTTCTTCCGGGCCCGGCTCTACGTGCTGATCTACGCCAGCGTCCTCGGCCTCGCGCTCGCCACGCGCAGCTTCCTGCCGCTGATGTTGGTCGGCCTCCCGAACCTCTACGGCTCGTGGCTGATGGTCGTCTACGGCCTCACGCAGCACGCCGGGCTGGCGGAAAACGTCCTCGACCACCGCCTGAACTGCCGGACGGTCTACCTCCACCCGATCCACCGGTACCTGTACTGGAACATGAACTATCACGTGGAGCACCACATGTTCCCGCTGGTGCCCTACCACGCGCTGCCGGAGCTGCACGCCGCGCTGAAGGACGACATGCCCGTGCCCTACGACGGGCTCCGCGCGGCCTATCGCGAGATCATCCCCACGATTCTCCGGCAGGTCCGGGACCCCGCCTACCACGTCAAGCGCCAGCTGCCCGCCCCGGCGACCCGCCCGGCGGTGACCGCGCGGACGCCCGACGCCCGTCCCGACGCCGACGGCTGGATCGAGGTGTGCGCCGCGGCCGACCTGGGGCGCGAAGAGGCCCTCCGGTTTGACCACGGCCGCCGGACCTACGCGCTCTACCGCGACGGCGACGGCCAACTCCATGCCACCGACGGCACCTGCACCCATGGCAACACCCACCTCGCCGACGGCCTGGTGAAAGGGAAGCTGATCGAGTGTCCCAAGCACAACGGCCGCTTCCACCTCGCCGACGGCTCGCCCGCCCGGGCGCCGATCTGCCGCGGCCTCGCCACCTATCCGCTGGAGGAGCGCGGCGGGCGGCTGTGCCTCAACCTCGCGCGCCCCGGCGGGGCCGGCGCCCGCCCGCCCCAGCCCCACGCCCTCCGCGTCGTCTCCAGCCGCAGCGTCGCCACGTTCATCCGGGAGCTCGTCCTCGAGCCGGTCGGGGACGCGGGACCGATCGCGTTCCAGCCCGGCGACTACCTGCAGGTCGAAATCCCCGCCTACGAGCAGCTCCGTTTCCGCGACTTCGACCTGCCCGAGCCGCACGCCCGCGTCTGGGAAACCCAGCACCTGCGCGACCTCGTGGCGCGCCATCCGGCGGGCGGCCGCCGCAACAACTACTCGCTCGCCAGCAACCCGGCCACGGAGCGCACCCTGCGCTTCAACGTCCGCCTGGCCACGCCGCCGCCGGGCCAGGACTGCCCGCCCGGCGTGGGCTCCGCCTATCTCTTCAGCCTCCGGCCCGGCGACCGCGTGAACGCCATCGGCCCCTTCGGCGACTTCCACCTCAAGCCCACGCAAAAGGAGGCCGTCTACCTCGGCGGTGGCGCCGGCATGGCCCCGCTGCGGGCGCACCTCTCGCATCTCTTCGAGACGCAGGCCACCGCGCGCCGGGTCAGCTTCTGGTACGGCGCGCGGGCGCGGCAGGAGGTTTACTACGACGACTATTTTGCCGGGCTGGCCCGGGCGCATCCCAACTTCACCTTCCAGGTCGCGCTCTCCGCGCCGCTGGACGGGGACGCCTGGACCGGCCCCACCGGCTTCATCCACGACGTCGTGCGGGACCAGTACCTGCGGTCGCATCCCAGTCCCGCGGCGGTCGAGTACTACCTGTGCGGCCCGCCGCAGATGATCAAGGCCTGCACGCAGATGCTGGCGGGGCTGGGGGTGCCGGCCGGGCAGATTGCCTACGACGAATTCTGAGCGCCGCCGCGCTCAGGCCGGCGGCTGCAGGGTGAGCTTCACGACCACGCGGAGGGTGCCGTGGCGGCCGCGCTGGCGCAGGGTGAGCCGGGGCTGGGTGGTGGCGTGCTTCCAGGCGAACTGGATGACCTCCCAGCGGGCCTCGACCGCGGTGCGGCGCGGATCCATCAGGGGCAGCGACTCGAGCCGGGCCTCGACGCCCTCCGGGAAGGTCAGCTCCGCGGTGGCGCGGCGGCCCTCGATGAGCACGCGGTTGCCGTCGAGGCGCATGGGCAGCTGGGTGGTCCAGTGGAAGACGGCGCCCTCGCCCCGGGCGACGGCCCAGTCGTCGGTGATGACGAAGGTGTCCGGGGTGGGGGAATCCCAGGTGCGGTGCCAGCGGGTGAACCAGCCCTCCCAGCCGGGGGTGGCGTCGATCGTGGCGTGGAACCGCGTGGCGTCGCCCGAGCCCTGGGGCTTCACGTCGGTGGGAATCGGGTTGAGCGGGGCGGGCCGCTCGGTGTCGCACCAGGGCGTGAGCATGTTGTGGCGCTGGGCGTGCTTGAGCTGGTTGGCGACGGGGTTGGCGTAGTCGACGCAGCCGAAGTCGAAGGCGAAGCTGTCGCCGGCGCACTCAAGGACGAAGCTGCCCTTGTCCTCGTGCTGGTGGTCGCCGTGGGCGCGGTTGCCGAGGACGAACAGCTTCACGAGCTCGGGGCCGAGGCGGCGGACGGAGGCGAGGTAGCCGAGGTCGGTCATCTCGAGGAACGGGCGGAGGGCGGGGCCCGAGGCGGGGATCTCGCGGTCGAGCCGCAGGATGGCGAGCATGGGGGCGACGCCGGCGCGCTGGACGGACTTCCGGTAGAGGGTGACCCAGTGGGACTGGGGCATGAGCCAGGCGAGGAAGGCGAGGGCCTCGCCGAAGACGAAGTTGGCGTCGCCGGTGAGGATCATGTCCTGGCCGTCGTCGGTGGAGAGGAGCATCTCGGCCAGCCGGTCGGTGCGGTAGAGCGGGGCGGGCACGCGGGCGCGCAGCTCCTGGTGGCGGCCGCGGCTGTAGAGCAGGGCGGAGACGGCGGTCTGCTGCGCGACCCAGCTGAAGTAGGACGGGCCCTCGACGTAGCCGCCGTCGGGCAGGAGGGCGTGGGCGAGGTTTTCCTGCAGGTTGTCCCAGGCGAGGTCGGTATGGGGCGCGACGCGGGACGGGGGCCGGGGGAAGTTCCCCGGGCTGCCGGGCATGCACTGCTCGAGCAGGAGCAGGCTGTAGAGCCGGCCGGGGGTGATGCCGCAGAGCTGGTTGGTGTGGTACATGTATTCCCACCACCAGGAGGCGTGGCACATGGCGCCGTGCGCCTCGGTGGCGAGGCGGCGCAGGAGGAGGTCGCGGCCGAGGGGCGTGAACCACTCGCCGCACAGGTCGAGGATGATGGCGCAGTCCCAGGCGACGAGGGACTGGGCGAAGCCGCGCTGGTCCCAGTTCGCGCCGCGCATGTGGGCGAAGAAGACGTCCTCCCAGTGGTCGCAGTGCACGAGGCTGAGGGCGAAGCGCGCGGCGAGGCGGCAGAGTTCCGGGTCCTGCCAGAGCACGCCGGCCTGGGCGGCGAACGGCCCGTGCAGCATGATCTGCTTCCCCATGTCGCGCTCGCGGCGGAAGACATTGAAGTTCCAGAAATTGGTGTGCTCGCCGATGAGGGATTCCGGCCGCACGGCCCGGGCCTTTTCGGCCAGCTGGCGCAGTTCGCGGACGGCGGGGGAGCCGGCGAAGTCGCGGCGCGCGGCCGCGAGTTCCTCGGCGTTAATCATCAGCCCGTAGGTGGGGGTGAAGGTCGGCTGGAACTCCGGCGGCTGCAGGTAGCGCTCCCACTGCTCGTCGTAGCCGGCCCACTGGGCGAGATGGTCGGGCAGCCGGGCGGTGCTTTGCAGGCCGAACCACAGCAGCCAGCCGGAGCTGGCGACCGGGTGCGGGTGGCGCACCTCGACGGTGAGGGCGAGGATCCGCCGGGCGCCCTCGAGGGCCAGCCATTCCTCGTGGCGCCGGGCGCCGCAGGGCCGCCCGGTGCGCGTGCGCGTCCCGGCGTCGGTCTCGGCCGTGAGGTGGATGACGCTGTCCTCGGGCAGGTTGAGGCAGACGATCAGCCGGTCGTAGGCGGAGCAGTCGAGGTCGTCGTAGCGCCGGTGCAGGCGGAGCACGCGGCCGTCGGGCGCGGGCTGTTCCCAGCTGAAGGTGTAGAAGGACCAGCCGGGGGCGAACTTCAGGCCGACGACGCCCGGGGTGTCGGTTTGCCAGCGGTCGAATTCGCGCAGGCGTTCTTCGAAGAACGGCTCGAAGATGGCTTCCGCGCTGTTGATCGGGGTGAGGCGCATGGGGGTGGGTCAGGCATAGGAGTTCCGGCCCGCCGGGCAATCCCCGTCCGGGACCAGCAATCATAACTGTAGTTGCCGAACGGCCCAACCTCGGCCAATAACGGGACCCTGCCTGCGATCTTGTTGCCCCACCTCCCCCGCCCGTTGCGCCCGAACCTTCCCCGCGTAGCAAACGCCGAATCGACCGAGGAGTAAGCTCATGGAACGACGCGTCACCCTGCGGGATATTGCCAAGGTCGCCGGCGTGCATTTCACGACGGTGGGGCTGGCGCTCCGGCACGGCCCGCGGGTCAATCCGGCCACGGCGGCGAAGGTGCATGCCGCGGCCCGGGCGCTCGGCTACACGCACAACGCGATGCTGTCGGCGCTCTCGGCCTACCGGCGCAGCAGCACGAGCCACTTTGCGGGGGTGATCGCCTGCATCACCACGTACGCCCCGGAGGAGCTGAAGCGCAACCCCACCGAGCAGCAGATGGTCGCGGCGGCGGCGGCCTGTGCGCAGTCGCAGGGGTTCGCGCTGGAATCCTTCCAGATCAACGCGCCCGGCATGACCGGCGCGCAAATGAGCCGGATGCTGCGGGCCCGGGGCATCCAGGGGGTGCTGCTGTCGCCGCGGCTGCCGCTGCCCTCCCCGATGCCGGACCTGGAGTGGGAGCATTTTTCGACGGTGGCGATCGGCTATTCGGTCACCCGCCCCCGGGTCCACCGGGTGTGCACGCACCACGCGTTCAACACCCGGCTGACGATCGCGGAACTGCGCGCGCGCGGCTACCGCCGCATCGGGCTGGTCCTGCAGTACGAGATCTTCGAGCGCAGCCTGGGCATCGTCCCGGGCTCCTTCCTGGCAGAGCAGTACCTGCTGCCGGTGGAGGACCGGGTCGTCCCGCTGATCACGAGCAAGGTCACCAAGGCCACGCTGCGCCAGTGGCTGCGCGCGCAGCGCGTCGACGGCGTGATCCTGAGCCACGAGGCGTTCCAGCACCTGGCCTGGATCGCCGAGCTGGGCTATGAGGTGCCGAACAAGCTGGGGGTCTGCCTCGCCAGCCTCTACGGGCCCTGCGGCGGCATCGCCGGGATCGACATCCAGCTCGACCTGCTCGGGGAGACGGCGGTCCGCAGCGTCGTGTCCATGCTGCAGCAGAACGAGCGGGGGCTGCCGGCCTATCCGCGGTGCGTGACGGTGGAGGGTCGCTGGGTGGACCGGCCGTCGGTGCGGCCGCTGGCCTCGACCAAGGCCTCCGCACAGGGCAACGTGTTTGTCCAGCGCCTCGGTTAGCGCGGGGCCGGGCGCTCCAGGCGCAGGAACACGGCCCCGTGGCGGGGCACGGTGCCCTGCCAGTCGGCCGCGGCCGCGCCGGCGGCCGCACCGCCGCGCCAGAGATCGTGCGCCTGCCACGCGCCGGGCTCCTGCGTGAGCTCGGGCCAGGCCACCTGCACCGGGGCCGCCTCCTCGTCGCGGTTGAACAGGCCGACGCCCCAGGCGCCGCCCGCGAGCGGGCGCACCCAGGCCTCGGTGGTCGGGCTGAGCACCACGCGCCGGGCGGGGCGGGCGAGGGGGTCCTGGTTCACCGCGAGGGCGCCGTCGTTCGCGAGAAACGCGACGGTGGCGTCGTCGAGGGAGGCGGCGTCGCCGGCGAGGAGCAGCGGGGAGGCGCGCAGGCACCAGAGGGCGAAATGCGTGCGGCGCTCGTCCGGGGTCAGGCGCACCGAGTGCAGCTTTCCGCCGAAGCCGATCCGGCCGACCATGAGCATGTCGAGGTCGTTCCAGCGGCCGGGCCCGGTGGCGGGGTCGCGCTCCTCGCCGAAGAAGCCGGCGGCGGAGATCGCGCCCCAGGTGTCATTCAGGTCGCTGCCGGTGCGCCAGAGCTGGCCGCCCACGTCCGCGCCCCAGGTCTCGACCGCAGCGAGGCCGTACTGGCAGAGGCTGAACACGAGGTCGCGCGGCTGCGCCCGCAGCGCCGCCCCCATCCGGGCGTAGGGCCGCATCCAGTCCGCGCGCTCGAGCCCGGGCGCCTCGAGGTAATACGAGCACCAGTCGTACTTGAGGAAGTCGAAGCCCCAGGCGGCAAACTGGGCGGCATCCTCGGCCTCGTGGCCGAAGCTGCCGGTGCAGCCGCCGCAGGTCACCACGCCGGGCGAGCTGTAGAGCCCGGCCTTGAAGCCGCGCGCGTGCAGCCAGGCCGTGTAGGCGGGCATGTCGGGGAAGCGCGCGTTCGCCCGGATCCGGCCCTCGGCGTCGCGGGCCGCGCCGCGCAGGTCGGGCTCGTCGAGCGGCGCCTTCCAGTAGCCGGCCAGGCGGCCGGTCGCCTCGCGCGTGCGCAGCTGGGCGAGCACCGCGCTGTCCGCCGCGGGCCGGGTCATCCAGAAGTCGTCGAGGTTCACCTGGGTCCAGCCGTGGTCCGCCAGCCCGGTGCGCAGCAGGGCCGCGGCCGCCGCGCGCACCCGCTCTGCGGACACGCTCCCGGACATGCAGTACCACGAGCACCAGCCGAGCGGCGGGGTCAGGGCGAGCGTGTCGCCGACCACGAGGGCGAACTCGCTCGCGGTCCGGCCGTGGGCGTTCTCGGCGGCGAGGCGGACGATCCACTCCCCCGCGGCCGCCGGGGCGGTGCCCTGGATGACCTGGTGCTCGGGATCGAAGGTGCAGCCGGCGGGCAGCGCGTCGACGGTGAGGCGCAGGGGGCGCGCACCGGAGACGTTGACCCGCTGGAGGAACGGGTGGCCGGGACGCACGCCGACGCGGGCGGGGACGTGGAAGCGCGGCTCCGGCCCGGGCGGGAGCGGCGGGAGGGTGTCGGGCTCGGGGGCGGGCGGGGCGGCGACGGGGGCGGCGCCGGCGTGCGTGACGACGGGCTCGAGCCAGTCGGCGCGGGCGTGGGGATCGCCGCGGACATCGGCCACCAGGACGAGTCGCCGGAGGCCGGCCAGCGGGACGTCGACGCCCACGGCCGGCCCGCCGCGCTGCTGCCAGGGCCCGCGGTAAAGCACGCGGCCGTCGCCCACCAGGAGAAACCGGACGGTGGTCAGCCAGCCGCTGGTCTCGTCCACGCCGGTGCGCGCGCGAAACCGCTCGGCGCGGCCGTCGAGGGCGAGTTCGAGCCGGCTGCCGCCGA
>CAIKTR010000184.1 GCA_903830425.1 uncultured Opitutia bacterium
CGCGCTGAAGAAGGCCGGCCAGGTCAGGTTCTGGTCGTAGTTGGCGCCCCAGTAGATCACCTCGGCGCTGCAGTCGGCCACGGCCGCGAGGGCCGCGGCAAAGAAGGGCTCCAGGCGCGCGGCCAGCCGCTCCACCGCCCGACGGTCGTCCTGGTAGAGGTAGAAAAACTGCTCCATGGACATCAGGTCGTGCAGCAGGAGGTGCACGGGGGAGGCTGCGATCAGCCCGCTCGCCACGGCCAGGCCCTGCTCGCCGACGCGGTCCCGGAAGGCGGCATAACCCTGCGGGGTGGGCACCACGACCAGGTGCTCGAAGACCTGGGCCACGGCTTCCAGGTCGTCGGGCGAGCGGATCGGGTAGGATTCGACAAAGGGCAGGGAGATGCCGTCGCGGGACATCTGGGCCGACTGGTGGAGATGGAAGGAGACCGGGCCGGCGGGGGTGTGAATCGTGGTCCGCAGGTTTTCCCGGTCGTGCTGGAAGTCCATCGCGAGGCCGCGCAGTTCCACGCGGAAGGGATAGTCGGGGTGGTTGTCGCAGCCCAGGCCCTTGAGGGCGAGGTCCGCCGGATCCCGCGGCTGGGTGTAGTCCGCGCGCACGGCGTGGCAGGCGATGCCCAGCTCGCGGGCGAGCTGGGCGGTGTTCTTCCCCTGGAAGCGCGGGAGGACGGTGCCGCGCGCCCGCTGGGCGATGTGCCAGAGGTCCAGGCGCGGAGCCCAAGGCAGTTGGTCGGTGGGCTGGCCGGTGATGGCCGCCAGCTGGCGTTGGCGGAAGGTCATGGTTGGTCGTGCGAGGCGGGGGAGGCGGAGCGGTCCGGCAGTTGTCCGGGACCGCGGGCCTCAGCCCACTAAGCGCGAAAGCGGGCCCGCGGGCAATGCAGGCTTTGCAGGCACCGCGCATATATTGTCCCGGGAAGGCGCCGGTGAAACCGCTGGCCAGTCGCAGGGTGGGGCGGGCGGGCCCAAATCCAGAGCAATATTTGAGCTATTCTTATCATTGCCGGTGGTGCCGGCGGCGGACTGTATTTACGGATCAGCGCCGCAGGCCTCAGCCGGCGGCAAACTCCACCCCGCGATCCTCCCACCCCGGACAGTCCCGCCGCCATGAATTACGTCGTCATCTTCCACGCGAACCTGAACTACGCCTACCTCACCCCGGACCGCTACGAGTTTGTCATCCGGCAGAGCTACGAGATGCTGCTGGACACGATGCGGGAGAAGTTTCCCGGCGTGAAGTTCGTGTTCGAGGCGTCGGGCTACACCGTGGAGGAGATCGCCCGGCGCTGTCCGGACGTGCTGGCCAAGCTCAAGCAGGCGATTGCGGAGGGCCGGTGCGAGTTCATGGGCTCGCCCTACGCCCACCCGATGCTGCCGAACTTTCCCGCCGAGGACGGCCTGTGGTCGCTGCGGTTTGCCAACGAGGCCTTCCAGCGCCACCTCGGCTTCACGCCGCGCAGCTTCTGGAACCCGGAGTGCGGCTGGCGCTCGACGGTGCCCGCGCAGGTGGCCGCCGCCGGGTTTGCGAACCTGATCGGGGACTTCGAGGCCTACAGCCGCTCGTGTGACGCGACGGGCAAGCCGCTGCGGCCCGAGATCTACGCGGCGGAGCACACCAAGGACCGGGCCTTCTACCACTTCGGCTTCGCGCACGACCTGCCCGGGACGGAGCGCGCGATCCACTTCCCGTTCAACGCCATCGCCGGCGTGCCCCAGGACCGGCTGCGCATGTTCCTGCGCACCGACCGGATCGCGCAGTTCGGCGTCCGCTATTTCATGGGCATGGAGGGCTACACGCTGGAAAAGTACCTCGACCTGATCCGGAAGTATTCGGCGCAGCCGGCGGGCGAGCGCGAGGGCGCGCTGATCATCTTCGCCGACGACGCCGAGTATGTCGGCACCAACGGCTGGTTCCGGCTGAAATACCAGAACAAGCCCGACAACGTCTTCGAGGCGACGCCGGACTCCCGGCAGAAGCTGATCGACCTGATCGGGGCGTGCCAGAAGCTCGGGAAGTTCTGCACCTTTGACGAGGCCTGCCAGCTGACGCCGCTGGCGGAGGAGATCAGCTTTGACGACGACCGGGCGTGGCACGGGGCCTACTCCTCGACGTGGGCGCAGACGCCGATGGCCCGGCTGCTGCGTCCGTGGCAGGACCTGGTGCGCGCCAAGCTCCAGCGCTCGCGCCTGCCGGCCGAGCAGCTGCGGCTCGCGTGGTACCACCTCACCAACTCCTACAATTCCGACGGGCAGTGGCCGCCGACCCTGCCGGATGCGCCGCACATCGTGCATCCCTTCAACTATGCGTACTGCTTCGAGAACCTGCTCCGGGCGGAGCTGCTCTGCGGCGGGGTGGATCGCACCCGGCTCAAGACCAACCCCGTGGCCACCGTGCGCGAGATCCTGGGCCGCCAGGAGGACCTGATCCTCCGGAAGGCCCGGCGGTTCATCGCGTCCGGCGTCGCGGCGGACCGGGCCGCCGGCCGGCGCGCCCAGACCCTGATCCTGACGGCGCGCAACCTCGGCAGCATCCGGTCCGTGAAGAAAATTCTCTATCCGTCCGATTACCAGGTCCGGGCCGACGCGATGGTCGAGGCCCGGCGGGCGGTGGGCGGGGTCGAGATTGAGAAATCCGAGGACCTGACCGCTCCGGCGGCGAAGCAGATCAAAAAATCCAAGCCGACCAAACGCTCATGAAGGAATCCGCCGGACTCGTGAGGGAGGCGTGCGCGGGCCGACGCCCCGCCCGCACCCCCATCTATGACCTGCTGGCCAACGATGCGGTCACCGCCCACTTCGCGGGCCGCCCGCTGGACGGCCGCGACGACATGGGCGCGCTGTGCCTGGCGGTGGCCCACGGGCTGGACGCCACGCGGTACCTGCTGGCGCCGAGCGCGGAGGGGGCGACGAGCCGGGATCGGTTCGGCAACACCTTCACGCACCAGCGGTGGACCAGCTGGGTGTCCGACCACGCGCGGAAGGAGCTCGACGACTGGGTGCGCTGGCTGCCGGGCGAGATCCAGCGGCTGGAGTCCGAGCCGGCGGTGACGCCGGCGGTGCGCGCCGCGTTCCACCAGGAACAGGCGGCCTTCAACCAGCGGCTGGGGGGATCGGTCTACATCGCGTGCACCCCCTCCACCGCGATCAACGAGGCGCTCTTCGGCTACCACTGCGGGCTGGAGATCCTGAGCTACCTCTGGGCGGACGAGCCGGACCTGGTGCTCCGGTGGTTTCGCGCCATCGAGTCGGCCCAGCTGCGCCACATCGAGCGCACGGCCCATCCGGACCAGGCCGCGCTGGCGGTCATCTACAGCGACGTCGCGTTCAAGGGGCGGCTGATGTTCTCCCGCGAGACCTTCCAGGCGTGGGGCTTCTTCGACGATGTCGCCCGGATCTGCGCCGGCTGCCACCGGGCGGGCCTGCAGGTGATCTTCCACTCCGACGGCTACATCATGGACATCCTGCCCGACCTGGTCGCGGCCGGCATCGACGGGCTCAACCCGATCGAGAAGGCGGCGGGCATGGACCTCTACGAGATCCGGCGGCGCTACCCGAAGCTGATCCTCGCCGGCGGCCTCGATGTCACCCACCTGCTCCCCTTCGGCACCCCGGCGGAGGTCCGCCGGGAAACCCGGCGGATGATCGACGAGACCGGCGCCGAGGGGCGGCTGCTGATCGGCAGCTCGACCGAGGTCGGCAACGATGTGCCCCTGGCCAACTACCTCGCGTTTCGCGACGAGGTGTTCGCCGGCTGAGCGGGCGCGACCTTTTTATTACCCATGACCAAACGAGAAGTGATGTCGGCGGTGCTGCGCGGTGAACGACCCCCCTATGTGCCGTGGTCGTTCTGGTTCACCTCCGAGGCGGCGGAAAAACTGTGCCACCACTACGGGATCAAGCCCGGCGAGCTCGACGCGCACGTCAACAGCCACATCCTCGGGCTCGGCAGCCAGATGCGGGCGTGCGACGACCTCGGCGGCGGCCGGATCCGCGACCGCTTCGGCGTGATCTGGGACCGTTCCCAGGACAAGGACATCGGCGTGGTGGAGGGGTGCCAGCTGCCCGAGCCGACGCTGGACGGCTACCAGTTCCCGTCGGCGCGCGATCCGCGGCTGTTCGGGCCGATCCCGGGCGACATCGCCAAGCAGCCCGACCGGTTCCGGATGTTCGCGATCGATTTCTCACTGTTCGAGCGCGCGTGGTCGCTGCGCGGCATGGAGAACCTGCTGATCGACTTCATCGAGAACCCGGAGTTCGTCCACCGCCTGTTCGACGCGATCGCCGACCACAACCTCGAGCTGATCCAGCACGCGCTGGAGTACGACATCGACGCGGTCTATTTCGGCGACGACTGGGGGCAGCAGCACGGCCTGATCATGGGGCGGGCCGCCTGGCGGGAGTTCATCTATCCGCGGCTGCGCCGCATGTACGCCGCGGTGCGCGGCGCGGGCAAATTCCAGGTGATCCACTCCTGCGGCGACGTGGACGAGCTGTTTGACGACCTCGCCGGCATCGGCGTGAACCTGTTCAATCCCTTCCAGCCCGAGGCGATGGACGTCCGCGCGCTGCTCGAGCAGTACCGGGGCCGAATGTCCTTCTGGGGCGGCCTGTCCACCCAGATCACCCTGCCGAAGAAGGGCGTGGCCGACGTGCGGGCCGAGGCCCGCGACCTGCTGCAGCGCGGTCGCGCCGGCAGCTATGTGTTTGCGCCCTCCCATGCGGTGGAGGGCGACGTGCCGCTGGCCAACATGCTGGCGTTCATCGAGGAGGCGCACCGCCAGCCGGGGTGCGAGGGACTGCTCTCCCCCCCGGTGCCGGTGCCGGCCCCGCCCCCTGCCGGCGGGTAGGGGTGAACCCGCCCCGCCCGGGATAACCTGATGAGCCCGCCCGCCCCGCACCACGGCCTGCCGTCCGGCGCCGCGGGACCCGCCCGGGAGCTGCTGCCGCGGGTGGTGGAGGAGCGCCTGCGCAACTGGTGGGCCGGGGGCGAGCAGGAGCGCCCGCTGATCCTCGCCGCGGTGCCGCGCGCCGGCACCGTGCTGCCGACGGCGCCCGACTTGCGCCGGCACTGGCTGGACCAGGACTTCATCCTGGAGCGCAAGCTGCGCGAGATCGAGGCGACGGAGTATTTCGGCGTGGCCGTGCCCTACCATTACGTGGACCACGGCTCGAGCGCGATGGCCGGCGTGCTCGGGTGTCCCCTCGAGTTTGTGGACCGGGAGACCATCTGGGCCCATCCGCGGTTCGCCACGCTGGACCAGGTGCTGGACTGCGACTGGAGCGCCGCCTCGCCGATCTACGAACACATCCTCGCGATCACGCGGCAGAGTGTGGCGCAGGCCCGCGGGCATCATTTTGTGGCGCCGTTCGCGCTCGAGGGGCTGAGCGACCTGATGGCGGCGCTCTACGGCGGGGAGAATTTCATGATGGACCTGGTGGACCGGCCGGAGGACGTGAAGCGGGCGATGGGCCGGCTGACGGAGCTCTGGCTGAAGGCGTTTGGCGAGGTGCGCGACCTGATTGCCGCGAGCGGGAACCCGGGTGGCATCGGCTGGGTGGGGATCTGGGCGCCCGGCAGCACGTTTCCGCTGCAGGAGGACGTCGCCTACAGCCTCTCCGCCGAGATGTTCCGGACGTTCCTCGTCCCGCCCATTCGCGCCCAGATCGCGGCGCTGGACTACCCGTTTTTCCATGTGGACGGCCTCGGGATGATTCCGCACGTCGCGGCGCTGCTGGAGATCCGCGAGCTGAAGGCGATCCAGTGGCAGCCGGGCGCCGGGCGCGAGCGGCTGGCGCAGTGGTACGACCTGCTGCGGCGGATCCTGCGCTCGGGCAAGGCGCTGCAGGTCTATGCGCGCGCCGAGGAGGTGCCGGAGCTGGTGCGCGCGGTCGGGGCCGACCGCCTGCTCGTGATCGTGCCCGACGCGACCCGCGACGAAGCCTGCCGGCTGGCCGATTGGGCCGGCCTGCCGCACGGCCCCTGAACCCACCCCCGCCATGACCCCCAAGGAACGCCTGCTGCGGGCGCTGGCCCGCGAAAAGCCCGACCGGCTGCCCGCCACCCTCCACCAGTGGCAGCAATACCACCTCGACACCCAGCTCGGGGGCCTGGACGCCCTCGACGCCTTCAAGTTCTGCGGCCTCGACGCCTCCATCCAGTACTTCGAGGCGATGGGCCAGTTCTGGATCCCCAACGCCGAGCGGTACCTCGTCTCCACCCCCGACTGGCGGGAGGAGGTGGAGGTCGTGCAGGACGATCCCGACGACAAGCTGCTCCGCCACCGGATCACCACGCCGGGCGGGGTGTTGACCTACCAGACCGGGGGCAACCGCATGACGACCTGGATCACGGAGTACCTGATCAAGCGGCCGGAGGACGTCGAGCTGATCGAAAAATACCTGCCGGTGGCCCGGCTGAACCCGCGCGCCATCGCCGCGGCTTACGACCGGATAGGCGACGCGGGGATCCTGCGCGGCTTTGTGTGGGGCGACCAGGCGGGCTGCTGGCAGCACGCCTGCTGCCTCATGTCCGAGGAGCAGCTGATCCTGGAGTGCCTCGACCACCCGGACTGGGTGCACCGCCTGCTGCGCACGCTGCTGGAGCGGAAGCTCCGGTTCATCGAGGAGTCGCTCACCGGCGCGAAGTTCGACCTGATCGAGACCGGCGGGGGCGCCGGGAGCGACACCGTCATCTCGCCTGCGCTCCACCGCGAATTTTGCCTGCCGTACGACCGGCAGATCCACGACGCGCTCCACCGGATCGGCCAGCGCGCGACCTACCACACCTGCGGCGGCATGATGCACATCCTCGACCTGATCCGCGCGAACGGGGCCGACGCCTCCGAGACGCTCGCCCCGCCCGGGGTCGGCGGAAACATCACCGACCCGGCGCAGGTCCGCGCCGCCTTCGGCGGCCGGGTGGCCATGATCGGCGGGATGGACCAGTTCAACGTGCTGACCACCGGCACCGCGGAGGAGATCCGCCGCGAAACCCATCGGCTGTTCACGGGCTACGGCCCGGACGGCGGCTACATCTGCTCGGCCTCCGATCATTTTTTCGAGACCCCCGTGGCCAACCTGAAGGCGTTCGCCGCCGCCGCGGCCGAATGCGTCTACTAGGCCCCGGGCGCCGCCGGCTCCAGCACCGCCTGCCGCATGGCGTGGTAGTTCTCCAGCCGCGCCCAGGAGGGGACGGAATTGCCGGAGCCCAGCCCGTAGCCGCCGCCGGGCGCCAGCTGCTGCAGCAGTTCCCGGGCGCGGGCGCCAACCTCGGCCACGCTGCCCGAGCGCAGCAGTTCCGTGTCGACGTTGCCAAACAGGCAGAGGCGGTCGCCCCAGCGGCGCTTGACCTCGCGGATGTCCATGGCGGTGGGGTCGATCGGATGCAGCGCATCCACCCCGAGGTCGATCAGGTCCTCCATCAGGGTCGTGAGGTCGCCGTCGGAGTGGAAGAAGAACATCCGGCCGCAGGCGTGGCAGCGGGCGGCGATCTGCCGGTACCAGGGCAGGATGTGCGCCCGCAGCAGCCCGGGTGAGACCATCGGCCCCTGGGTGTACGCCAGATCGTCCACCGCCCACACGGCCGCCACCTGGGGCAGGGCAAGGACGGCATCGAGCGCCTGCAGTTGGATGCCGGCCACCTGGCGGATCACGTCCGCGGCCAGCTCCGGGTCGGCCAGGAGCGATTCGGCAAAGTGTTCAAACCCCATCAGCATCCAGCTCAGCGTGAAAATCTTGCCCGACAGCGCCACGACCTTCATGCCCGGCGGCAGGAGGGGCTGGATCGCGTGGAAAGGGCTGAGGTCGATCTGGCCGGCCAGGTCCCACGGAAACAACTCGAACCGGCGCCGGTCGAGGATGAAGGGCGTGTGCTCGAGGTTCCAGCTCCGCCCCTCGCTCCCGTCCGCGGCCAGCGTGCGCTGCAGGAGCCGCGAGATCGCGGAGTCCTCGGTGACCCGGCCGGGCCGCATCATGCCCAGCACCAGCGGGACGTAGTCGTACCCGGCCTGGCTCCAGAACTCGACCTGGGCCGGCAGGTCGTCGCAGGTCACCGGCCGCCCGAGAAACTGGCTCTGGATCGAAAAATCCACCAGCGCCTCAATCAGCGGCACCCGGTCGGTCGGCTCCCGCCGGACGGTCCGGCGGACCCGCTCGAAATCCGGGCGACACGGCTGGGCGTTCGGCATGGTCGCGGTTGGGCTCAGGCCTGCGCGGCTGCGGCTGCGGGCCCCGTCGCGGGGTCCTTGGGTTCCAGGCTGACGCGCACCACCAGCCGGCCCGAGCGGCCGCGCTGGATGAGCGTGAGGCGGGGCTGGGTCGCGGGCAGCAGCGTCGTCATCAAATACACCTCCCGGCGCTGGCGGAGCACGTCCTTCCAGCAGGCTTCCTCCAGCGGCAGCTCCTCGCAGGCCGCCTCGATCCCGTCCGCCCAGGTCAGGATGGCGCGGCCGCGGCGGCCCTCGATCACCGCGCGGCGGCGGCCGGCGTCGAGCGTGAGGGGCAGCGGGGTCGTCCAATGGAACACCACGCCCTCGCCCTGCTGGATCGACCAGTCGTCCGTGATCGTGAGTTCGGCCGGGGTGGGGGAATCCCAGGTCCGGGTCCAGCGCTCGAACCAGCCCTCCCAGCCGGCGGCGAGATCGAGCGAGGCGTGGAAGGAGGTCTCGTTGCCGCGGCCGCGGGGGGTGAGGTCGGCGAAGAGGGGGTTCTGCGGCTTGGGCCGCACCCCGCCGGCGGCGAGCGGCGTGAGCATGTTGTGGCGCTGGGCGTGCTTCATCAGGTCGGACAGCGGATTGCTGTAGTCGCACATGCCGAAGTCCTTCGCGAAACTGTCCCCGGCGAACTCGAGCACGAACGAGCCCTTGTCCTCGTGGGTGTGCGCGGCGCCGGACTGGTTGCCCATGAGGAAGAGTTTGACCCACTCGCCGCCGTGCCGGCGGTGCGAGGCCATCTGGCCGATCGCCGGCATGTCGACGAAGGGGCGGAACGCCGGTCCGGCCGCGGGGAGGCCGCGGGCGAGGTTTTCCGTGAGGAGCGTCAGCGCCCGGCCGCCGGTGCGGGCGAGGCACTGCCGGAAGATGGTGACCCAGTGGGAGTCCGGCATCAGCCAGGCGAGGAAGGCGGCGCCCTCCTGGGGGATGCAGGGCGCGTCGCAGATCAGGATCATCGAGGAGTCATCGGCGGTGCTGGCGAGGGTTTCCGCCATCGCGGCGGTGGCGAGCAGGGCGGGCGGGGCCAGGGTGCGGGGCTCGAGGCCGCGGGCCCGGGCGTAATAGTAGAACGTGATCAGCGCCTGGCGCGCGGTGAATGTGAAGTAACCCGGCCCCTCGGTGTAGCCGCCGTCGGGCAGGAGGATCTTGCCGAGGTTGTCGAGCAGGTCGGCCAGTGCCAGGTCGGTGTAGGGCGTGACGCGGGAGGGCACCGGCTTGGGGTAGGGCTCCCATTTGGTGGGCAGCGTGCGTTCGAGCACGAGGTAGGCGTACATGCGGCCGGGCAGGAACCAGGCGGTCTGGTTGCACCAGAAGATGTAGGTGTGCCACCAGGCGTTGTAGTTGTTCGTGCCCTGACCCTCCTCGGCGAGGCGGCGCAGGAGGAGCTCGCGGCCGTAGGTTGTGAACCACTCGCCGCACAGGTCCAGGATCAGCGCGCAGTCGTACATCACCAGGCTGGGGACAAAGGCGCGGTGCTCCCAGCGGCAGCCGGTCATCCAGCTGAGGAACGACGGGTCCCAGCGCGTGGAGTGCGCGAGGCACATGGCATACCGCGCGGCCAGCCGCCCGAGCTGCGGGTCGCGGAACAGCACCGCCGCCTGGGCGGCGTTCGCCCCGTGGGTCAGCAGGTGGTTGCCGGTGTCCCGCACCCGGTTGAACCGCGTGTCGTTCCACTGGTTGACGTACTCGGTCGTCATGGCCTCCGGCACGAGCCGGCGGGCGTCCTCGGCGAGTTCCCAGAGCGGCGAGGTGTGCGGGCCGCCGGTCGCGTCCAGCGCGGCGCGGGCGGCGGCCAGTTCGTCCCGGGTGAGGTGCAGGCCGTAGGCGGGCTCGAAGCTGGGCGCGAAGGTCTCGGGCTGGAGGTAGTCTACCCAGCGGGCATCGAAGCGGGCCACCTGGCGCAGGTGGCGCTGGAGCTGGGCGCCGTGCTGCAGGCCGATCCAGTTGAACCAGCCGCAGGCGCTGCCCGGGGGCCGGGCGGGGTCGGCGTAAATCTCGACG
>CAIKTR010000185.1 GCA_903830425.1 uncultured Opitutia bacterium
ACGGTCTTGGCGAACCCGGCCTTGAATTTGTTGAAGAGCCCGAACATGGCGGAGGAAAATTAGTGGATGGCAGCCAGCCGGTAGCGAGGAGAATTCTGCCCCGCCCCACCTGCTCACGACTCCGACCCACCACTCACTACCCGCTACACCTACTCACTCCTCCTACCCACTACCCGCTACTCCTTCCTCATACTACTCACTACCCGCTACTCGCTACTACTTTTCCTACTCACCACCCGCTCCTCCTACTACTCCTACTACCCGCTACTCGCTACTCCTACTCACCACGCGCTCCTTCTACCCGCTACCCGCTACTCGCTACCCTCTACTCGCTACTCCTACTCACCACGCGCTCCTTCTACCCGCTACCCACTACTCGCTACTCCTCCTCCTACTCACTACTCCTACCCGCTACTCGCTACTCCCTCCTCATTCCGCCTTGCGGGCGTCCCGGCCGAGCTGGTCCTTCACGCGGTCGAGGATGCCGTTGATGAAGCGCTTGGCGTCGGCGTTGGAGAACTGCTTGGAGAGGTCGATCGCCTCGTTGATCGAGACCACCGGCGGGATGTCCTTGCGGAAGAGCATCTCGAACATGGCCAGCCGCATGATGGTCAGGTCGATCTTCGCGATCCGCTCGAACTCCCAGTTGTGCGCCAGGGCCTTGATGCGGGCGTCGATGTCCGCCTGGTGCTCGATCACGCCCTGGATCAGCTCCTCGCCAAACGCGTAGTGCTCGCGGGGCTGCTCCATGTTTTCGAAAAACACGCGCAGGTCCTCCGCCAGGTTTTTGGGCGCGTTCATGCTCCACGCGAACAGGTATTGCAGGGCGGCCACACGACCATCGCGTCGCTGGGCAAATTGGGCTTTGCTCATGGGGAAATCCTCCGCTGCAGCGCGGCCATCACCAGGGCGGCGGTCGCGAACTCCGCGCCGCGGTCGATCCGGCCCGCGCACCGGGCCCGCGCCTGCGCCGCGGTCTCGGCCACGATCACGCCGTTGATCACCGGCACCCCCGTCTGCAGCGCCACCTGCTGCAGCGCCTGCGTGGTCGCCGTGGCAATCAGCTCGTAGTGGATCGTGTCCCCGCGGATCAGCACGCCGAGCGCGATGACCACGTCCGTCCCCCGGCGCCGGGCCAGCCACTGGGCCGCGACCGGCAGCTCGTTCGAGCCGGGCACCCGCACCACCGTGAGCTTTTTCGCCGTCACGCCCGCCGCCCGCAGCCCCGCCTGCACGCGGGCGAGCAGGGCGTCCACCAGGCGCGGATTGTAGCAGGCCGCCACCACACCGACGGTGAAGGCGTGGCCCGCAGGGGCCGGGGACGGGGAGGCAGCGAGACTCATATGGGAAAGAAGCCGGACAGAGGATGCGGGATGAATCCCCGCCGCAACCCAAAACCCCCGGCGCGGGGAAATTCGAAGCGCGCAGTCCGCCGTGCGCAAGCCGTCTCCACGGGAGGCAATCACCTCAGCGGTGAGTGCTCCGCGACCTGCCCGCCAACCGGGCCGCGGGGCGGGCGGGCTGATTTCGGGTTTCGACCGGCGAACTTCCCGCTACAGCGGAATCTGCTCCACGATCTCGAGGCCGTAGCCGTCCAGGCCGACCACCTTGCGCGGGGTGTGCGACAGCAGCCGGATCTGGCGCAGCCCGAGGGCAACGAGGATCTGCGCCCCGATGCCATGGTCCCGGAAGCCCGGCGGCGCCGGGGCCTCCTCCGGGGGCGCCACCAGCCGGCGCAGCGCAGCGCGGCCGCCCTCCGCCGGTTCCAGGTACAGCACCACGCCCTGGCCGGCGCGGGCCACCGCCGCCAGCGAGGCCGTCAGCGAATGGTGGCTGTCCATGCCCCGGGCGCGAAACACGTCGCTGAGCAGGTTCGCGCGGTGCACCCGCACGAGGGTGGGCTCCGGCCCCAGCCGGCCCATCGTCAGGGCGAGGTGCTGCCGGTCGTCGAGCCGGCTGCGGTAGAGGTGCAGGGTGAAGTCGCCGAACTCCGAGGGGAACGGGTGCTGGCCGACCGCCTCGACCAGCTGCTCGCGCTGGTGCCGGTACTCGATGAGCGCGGCGATCGACACCAGCTTGAGCCCGAAGCGGCGCTTGAGCTCGACCAGCTCCGGCAGCCGGGCGGCGGCGCCCTCCTCGTTGAGGATCTCGCAGATCACGCCGCTGGGCGGCAGCCCGGCCAGGGTGGCGAGGTCCACCGCCGCCTCGGTGTGGCCGGCGCGCTCGAGCACGCCGCCGGCCCGCGCCCGCAGCGGAAAAAGATGGCCCGGCTGCACCAGCGCGGCGGGGGGCGTGGCCGGATCCGCCAGCAGCGCAATCGTCCGCGCCCGGTCCGCGGCGCTGATCCCGGTGCTGATGCCGGCGGCCGCGTCGACCGACACGGTGAACGCGGTCTGGTGCGCCTCGCGGTTTTCCGCCACCATCGGGCCGATCCCGAGCCGGCGCAGCTGCGCGCCGGTCGTCGGCACGCAGATGAGCCCGCGGGCGTGGCGGATCATCATGTTCACCGTCTCGGCGGTGGCCTTCGCCGCCGCCATCACCAGGTCGCCCTCGTTCTCCCGCCCCTCGTCGTCGGTCACGATCACCAGCTTGCCCGCCGCGATGTCGGCCACCGCGGACGCCACGGAGTCAAAGGGGGAGGAGGCAGGATGGTCCATGGCGCGGCGGACGCCCACCGTCTCGCCGCGGGCGCGCGCTGTCAACCGCCCGGGGGTGGCGGGGGGTCGCGGAACAGCGGACCGCCGGAGAGGAACGAAACCTCCGGCTCCATTTCCAGCTGGCTGAAGATCGCCGGGTGGACGCGGAAAATTTCCGTCGCGATCTGGAGGAGCAGCTGCCCCTTGGCCCCGGCGGCGTCCTTGCTGTCGCGGAAGAGCCGGCTGGCCCACTTGATCGCGGCCGGGTCGCCCAGGCGCGTCAGCGAGACCAGGAACGGCAGGACGTGGGTGTGCTCGGGCAGGCAGGGCTCGTGGGCGGCGCCGGCGCGCTCCAGCTCGGCGACGTCGGTCGAGGGCGGGAAGCGGGGCGGCACCCCGTTGATCGCCCGGGCAAACACCCGCGGACCCTGCTCCTCGTCGAGGCCCTGCTCGCTGTTTTGCAGCACGTCGGCCGTGTAGAGGATGTGCCGTGCGATCCCCGGGCCGCATTGGCGGAGGTAGCCCACGGGGATGGAGACGGGCGAGACCACGCAGATGATGTCGCCCTGCCCCTCGAAATAGGTCCGGAAGGCCTGGCGGATCCCGGTCATGGCCTGCGGGGTGAGGCGGATGCTGGGATAGGAGGCCGGCCCGGGCTCAAAGACCGCGATGCCCACCCCCGAGTAGGAAAAGCCCGTGTTTCCCTCGCCGTCCTCGATCGGCAGGAGCTGCGACGACAGGTAGGAGCAGACGAGCTGCTGGGCGTAGTCGCCGACAGTCGGGCCGTCGATTGTCCGGATCTCGCCGCCGGCGCGTTCAAGGTCCTCGGGCCGGGCCCGGTGGAGCAGGTCGTCCTTCGCGCTGACCCAGCGCAGGCCGGGATAAGGCTCGCAGGGCTCGACCCCGTTGGCGACTTGCCGCAGCCGCTGGAGGACCTCCGGATATTTCGGCGGGGTCCACTCCGGCACGAACAGGGGTCTGGTTTCGGAGGATTCCACGGGCACTGCCATGAGCATATAGTTGCCCCTCCCCTTCAACTTTAATCCCGCAGCCGAAGTGTAAGCAGAGCGTAAAATCCCCGGCGCCGGGGCAGGCCGGGGCGAACGGGAGACCGCGGGGAGGAGCGCCGGCCAGCGCGGGCCTTACGGGCCGGGCCGCGGCTGCTGCGCCCGGAGCCCCTGCCAGCGGGCCAGGCGGTCCGCGATCTTGGCCTCCCACCCCGCCGTCTTCGGCGTGTAGAGCGTGAGGGGGTGCTCGAGGTATTCCTGCCCGGAGATGTTCTCCGGATAGTCGTGGGAATAGCGGTAGCCCTGGCCGTGCTGGTTCTGCTTGCTCGCGGCGCCGCTCTTGTCGCGGAGCGGGAGCGGCACGGCCTGGACCGGGGCGGACTGCAGGGCCCGGCGGGCCGCGCCCAGGGCCAGCGTCGCGGAATTGCTCTTCGGCGCCGTCGCGATGTACAGCGTCGCGTGCGCCAGCGTCAGCTCGGCCTCGGGCAGGCCGATGAAGTCGCACGCGTGGTGCGCCGCCACGGTCAGCGGCAGCGCCTGCGGGTCGGCCAGGCCGACGTCCTCGCTCGCCAGGATCACGAGGCGGCGCGCGATGAACCGCGGGTCCTCCCCGCCCGCCAGCATCTTCGCCAGCCAGTACAGCGCCGCGTCGGGATCGCTCCCGCGGCAGCTCTTGATGAAGGCGGAAATGGTGTCGTAGTGCTCGTCCTCGTCGGCGTCGTAGCGGATCCGGCGCTCGCGGGCGAAGACCTCCAGCTCGGCCGGCGTGAGCGCCGCGCCCTCCGCCAGGCCGAACACCAGCACCTCGAGCGCATTGAGCGCCCGGCGCAGGTCGCCGTCGCAGAGCACGGCGAGGTCGGCCAGCAGCGCGTCGTCCGCCGTCACCCGGCGCGCCCCGAGCCCGCGCTCCGCGTCGGCGAGGGCCGACCGCAGCACCCCGGCGACGGCGGCCGCCGGCAGGGGCTCCAGGCGGAAGAGGTGGCTGCGCGACAGCAGGGGCGGGTTGACGTAGAAGCCCGGATTGTGGGTGGTCGCGCCGATGAGCCGCACGGTGCCCTCCTCCACGTCGGGCAGCAGCAGGTCCTGCTGCGACTTGTTGAACCGGTGCAGCTCGTCGATGAACAGGATCGTCCCGGCCGCGGGCTGGCGGCGGGCGGCGGCGAGGATTTCGCGCAGCTCGGCGACGTTGGACATGACGGCGTTGATGCGCACGAAGCGGCTCTTGGTCTCGTGGGCGATGGCCTCGGCGATGCTGGTCTTGCCGCAGCCGGGCGGGCCGTAGAACAGGAGGGAGCCGAAGCGGTTCTGCGCCACGAGGCGCGGCAGCAGGCTGCCGGGCTTCAGCAGGTGGTCCTGCCCCACGACCTCGCTGAGCCGCCGCGGCCGCATCCGCGCCGCGAGCGGCTGGTGCGCCGGCTTCGCGGCCGCCGGCCAGTCGGGCGCCGGGGCGTCCGCCGCGAGAAAATCGGTCTGGTCGGGAGCAGCCATGGGGAAGCACGAATGAACACGAACGGGCCCGAATGAAAAGGCCGATCCGGCCGCCCGCGCCGGGCGCCGCAGCGGCGCCGGGCATGAACCATCGGCCGGCCGGCCGGGGCCAGCGGGTTGCATCCCGGTGATTTTCCCGGGGATTCGCATTCAATCGCGGCCGGGCGGGGTTAAGAAAACGTCCATGTCCAGCCGGAGCCTAGGCCAGCGTGCGCCGTTGTTGTGGCTGGTGGTGCCGCTGATGGCGGGGCTGGCGGCGGGCCGGGCGCAGGCGTTCCTGCCGGTGCCGGGGCTGCTCGCGGGGGCCGCGCTGGCGGCGGGGCTGGCGATCGCGGCGGGCGGGCGCGGCGGC
>CAIKTR010000186.1 GCA_903830425.1 uncultured Opitutia bacterium
CAAGCGGTATTCGCCCTCGACGACCTACTTCTACACCGTGACGGCGATCGTGCCGCAGGTGGTGGGGATCGCCCAGGGCATCTACATCCTGTGCATCTTCGTGTCGGCGGCGCTGGGCTTTGACCGCGAGACCTTCGGGTTTGCGGGCCTGTCGCTCACCGGCCTGCAGCTGACCATGCTGGTGGTGGGGGCGGTGATGATCCTCTACAGCGTGATCGGCGGCCTGTGGGCGGCGGTGCTGTCGGACGCGATCCAGGGCGTGATCATCCTGGTGATGTCGGCGCTGATCTTCCCCATCTCGATGGCCTACCTGGGCAACGGGCACGGCTTTGGCGCGGGGGTGCGGCGGATGCTGCACGAGCTGCCGCGCGACTACCTGGTGCCGAGCGGGCAGCCGGTGGAGTTCTGGTTCTTCTCGGCCTTCGTGATCAGCGGCCTGCTCGGCTACAACGTGGCCTGGCATTTCGCCCAGCGCTACAACAGCGTGCCGAGCGAGCGGGACGCGAAGCGGATGGCCCTGCTGGGGGCGGTGCTCTCGGTGGTGGGGCCCATGCTGTGGGTGCTGCCGGTGATGGGGGCCAAGCTGATCTTCCCGGACATGGCGGCCCTCTGGCCCAACCTGAAGGCGCCGGAGGAGGCCTCCTTTGTCAGCCTGGCCATGCTGCTGCTGCCGCACGGCATGATCGGGTTCGTGGTGGCGGCGATCCTGTCGGCGACGTTCGGCCAGGCCAACGACGCGTTCAACTGGCTGTCCGCGGCGGTGACCAAGGACGTGTATGTGCCGCTGCGGCAGCGGGCCGGGCTGCCGCCGGCGTCGGACCGCCACCAGATGCGGATGGCGCAGGTGACGATGTTCGTCATCGGCGTGAGCGGGGTTTCGCTGGCCTTCGTGATCTCAAAGCTGGGCGGCGCGTTTGATTTCGCCCTCAAGTATTACTCGATTGTCGGCCCGGGCTTCATGATGCCGGTGGCCCTCGGCCTGATTTACCGCAAGACCCCGTGGTGGTCGGGCATCGCCTCGTGCTCCGCGGGTTTTGTTTTGATCTTCGTCCTGCTCGGGCTGAACGCCTGGCCCGAGCATGCCTATGCGCGGAATGTCTACAGCGCCGTGATCGGCTCCTCGACGGTGTTTGTGATCTCCGCGTTTTTCTGGCGGCCCGACGATCCCAAGAGCGCCCGTGCGATCCGCCTGGACCAGGACCTGCGGACACCGGTGGGGGAGGACCCCCGCCCGGGCGGTCACGGGTCCATGCAGGTGTACGCCGTGATCGGCAATCTCAGCCTCCTGCTCGGCCTGGTCCTGCTGGCCTGCTGGTTCGTGCCGTCCCGTCCGATCGCGCCGTCCAGCATCAATGTCATTGGCGGACTCATCCTGCTCGGCATCGGCTTCGTGCTCCGCTGGGTCGCGCGGCGCCCGGCCGGGGAAGGGGCAGCCGCGCCGCCCCCCGCGCGCTGACCCGGCGCCCGGTCACTCCGCCAGCTGCGCCTGCAGCCACCGGCCGAGTTCGGCGGCGGTGAGCTGGGCGGGGCGCGGGAGCACGCGCCAGTGGACGACGTTGCTCATGGTCTCGCCGACGGCGGGCGTGGCGAGTCCCCCCAGCGTCTCCAGCTCGATGTAGTCGGGACCGAAGAACAGCTGCAGCGAAACGTGCTCGGCGTAGTCGCCGTCGGGGAAGGGGGTCACCTGGTGGACGATGATCTGGCGCTCGTAGACGGCGGCGATCCAGCGGCCGCGGGTGCCGATCAGGTAGGGGCCGGTTGGCGAGGGGGCGCCGCGCACGAGGCCGCGCGCGGGGTCGGCCTGCACCGCCTGGCCGGGGTCCAGCGCCGGGCGCAGGTTGACGAACGGGCCCGCCCCGGGCGCGGGGCGGCTCTCCAGCCAGCACCACTGGGGGCGCGGCAGCTGGCAGACGGTCCAGAGCTGGAGCCGCTGCCGGCCGGCGGTTTCGCGGATGAAGCGGTTGCGGATCACGACTCCGGGGCGCCCCGGATCAAGCGTGAGCTCGCGCTCGGCGCGGATGCCCACCCAGGGGCTCACGGTGCTGCGCATCCGGAGGCGGTCCGGCGCCGCGGCGGTGACGGTCCACGCCCCGTCCAGCGCCTCGTCGGGCGGGAAACGGCGGCCCGTGACGGCCTGCCAGTCGAGCTGCGGGCCCCACCAGAGCTTGTCGCCCCCGTAGTTGACCCAGCCGCCGAGGCGCGGGGAGGCGAGGGGCTGGGGATTCACCCAGAGCAGGTTGGGCTGGCCGGGGAGGTTGAGCCCGAGAATGAGGCCGTGCGCGGGATCGACCCGGACCGCGAGGTGGGCGTTGGCCAGGATGACGGGTTCCGGGGCGGCGCGAGCGGAACCGAGGATGAATCCCGTGCAGGCGAGCAGGCAGCGGAGCAGGAGGAGTCGCATGGGGTGACGGCGCGGACGGCGGCAGGGAAGCGGGGGTCCGGCGCGGCGGCAAGCCACTAAGTAACCGAAAGGTTGCTTGCGTGGGGCGCGGCACCGCGGCCATGCTCCCGCATCCGCCGCGGTCCGGCTGATGACCACCCATGAAATCCCTCCCGCCTGGTTCTGCTCCCGTCTCCCTGCCCCCGGCTGGCGCCAGCCGGCTGAGCCGCCGTGAGTTTGTCACGGGCGCCGCGCTGCTGGCCGCCGG
Organism: uncultured Opitutia bacterium; assembly: GCA_903830425.1. Lineage (GTDB taxonomy): Bacteria > Verrucomicrobiota > Verrucomicrobiia > Opitutales > Opitutaceae > Opi-474. The sequence goes on from CAIKTR010000186.1 coordinate 2,649, forward strand.
GGTGCCGGCGCTCGCGCAGCTGCCGTCCCTTTCCATGCCAGCCTCCCTCCCCACCGTGGTTCCGCCCCCCACCGCCGCCCGCCGGTCCGGGCTGCTGTTCGACGCCGCCGACCTCCCGCGCATCCGCGCCAACCTGCGCGACGCGCGGTTTTCCGGACTCTGGCGCGAGATGTCCACCATGGACCAGGCCACCGACACGAGCGTGGCGGCGGAGACCGCCTTTCTTGAGCGGGAGATGCGGTACACCAACCACGGGAGCCACATGGTGCGGGCGCGGGCGGCCCTGGAGCGGGCGGCGTTCAAGTACGTGACGACGGGGGAGGCGGACCAGCTGGGGCTGGCGCGGCTCGCGCTCCGCCGGATCTGCGATTTTCCCAAGTGGGACTATTTCCTCGAAAATGGCCGGCACGTGATCGGGCTGCAGCGGGCGCCCGAGGCCTCGATCGCGGTGGCCTGCGCGCTGGACTGGCTGGGGCCGGTGCTGACTCCGGCGGAAGTGGCCCGGGCGGAACAGTGCCTAGCCGACAAGGGGGCCGCGGCCTGCTACCGGACGCTCTACGGCATGAAGTATCCGGACCGGGTCCGCGGCTGGACGAACGACCCGGAGGACGAGTTCCCCTTCAAGCCGGATCTCAGCCGCTGGCCGCTGATCCTGAACTCGACCAATCTCAAGACGGTGCCGATCGCGGGACTGGGCATCGCGGCGTGCTGGCTGCATGGACGGCACCCGGAGGCGCCGCGCTGGCTGGCCCTGGCGCGGTCGAGCGCGCGGGCGTTCGTCGAGATGTTCCAGCCTGACGGGAGCTACGACGAGGGCCCGATGTACTGGAGCTACACGGCCTCGCACCTGGCCTTCTTTGCGGAGGTCATGTATCGCACGCTGGGGGTGGACGACCGGGCGCTGCTGAACTACCCGGGCACGATGCGTTACGCCCTCGCGATGAGCATGCCGACGGCGGGGGCGCCGATCGTGCCGCCCGAATCGCAGCGCCGGCCGGCGCAGCCGTACGCGGTGCTCGAACCGGCGCACGACATCGTGAACTTCGGCGACTCGGGCGTGAACCTGGACATGAGCCTGGCGCCGTGGGTTGCGCGCGTGCACCGGGATCCCCAGTCCCAATACCTCGCCCAGCACGTGGGCGTCATGAAGTCCCACTGGGGCGCGATCTGGTACGATCCCTCGCTCCCGGCGAAGGCCCCCGGTCCGGACCAGCTCGACGTGCGGCTCGACAACGACTGGGTGGTGTCGCGCACCGGCTGGGCGCCGGCGGACGGCGTGCTGGCCTTCCGCAGCGGCGGGCCGGGCAACCACGAGCACGCGGACCGCAACAGCCTCATATTCAAAGTGTATGGCGAACGGCTCCTCAACGACCCGCTGCGGGCCGGCTATGCGCCCAAGAATCCGCGGTGGCTGCTGCGGCAGACCTGCGCGCACAATGCGGTGTTGGTGGACGGCCAAGGCCACCAATATCACGACGGCCACGAGGGCACCAACGCCTCCTGGGCCTGGGCGCGGCTCACCGCGTTCCAGACCGGCCCGGGCTGGCTGGCGCTGACCAGCGACGCCACCGAGGCCTATGCGCTGGTGCAGCCGGCGATCAAGCGCGTGCGCCGCACGGCGGTTTATCTCAAGCCCGACGTGCTGGTGCTGCTCGACCATGTCAGCCTGAGCGGCGCGGCCAAGCCCGTGCAGCTGCGCTTCCAGGTTTTCAACGATGACGCGCTGGGTCAGGTGACCTCCGGGGCGGGGAATTTTGTCATCACGCGCCCGGGGGCGACGCTGGCGGCGTCCGTGGTGGCGGTCGGCGCGTGCACGGTGCGGACCGGGCAGCTCGACCTGCCGGTAGCGGATGGCGTTTTCCCCTATGCGGAGATCGAGTCGGCGGCGGCCAACGAGCACGAGGTGCTCACGTTGGCCACCGCGCAGCCGAAAGGCACCGCGCCGGGCCGGCTGACGGCGGAGCGCGAAGGCGCCGACTGGCGGATCCGGGGCACCCACCAAGGCCGGCGACTGGACGTGCGGATCACGCCCGGCGGCGTGGTGGTCGCCTGAGTGTTCCTGCGATAAAGTAACCGTAGGAAGTGCTCGTCATTTTACGTCGTGGACCGGGCACGTGGGCTGGAGCCCACCCGACCCATGCCCATCCCAGCGGAGCGACCACGAGATAGAGCATCTGCAGGCAGAGGCGGTTGTGCGGGGAAGCTGAAGTCATTCGTACCCGCGCCGGCAAAATTTGCCTACCTGGAGAGAGTTCCTGCGCTAAGGGTGTCGCACCCCACCGTCGGGGGCTGCTTTGGGCGGCGGAGGTGAGGAAGTGCCTGCCGTGGAGTAACCAAACAAATACTAATGCCAAAATATTTTGCAGGGTTTTGACCGGTTGTTCCGCCTACTACTACGCGCAGGTATTGCTACAGCACCAGCAACTGCGCTCTCCCCAAAGTATGCATACCCCAGCATTCGCGGTCCGGTGCGGCTCGTGGCAGTCACGAAGCTGCGTCGCTTTGGGCTGCAATCCATCGGGCTGTTGCCCGTTTGGGATGATGCAAATGGAGTACTTTCAGTGAGCCGAACAAAACCAGTAACCATGCCTACTAAGAAAACAATCCTACCCACGGCACTACGCCAGGCGCTACTCAGCGGCCTGTTCATCATCACCGCCAACGTTCAGGCCCAGACGACTTCACCAGGTGCACCCGTCCAGGCGGCCAACTCGAGCGATACCGCGGTGGACAAGGAGGAGGTCGTCCGCCTCAGCCCCTTCGAAGTACGAAGCGGAACCAACCAAGGCTACATTGCCTCCGATACCATGAGCGGATCGCGCGTGGCCTCGAAGATCTTCGACGTACCCGCCTCGGTTAGCGTCATCACCCGCGACCTCCTGGACGACATGGGTGCGGTCGATCCGTGGGGAGCACTCTCCCGCTCGGCGCCCGGTGTCACCACCTATGGCTCGCCCGGTGTGTTTTCAGGAGCGAGCATCCGTGGTTTCCGCGCGCAGTTCTGGGCGGTTGATGGGGCCACCTCGGCTTCCGTCGGCCCGATCAGCAACTTCAACCTCGACGGCCTGGAGATCATCAAGGGCCCGTCGGCCCTCCTCTACGGCCCGTTCGGCGCGTACGGCGGCTACGTCAACATGATGCCGAAGTGGGCGCGGCGCAATCCGGTCAACAAGGTCGAACTCTCATTCGGCACGGATTCGTTCTACTCGGGCATGGTCGACGTCGGCTATGAGATGCTGAAGAACAAGCAACTCCAGTTCCGCCTCGTGCTCGGCAGCCTCGACATGGATCGCCCGGGCTTCAAGGGAGACTTCACCAAATCGAAGGTGTTTGCTCCGTCGCTGACGTACGACATCAGCCCAAAGGTGAAGCTTAAGACCCGCGCGGAATACAACCTGCGCAACTATCGCAATAGCACGGTTCCGCTTGACGCCAGTGGGCGTCCGATCCGGAGCCTGATTGCCAACAACTACTTCCCGGGCGCGCACAGCGAGGATCAGGAGTTCTCGACGCAGACGGTGCTGACCGGCCAACTGTCGGACGAGTGGAGCTTCAAGTTCCAGTTCGTGACCGAAGTGGATCACCCGAAGTCTTGGGGCGGCGGTTTCACGGGCCGCACGACGCTCGTGACGCCGACCGACGACAAGGTGACGATCTTCGCGTCGCATGGCGACTACATGTTCAAGCAGTGGACGCTGGATACGTCCGTCTCGTGGGATGCCGTGGATTTTGCCCCTGGCCTGAGCAATCATCTGGTCACGGCGTTCACCATGAATAACTGGACGAACGTGTATCGCTGGAACGCCAACACCTCGATGGCGGGTCTGTACCCGGAGTACCAGCAGTCGCCGTGGCTGCTTTCCTTCAGCATCCTGAATCCCCCGGCGCCCGGCGGCCTGCTCAGCACGGCCTCGGCCACCACCCAGAACAATCTCTACCAGCCCTATAATACCCAATGGCTGGGTGGCGTGATGGGGACGGACACGTTCGAAATGTTCGACGGCAAGGTGAAACTGAACCTGGGCACGCGGTTCAACTATGACGAACGTTATTTCCACAGCACGACGCAGGCCGTGAAGAATGCTGGCTTCA
>CAIKTR010000187.1 GCA_903830425.1 uncultured Opitutia bacterium
AGGTTTCCGTGCAGGCCCACCTTCGGCACGGGCGAGTTGTTGAACGGGGTCGGGGCCAGGTCCTGCAGCATGGGATCCACCGGCCCGACGAGAATGATGGCGCCCGCGAAGGGCTTGAAAAAATCCTGCGCCGCCGCCCGCACCTCGGGCCGCGCGTCCGTCAGGTCCCGCTGGTACAGCAGCACGTCGGCCAGGCTGGTCCGCGGGTTGAGTTCCGGGTTTTCCCAGCGCGAGAACCAGTTGACCTCGAGCAGCTGCCGCTCGCGCAGCGGGATCGCCACCGCCACCGTGCCGTCGGGCCGGACCAGCCGCAGGGTGTCCGGCGACACCCGCACCGCTTCGTCCGGCAGGCCGAGCGCGATCAGGACGAGCTTGAGGGACAGGTGGTAGTAGGTCGGGTTGGGCGTCTCCGCAAACAGCGGCACCCAGCGCGGCACCTCGTTGCCGCCGTATTCGGTGTCCACGTCAATCAGGCCGACCGTCCCATAGGTCGGGCCGATCAGCGGGTCCTGCGGCAGCTCCGGCAGGTCGTGCTTGGTCCGGTCGGTCCAGCCTTTCCGCCACAGGGGGAAATTGCGCTGCCCCTCCTGCAGGTAGGCCTGCCCGCCGCTGTACTGGGCGCCGAGGACGATCTCCGGATGCCGGTAGATGACCTTGCCGAATTCCAGGTTCCGCCGCCGCAGCTCGGCCCGGGACACCATCTTCGAGGCGCCGTAGTCGGAAAACACAAAGTCGAACCCGATCGCCTTGGCCTGCCCCACCTCCAGGAGCGTCTGCGCGGCCAGGGCGAAATCGCCGCGGTTCCAGGGCCGCTCCCCCATCTCCTGGATCGCCCGCGTGTCCACATCCACGTACCGGACCTTGATCGGGGCCGCCAGCTCGCCGCGGTACCGGTAGCGCAGCTTCAGCGTCTGGTTCTCCAGCACGTCCAGCACCCCGAAGTGGCCCAGCACGCACCAGACCGCCGGGATCGTCAGCAGCAGCAGCCAGCGCAGCCACGACAGGGCGGTTTTCTTTTTCTGCGGGGGCACGGCGGCCGAAACTACGGGGCGGACCGGATGAATGAAAGCAGATTTGCCCCGGCCCCGGGGCCCCGGACCGGCGGGCCCCGTAAACACAAGCGCCCGGATCGGGATCGATCCGGGCGCTCGGGAAAAGCGGCGACTACTTGCCGTCGCCGGGCGTCGTGTTGTCCGGCGGGGCCGGCGGGGCCGGCGGCGGCTCCGGCGCCGGCGGCGGGGCCGGCGTGTTGGTGTTCGTGCTCACCGAGGTGAAGATCACCGCGGCGTTGGACGTCACGATCTCCTGCGCCGCCACGGCAATCGCCGCCTGCGTCACCGGCGGGATGTCCTGCGTCACCACCGTGGGGGCCGCCGTCACCGTCACCACCCCGGTCTTCGCATCCACCGTCACCTCCACCGTCACCACGACTTCCTGGCCGGTCGGCACGGGCGTGGTCACCGCCGTGGTCCCGGTCAGGATGACCTCGCCCTCCGCCGTGCTGAGCGAGAAGAACGCCTTGCCCGAGCTGTCGGGCCGAAACACGATGCGGAAGGTGGTGCCGCGGATGCCGGCGGCGCCCACCGGGGTGTTGACGGTGAAGGACGAGCCGTTGGGGCCGTCCTTGCGGAGATGCTTGACGTTGCCGACGAGCTCCCCGCGCACCAGGGCGAGCTGCGTGACCGAGGTGGACGGCTCATCCGTGGCCGTGGCCATCGAATAGGAGGTCGAGAACGGATCCTGCAGGAACTGCTCGATCGCGAGCGTGGAATCCGGGGCGAGGTTGATGGTCGCGCCGTTGGAGAACACCAGGATGACGCTCGAGTTCTGGGCCGTCGTCACGACGTAGTTCTGGGCGATCGCATCGTTGTCCTTCAGCTCGCGCTGGGAATGGTCCGCCGTGTTGACCGCGGTGACGGTGCCCTTGACCTTGGCCGCGACGATGCGGCCGGCCACCCGGCCTTGCGGCACCTGGGCGGTGGCGGCCGTGGCCGTCAGCAGCGCCGCTAAACCACACAGCCGCATCCACGATAAAAATTTGGTTCGCATAGAAATCCTGGGGTTAGGGCGCACGCCGGCCAGCCACCAGCCGATGGCGCAATAATTGCGCTTCGGCGTTGTCTGGGTCAAGGCGCAAGCAGGTCTCCACCGCGGCGAGCGCGAGTCCCGGGTCGCCCGAGTTCAGGCTGAGATGATAGCTGTGATAGAACCAGACGTTCGCGCTGGCCGGGGCGAGCACCAGCGCCTGCACCAGGGCCGCGCCGCCCTCCGCCCGCCGGCCCTGCATGTCCAGCGCCACGCCGCACCGCAGCCAGAATTCCGGGACGGCCGCGGAAAGCCCCAGGGCGCGCCGCGCCGCGGCTTCCGCCGCGCGGCCCAGTTCCCCGGCCCGCGCCGGCTCCACGCGCGCCCCCAGCGACGTGGCATAGGCCAGATCCGACCAGGCCTGCGCATTGGCCGGGGCCACCTGCACGGCCCGGCCCAGGTCGGCCCGGGCCCGCTCCAGCGTCGCCCGCTGCTCGGCCAGACTGGGCTGCCCCGCAGCCAGCCGGTTGAGCGACTGGCGCGCGGCATACCGCAGCGCCTCGCCGCGATAATAGGGCTCCACCCACCCGATCACCGCCAGCGTCACCGCCAGCGCCACGAGAAGGGCGCCCGCCCGGCCAGCCCGAGTCGCCGGCGCCGGCGCCTCGTCCTCCGGCCACGCGCGCTGGACCAGCAGCGCCGCCACCGTCGCCACGGCCATCGCGAGCGCCGGGATCTTGAGATGAAAATCCACGAAGAGCTGCAGCGCGAACGCCGCCCCCCCGGCCACCAGCGCCCCGGCCACCCGCGGCTCGTCGAGCCAGTCACGCTGCCGCGGCGCCCGGCCCCGGCCGGCCCGCCACGCCAGCAGCCCGCCGACGCCGAAAAACAGCGCGAACCCCACGGCGCCGTAGTCGCTCAGCGTGTTGAGGTAGTCATTGTGCGCCCACCGGGGCTCGTCCTGGTAGCGCCCGGGGCGGTGGGCCTCGAAGAGCACATTGTAGGACCCCGCGCCGCCGCCGACGGCGGGGTGCGCGCGGAAAATCTGCCAGGCGCCGCGCCACATGATCGGGCGCGTGACCTCGCCCGCGTCGGCCACCAGCTGCCGCCCGCGCTCGCGCACCTTGGGCACGCTCCAATACAGGGCCCCGCACGCCGCCACGACCCCCAGCGTTGCCAGCGCCGTCAGGCCCGCCCGGCGCCACCGCGAGCCCCGCGCCGCCACCAGCGGCCAGGCCGCCAGCACCAGCCCGAGCGCCAGCCCCGCGCCCCGGCTGACGGTCAGCACCAGCCCGAGCGCCAGCCCCGCCGCCAGGACGCCGCCCAGCGCGCGCCGCCCCCCGCCCACATCGCGGCGCAGCGCCAGCACCGCCAGCAGCGGCAGCAGGAGCAGCAGCAGCGCCGCCAGGCTGTTCGGGATGCCGAAGCTCCCGCTCGACCGGCCGATAAATTGATCCGCCTGCGTCCGGCCCAGCATCAGCCAGTCCGGCCGCACGAAACGCTGGTAGCACGCCAGCGCGGCCGCCACGGACGCCGCCGCCACCAGCCCGCCCAGCAGCACCGTCCGCGTCGCCGTCGCCCGCACCCCGTTCAGCACCACCCAAAACACCAGGATCAGCTGCGCCCAGCCCAGCCAGTCCCACCAGCCCAGCCACGGCACCGGCGTCAGCCAGAGGACGTTCCCCGCGGCGTAGGCCAGAAACGGCAGCAGCCACCATCCGGCGGGATGGCTCCGCCGGGAACCGTCGCCCCCCAGCGCGCGACCGAGCAGGTGCACCACCAGCAGCAGGCCGTTCAGCGCGCTCGTGATCCGCAGGGTTTCGGGCCGGTAGCCGCCCAGACAGAGTGTCGTCCAACCGAGATTGCCCACCAGCAGGGCGGTCTGGGCCCATTCCCAGACAGACGCGCGGGACGGCAGGGGGGAGGCGGGCATCGGGGAAAAAGCGCCGCCGGCGGGCGGCACGGGAAAACGCTGCCGGCCAACCCCTCGGCTTCCCAGAAAAAACGTCCCGGCCGCCCGCCACCCAACAAAAAGGCGCCACCCCTCACGGGGATGGCGCCTGGTGCATGAAATCCCAGTCAGCGGCCGCGCTCTCAGCTCGTGGCAACCGTCTGGATCGTCTTGATGATCCGGCCGGCGACCAGATACGGGTCGGCGGCCGAGTTCGGACGACGATCCTCGAGGTAGCCCTTGTAGCCGTTGTTGACGAAGCTGTGCGGCATGCGGATGGACGCACCGCGGTCGGCGAGACCATAGCTGAACTTGTCGATCGACTGCGTCTCGTGCAGGCCCGTGAGGCGGAGGTGATTCTCGGGTCCGTAGACCGCGATGTGCTCGCCCATGTGCTTGTTGAAGGCCGCCATCAGCTTGTCGAAGTAGGCCTTGCCGCCGATTTCCCGCATGTACTTGGTCGAGAAGTTCGCGTGCATGCCGGAGCCGTTCCAATCGAGCGGCTGGCTGAACGGAGCCAGGATCGGCTTGCAGCGCCATTCGATGTCGATGCAGTAGCTTTCACACAGGCGGGTCAGGAGATAGCGGGCCACCCACATCTGGTCCGCCGCGCTCTTGGAGCCCTTGCCGAAGATCTGGAACTCCCACTGGCCCTTCGCCACCTCGGCGTTGATGCCCTCGAGATTGATCCCGGCATCCAGGCAGAGGTCGATGTGCTTCTCGACGATCTCGCGCGCCACGTTGCCGACATTGCGGTAGCCGACACCCGTGTAGTACGGGCCCTGCGGACCGGGGAAGCCGCCCGCGGGAAAGCCCAGCGGGGCGCCATCCTTGTAGAAGAAATACTCCTGCTCAAAGCCGAACCAGGTTTCCGGATCATCGGGAATCGTGGCGCGGGAGTTGGACGGATGCGGCGTCTTCGCGTCCGGCATCATCACCTCGCACATCACCAGGGCGCCGTGCTTGCGCGTGGTGTCCGGGAAGACCGCCACGGGCTTCAGCACGCAATCCGAGCTTTTGCCCTCGGCTTGCTGCGTCGAGCTGCCGTCGAAGCCCCAGTTGGGCAGTTCGGCGAGCGTCGGGAAGCTGGCGTAGTCCTTGATCTGTGTCTTGCTGCGCAGGCTGGCGAGCGGCGTGTAGCCATCGAGCCAGATGTATTCCAGTTTGTATTTGGCCATAATGATCGGGTTGGTGACGGGAGGGGCGGAGGGAGGGATTGGGCGAGCATGAAGGCCCCGGGCGGCCAAGGCATCTTCAAAACTCAGCGCCGAATCCAGCACCTTACATGCCAGAGGCAACCAGAAGTTGCTTTCGCCGCATTTTTTATGCCCGCAAACCCGTCGTCCGCCTCTTTCCACGGCCGGTCATCATGCTTGCCAGCGCCCCCCCCGGGCCAAAACTAGCCCTCCCGCCCCCCCGACCCTGATGCACGAGATGAAGGATACCGCCCGCGCCTTGGTTCGCATCGGCTATGACGGCCGGGTGCACAAGAACTTCCGTGGTCACCAGGCCCAGGAACGGTTCGACCATGAGGTGCGGGTCCTGCGGCACCTGGAGGCCCGGGGCTGCACCTTCGTCCCGCGGCTGCTCGAGGTGGAGCCGGAACAGCTGAAGATCGTGACCACCAACTGCGGCACCCGCGTGGACCACCTCAGCCTCGAGCGCCAGACCGAGGTGTTCGCCGAACTCGAGGCCTACGGCGTGCGCCACGAGGACCGGGAACTGCGCAACATCACCTACCGCACCAGCGACGGGCGCTTCTGCATCATCGACTTCGAATTCGCGACCCTGCTGGAGGGCGGCCCCGGCACCGTGTCGCTCAAACCCTCCGGCTGACTGCCATGGACTCCCCCGACACCCCCGCCGCGGCCCCCGCCCACCCCCTCCGCTGGTCCGCCCTCACCGACCGCGGCCGCTTCCGGCCCAACAACGAGGACTCCTTTCTCGCCCTCACCTTCGACGGCCATGAGGTCCGCTTCCTCGGCAAGAACGGCCAGTCCTCGCTCGCGGGCACCGACTTCGTCTTCGCGGTCAGCGATGGCATGGGCGGGGCGAAGTCCGGCGAGTTCGCCAGCCGCATCGTGGTCGAGCGCATCACCCGCCTCCTGCCCCGCGCCTTCCACATGTCGGCGGCCGGCATCTCCAGCGGGTTCGCCGACATCCTCGCGGAGCTGTTCACCTCCATCCACGTCGACCTGCTCAAGCTCGGCTACGCCTACGAGGAGTGCGCCGGCATGGGCGCCACCCTCAGCCTGGGCTGGTTCACGCCCGACTGGATGTATTTCGCCCACATCGGCGACAGCCGGATCTACTACCTCCCCCACGCCGGCGGGCTCACCCAGCTCACCCACGACCACAGCTACGTGGGCGGCCTGCGGCGCAGCGGCCAGATCAACGAGCGCGAGGCCCGCACCCACCCCCGCCGCAACGCCCTGCAGCAGGCCCTCGGCGCCGGCCACCAGTTCATGGAGCCGCACATCGGCGCCGTCGGCCACCAGCCCGGCGACCGCTTCCTGCTCTGCTCCGACGGCATCACCGACGGCCTGTGGGACCACCAGCTCGAGGATCTCATCCGCCATCCCGCCCCCGCCGCCGCCGACCAGTCCCCCGCCCAGCGGCTCGTCCACGAGGCCGTCCAGGCCTCCGGCCGGGACAACGCCACGGCCGTGGTGGTCGAGCTGATGCCCCGGGCGTGACGCCGCCGCCCCGCCGCGTCATGGGCCTGCTCTTCGTCTACGGCACGCTCCAGCGCGGGTGCACCAACCACGCCCAGCTCGCCGGCCAGGCCTGGGTCGGCGCGGCCCGCACCCCGCCCGGCTTCCGGCTCTACCAGCTCGAGGGCTACCCCGGGCTCGTCGCCCACCCCGACGACCGCACCGGCGTCTCCGGCGAGGTCTGGTCGGTGGACGCCGCCGGCCTGGAACGGCTCGACCGCTTCGAGGGCGTCGCCGAGGGCCTCTACCGCCGCGCCCCGCTGCCCCTGCTCCCGCCGTTTGCCGGCCAGGTCGTGGAAACCTACTGGTACGCCCGCAGCGTCGCGGGCCGGGCCGACCTCGGGGGGCGCTGGACCTAGGGCGGGGCGCGGACCCGCCTCGCGCCTACTCCTTCAGCGCCGCCTTGGGCACGCGCTTGACGGCGATGAACTTCGCCCGGAACAGCTCGTCCATCAGCTCGCGCGCCGCCGCCGGGATCCGCTGCACCAGCTCGTCCAGCGCGGGCAAAGTGCCCTTGGTCTCCAGCTCCTGCACCGCCTCCACCGCCCGGGTCGCCGCCACCGGCGCCCCCTGCTCGCGTTGCTCGGCGAAAAAGGCCACCTCGGCGGTCTCGTCCGGCCAGACATTGGCCCCGTTCTCCAGCGCGGCCGCCCCGACCGGCTCCGCCACCACCGCCTCGTCGGCCGCACCCCCGCCGGCGGGGGCCGGCTCCGGCGTGGCCGGCGCCACGATCCCGACGTCCACCGCCTGCCCGGCCGCCAGCCGCGCCTCCAGCCGGTCAATCAGTCCTTTTTTTTTTCGCCGTCGGCGCCGGCGGCCGGGGATTCGTCGGCGAGCGCCGCGAGTTCCTTGATCAGGCTGTCGATCGCCCGGGCCCGGCTGGCCTCGACCGCCTTCAGCAGCGTGACTTCAAAGTTGATCTTCTCCGCCAGCCCCAGCTTCACCGCGCCCTCGCCCTCGCGCAGCCCGTCCAGCAGCCGCGTGATCTGCTCCGTCGTGAGCACCGTGCCCCCCAGCGCGCCGCTGCGGCCGCCCTGCGCAATCGCGTCCAGCAGCGCCGTGCGCACCTGGGCCTGCAGGTCCGACAGCAGCCGCACCAGGTCGCGGCCGCTGGCATCACACTCGTCCACGATCGCCACGATCTGCCGGTGGTCGCCGGCCGCCAGCGCCGCCGCCAGCGCCGCGATCTTGTCGGCCGCCGCCAGCCCGTACACGTCCAGCACGTCGGGCTCCGAGATCTCGCCGCCGCAGAACGAAATCATCTGGTCGAGGATCGACTGCGCGTCCCGCATGCCGCCGTCCGCCAGCCGCGCGATGCAGGCCAGCGCCGCGTCGGTGACCGTGATCTGCTCCGCCCGCGCGATCCGCTGCAGCCGCTCCACGATCAGCGCCGGCGGGATGGGCCGGAGGTCGAAGCGCTGGCAGCGCGAGACGATCGTCGGCAGCACCTTCTGCGGGTCGGTCGTCGCAAAGACAAATTTCACGTGCGCCGGCGGCTCCTCCAGCGTCTTGAGCAGCGCGTTGAACGCCTGCACCGAGAGCATGTGCACCTCGTCGATGATGTAGACCTTGAACTTCCCCTGCGCCGGCGCGTAGCGGACCGTGTCGCGGAGGTCGCGGACCTGGTCGACGCCGTTGTTCGACGCGCCGTCGATCTCGACCACGTCCAGGTGCGTGCCGTCGGCGATCGCCTGGCAGGCGGGATCGTCCACGTCGAAGTCCGCCCGCGGGCCGCCGGTGCAGTTCAGGGCCTTGGCAAAGAGCCGGGCGAGCGAGGTCTTGCCCGTGCCGCGCGGCCCCACGAACAGGTAGGCGTGGGCGATCCGCCCCCGGGTGATCGCGTTTTTCAGCGTGCGCACGACGTGATCCTGGCCGACGACGTCGTCAAACGTCTGCGACCGCCACTTGCGCGCGATGACTTGGTAACCCTTGGACACTGGGGCCAAGACCAAATCCGAAATCCCAAAGCGCAAATCAAAACTGACCGGCCCGCCTCCCGGGCCCGGCGGCCGCGGGCGGCGCCGGAGGGCGCCCGCGCATCCGGCGGCCGGCCGGCGCGATAAAAAAAGGTGGCCAGGCACTCCACGGCACTGGGAGGACGTCGTTACCGTTGCTGCCTTCCGGCCCTGGCGGAGTTCACGCGCCTGCCCATGCATGGCACCTGGCCGGTGCGGACCATGCCCCGCTTCCCCGGCCGCGCAACACCTTATTTCAGCGCGGCGGCGGCGGCAGAACGTCCGGCGGGCGGCTGTCCCGCGGACGGCGCCCGCGCTCCCCGGCGAAACCCTTCATCCGCTCGCGCTGCTCGACGAGCAGGCGGTCAAACCGGACCTTCTGCTCCGGCGTCAGCTGGGCGGCGATCTCGCCCTGCAGGCGGTCGATGATCGCGCGGGAGCCGAGCAGCGTGGTGCGCCGGAGCTGGCGCAATTCCTCGGCCGCCGTGGCGACCAGCGGCTGGATCTTCTCCTGCTGCGCCGGCGTGAGGTCCAGCCGGGCCGCGTAGCGCCGCAGCAGCTGGGGGCCAAACTGCTCGGGCGAGCCCAGCGCCGGCGGCCGGAAGTGCCGGAGGACCCGCAGCGTGCCCAGCCCGCCCACCACGAGGCCGGCGACAAAAATGCCGAGGAAGGCGAGCAGGACTTTCCAGGTCTTGTCCATGGTCAGGTGGCCAGTTCGATGAGTTCGGCCACCGGGTCGTCCACGCTCGCCGCCTCGTTCTGCCAGGCGCTCACGAGGGTGGCGTAGTTGCCCGCCAGGCTCCCGACGGCCAGCAGGCCGGCCAGGGCCAGGGCCCGCAGCGACCAGCACTCCAGCAGCGAGGCGGGCGGCGGCTCGGCGGCCAGCGCCTGCGCGGCCACCCGCGTGGCAAAGCCCGCGGGGGCGTCGGCCGCGCCGGGGGCGGCGCGGCGGGCGGCGCCGGTGAGGCGCGACCAGGGTTGGGGCGAAGGGGTCATGGACGCTCCTGTTGTTCTAGTTCCCGGAAGAGCTTCTGCAACTTCCGTCTTGCCCGGAAGGCGCGCACCTTCACCAGCGACTGGCTCCAGCCCGTCAGCGCCGCGATCTCGGCCGTCGTCTTCTGCTCCAGGTCGAGCAGCTGGATCACCAGGCGGTCGTCGGGCTTGAGCTGGTCGAGCAGCTTGTGCACCAGCTCGTGCGCCGCCAGCGCGTCGCCCGCCGCCACGTCGCGCTCGTCCGTCAGCACCGCCTCCAGCACGTCGCACTCGTTCGCGGAGAGGTCCGCCCAGCGGAACTCCGGCCGGCGCTGCTGCGCCCGCAGCTGGTCGATGCAGGTCGTCACCGCAATCCGCGACACCCAGTGCGCGAAGGGCACGACCCCCTGGTACTGTTCCAGTCGGTGAAACATTTTCAGAAAGATGTCCTGGGCCAGGTCCTCCTCGGCCACCCGCCGGGGGAGGTGCGCCCGGATGATCCGGGCGACGAGGGGGTAGAGGTGATCGACCAGGGCGCGCGCCGCCGCTTGGTCGCGCTGGCGAACACGGGCGAGGCAGCCGACCAGATCGAACGACTCGTCTTCAGGCATGGGAAAATTTGGACCAACCCGGGCACAACACGCAAGACGCGCCGCCGCCCGCCCGGTTACACCCGCGCCCCGCCGGGCTCCTTGACAGCCCCCGGAGCCGCTCCCTTACTTCCCCCCGCTGCCATGCGTTTCCTGTCTCCGGCCCTCCGACTTACCTCGGCGCACGATCTCCGAATCGCCGCCTAGCGGCCGGTCGTGCGTTGTCGGGTTGGTTTTCCGCCGTCTCCGGGATGGCGTCGCCGGTTTTTCCCCTTCATCCTTTTCCGCCTGATTCGCTGCCATGCAACCTGCTCCCATTTCCAAATACCGCCCGTTCCCGCCCGTCGACCTGCCCCACCGCCAGTGGCCCGGCCGCACCCTCCGCCAGGCCCCCCGCTGGTGCTCCGTCGACCTCCGCGACGGCAACCAGGCCCTCGCCCAGCCCATGAGCGTCGAGGAGAAGCTCGAGTACTTCGACCTGCTGGTGAAGATCGGCTTCCAGGAGATCGAGATCGGCTTCCCCTCCGCCTCCCAGACCGAGTTCGATTTCTGCCGCCGGCTCATCACCGAGCAGCGCATCCCCGCCGCGGTCGCCATCCAGGTCCTCTGCCCGTGCCGCGCGGACCTCATCGGCCGCTCGCTCGAGGCCCTGCGCGGCGCGGACCGCGTCATCTTCCACCTCTATAACTCGACCTCGCCCAAGCAGCGCGAATACGTGTTCCACGCCACCCCGGCCGACACCGTCCGCCTCGCCACCGAGGGCGTCGCCAGCCTCAAGGCCCAGATGGCCCCGCTCGTCGCCGCCGGCACCCGCCTGCAGCTGGAGTATTCCCCCGAGAGCTTCACCAGCACCGAGCTCAGCTTCGCCCTCGAGATCTGCGAGGCCGTCACCGACACCTGGGGCCCCACCCCCGCCCACCCGATCATCCTCAACCTGCCCGCCACCGTCGAGTACGCCACCCCCAACATCCACGCCGACCAGATCGAGTGGATGTGCACGCACCTGACCCGCCGCGACTGCACCCTCATCTCCCTCCACACCCACAACGACCGCGGCACCGGCATCGCCGCCACCGAGCTCGGGCTCCTCGCCGGCGCCGACCGCGTCGAGGGCACCCTCTTCGGCAACGGCGAGCGCACCGGCAACCTCGACCTCGTCACCCTCGGCCTCAACCTCTACACCCACGGCATCCACCCCGGCCTCGACTTCAGCGACCTCAACGGGATCCGCGAGGTCTACGAGCGCTGCACCAAGCTCGAGGTCCCCGCCCGCGCCCCCTACGCCGGGGAACTCGTCTTCACCGCCTTCAGCGGCTCGCACCAGGACGCGATCAAGAAGTCCTGGCCCCACCAGCGGCCGGACCGCCCGTGGGACGTCCTCTACATCCCGATCGACCCCGCCGACCTCGGCCGCAGCTACCAGGCCATCATCCGCATCAACAGCCAGTCCGGCAAGGGCGGCGTCGCCTACGTGCTCGAGCACTCCTTCGGCTACACGCTGCCCAAGCTCATGCACAAGGAGATCGGCCGCATCATCAACGACCTCGCCGACGCCACCGGCCGCGAGCTCACCGCCGCGGAGATCCACGCCGCCTTCCAGGCCGAATACCTCGCGCGCACCGCCCCCGTCGTGCTCGTCTCGTGCAAGACCACCGAGCACGACAGCAGCGTGCACTGCGAGGCCGAGCTCACGCTCCACGGCCAGCCCCACCGGCTCACCGCCGAGGGCAACGGCCCGATCGACGCCTTCGTCCGCGCCCTCGGCGCCACCCCCCTCCCGAAGTTCGAGGTCCTCAGCTACGCCGAGCACTCCCTCGGCAAGGGCGCCGAGGCCCGCGCCGTGTCCTACATCCAGATCAAGACCGAGCGCGGCCTCGGCCTGTTCGGCGCCGGCATCGACACCAACATCGAGCTCGCCACCATCAAGGCCGTCGTCAGCGCCCTCAACCGCGCCCTCGCCCGGTAACCCCGGCCCGCCCGCCTCATGCCCAGCCCCCCCGCGCGGCCGCCGCTCACCGGCGAGACCCTCGACTCGCTCACCGCCCGCCTCCAGGCCCAGGGCGAGCCGGCCTTCCGCGCCCGCCAGATCCTCGAGTGGGTCTACAAGCGCCGCGTCACCTCCTGGGACGGGATGACCAACCTCTCCAAGCCGCTCCGCGCCTGGCTCGCCGACACGTTCGACCTCCTGCCCGCCACCCTCGTGCTCAACCGGCACTCGGAGGACGTCACCGACAAGCTCCTCCTCGAGCTGCGCGACCGCTCCCTGATCGAGACCGTCATCATCCGCGCCCCCCAGGACGGCGTCGGCCTCGACCACTCGCGCAAGACCATCTGCATCTCCACCCAGGTCGGCTGCGCCATGGGCTGCGTGTTCTGCGCCAGCGGCCTCGCCGGCCTCAAGCGCAACCTGTCCGCCGGCGAGATCGTCGCCCAGCTGCTCCTCGTCTGCCACAGCGAGGACGCCCGCACGCCCCGGGCCCGCCTGGAGCTGGCCTCGTTCGACAACCTCGTCGTCATGGGCATGGGCGAGCCGCTCGCCAACTACGACGCGCTCATCCTCGCCCTCACCATCCTCAACGCCGAGTGGGGCCTCGGCTTCGGCGCCCGCCGCATCACCATCTCCACCAGCGGCCTCGTGCCCAAGATCCTCCAGCTCGCCGAGGAGCCCCTCGCCTTCCGCCTCGCGATCTCGCTGCACGGCGCCACCGACGCCGTGCGCGAGCAGATCATGCCCATCAACCGGGCCTACCCCCTCGCCAAGCTGCTGCCGGCCGTCCGCGCCTTCTCCGCCACCCACGGCCGCATGGTCACGCTCGAGTTCATCCTGATCGCGGACGTGAACGACTCCCTCGAGCAGGCCAAGCTGCTGCGCGCCATCGCCCTCGACCTGCACGCGCACGTCAACCTCATCCCCTACAACACCGTCGAGGGCCTGCCGTGGCAGCGCCCGTCGATCACCCGCCAGGAGCGCTTCGCCGACGTCCTGCGCGCGGCCCGCATTTCCGTGACGCTCCGCCGCGAAAAGGGGCACGACATCAACGCCGCCTGCGGCCAGCTCCGCCTCCAGACCGAAACCGCGCGCGCCGCCGCCACCCCCGCCTAGCCCGGGCACGGAGCTCTCCGTCCGCCGCGGCCCCGCGTCACCCGCCGGCGAACACCGGCCGGAATCCCGCCTCTGCCAAAATCTTCGCGACCGGCTCGCGCTTGTCGCCCTGCAGCTCGATCTGTCCGTCCTTCACCGTCCCGCCGCAGCCGCACGCGGCGCGCATTTTCTTCGCCAGCTGCTCCTTCTCCGGCAGGCCGATCCCCGTGAACCCCGTGACCACGGTCACCGTCTTCCCCCCGCGGTTGCCGGTCTCGCGCCGGATGTCCACCCGCCCGCGCGACCCGCTCGCGGCCACCCGGACCGGGCCGGCCGCCGCCCCCCGGACCGCCGCGCCGCCCGCCAGCGCGGCAAAGGGGTTCTGCCCCAGCCCGCGGCCGCCATCCGTGGGAATCTTGCCGTCCGCCGCCATGCTTAGCCCGGCGTCGGCCGGCCCCCGGGGGACGCCGCCGGACTGCCCGGATCACCCCCCAGCAGTTGCAGCGCCTTCGGGTAGCTGCGCTTCTCGAGAAAATGCTCCAGCTGCGGCGACAGCGTGCCGTCCGCCTGACCGCGCGCCAGCCAGCCGTCCAGCCGCTCCATCTCCGCCAGGATGCACGCGCCGTCCGCCCGCCGAATGGCGGCCAGGAGGGCAATCAGGGAGGCTTTGATTTGGGTTTCCATGGTCGGGGGAGGGCGTCGGCCGATTCGCTGTTAGCCACCTGGCGACCGATTGCAATCCCCGCCTGCCGCGCCCGCCCTACTGGCCCGCCCGCGCCGCCCGGGCCGCCGCCTGGCGCTCCTGCCAGGGAAACCGGCGGGGCGTGGCTCGCGGGCGCTCGAACTGCGTTCCCACCGCGATGTAGGCGCGGCGATAGTCGTCCGACTGGTTCGCCGGCGTGAAATGCAGCGTGCGCTCCAGGTGCACCGTCGCGCCCCCGGCCGGCAACTCGCAGGCCACCGCCGCCCCGAAATCATACGTCCCCGGCACCACCTCCAGGCCCGGCGTCAGCGGCTGGTTGCCGATGGGCTGGTGCGGGATGACTTCGAGCCCGTGCGAGCCGGGCACGAAATACATGCAGCCGTTCAGTTTCGTCGCCGGCTGCAGCGGCACCCAGATGCTCAGGCCCCGGTACTCCTTCGCCGGGTCCCAGTAGGCCTCGTCCTGGTGCCACGGCGTCGGCGCCGTGTTGTGCGGCGGCTTGTTGATCGCATGGTCCCCCACCATCCGCGCCTCGGGCCCCAGCAGCTGCTGCATCAGGGACTTGAGGTTCGCCACCAGCTGCGTCTCCAGCAGCGCCGGCGCATACTTCGCCGGCTGCAGGATCTGCGCGACGTTCTCGGCCCGGCCCGCCTGCTTCGTGCCGGCCAGGTCGTAGCGGTCGGCCTCGGTGCGGCCGCGCTCCTCGTTGAACAGGCGGTCATAGGCCGCCCGCACCTGGGGAATCTCCTCCCGCGGCATGACGTTTTCCAGGGCCAGGTAGCCGTGCTCGTGGAAAAATGCGACCTGTCCGGGCGCCAGTCGGAGCGTCGAGGTCAGGCGGGCGGGGGCGGCATAGTCCGGAACCGGCGGGGGAGGCGTCAGGGGCATCGCCCGACAGCAGGACAAAATTCCGGACAGGTCAAAACATTGCCGGCGGACCCCGGCGCTCCCGCCGCCTTCCCGCGCCCCCGCCCCGGCTAGCGCGTGGCGCGCTCGATCGCGCTCACCTGGCCCCCGGTGAAAACCACCCGGAGATACTCGTGCTCCCGGGGCTCCGGATCCCCCGCATACCAGGGGTGGAACGGCGCGCCGAAAAAACTGCGGCGGCCGCGGGGGAGGAACCGGCCGTCGTCCTCCTCGGCCGTGACGTAGCTCCAGATCTCGCTCACGCCCCGGGCCTCCGTCCGCGTCCAGACCCGGTCGGGCTCGCCCAGCGCGAGCCGCACCGGGGCCGGCGCAAAGCCCAGGCCGATCTGGCCCGCCTGGACCAGCTGCTGCTGCTCCGGCGTCAGCCGGGCAAACACCTCGGGCTGGTGGCGGATGCGCGTCGCCGGCGTGGCGCAGCCGGACTGGAGCAACAGGCCGCCGGCCAGGAGCAAGCCGGGGAGCAGGGTCTTCAGGATGGTCGGGAGCGGCGCGGGCACCCAGACAGGCTGCACCCGTCCGCCGCCCGCGCCAATCGGAAAGAATCTTGCCCCGGCCCGCCCGCCGCGATTCATCGGCAGGGTTGATCCAACCAACTTTGCTGCTCTGGGACATCGACGGGACCCTCACGCTCTCCGGGGGCGCCGGCCTGCGCGCCTTGCAGACCGGGCTGCAGCGCGCATTCGGCGTGGTCCGCTCGCTGGACGACATCGACTACGCCGGCCGCACCGACCGCGCCATCATCGGCCAGATTTTCGCCAAGCTCGCACTCCCCGACCACGCCGCCAACCAGGCGCGCCTGCTCGACGCCTACCTGGCGGAGCTGCCCGCCGCCCTTCAGCACCCCGGCGGCTGCATCCTGCCTGGCATTCTGGACGTGCTGACCGCCCTGGCCGGCCGCGCGGACTGCGCCCAGGCCCTGTTGACCGGCAATGTCGAGCGCGGCGCCCGCATCAAGCTCGGCCATCACGGGCTCTCGCACTTCTTCCCGTTCGGCGCCTTCGCCGACGACAGCCCGCAGCGCAACGAGCTCGGCCCGGTCGCCGTGCGCCGCGCCCGGGAACAACTCGGGGTCGACTACGCGCCCGAGCGCATCTTCGTGATCGGTGACACGCCCCACGACATCGCGTGCGGCAAGGTCATCGGCGCCCAGACCATCGCCGTCGCGACCGGCAACTACTCGCTCGACGAGCTGCGCGCGCACGCGCCCGCCGCCCTCTTTCCCGACCTCCGCGACACCGCGGCGTTCCTGCGCACCCTGGGCCTCGCGGACTGAGCCCGGCCCCGGCCGCCCCCGCCTCCCCGCGGACGGGGTACAACCGCGCAGCGGGCCGCCAATGGACTGGGGATTTTGTTTGCCGGGGGCAGACGGGACCCCGCAAATGGGCCGCGCCACCCGTGCGGGGGCACCCTCCTGACATGCCCAAGACCTTCTCCATCGCCATCGGCTCGGATCATGCGGGCTTCGCCTACAAGGAAGCCATCAAGGCCATGCTCCTCGCCGAGGGCCACACCGTGCGGGATTTCGGCACCCACTCGCCGGACCGCTGCGACTACCCGGACTTCTGCTTCCCGGTCGCCCGCGCCATCGCCAGCCACCAGGTCGAGCGCGGCATCGTCCTCGGCGGCTCGGGCAACGGCGAGGCCATGACCGCCAACCGCGTCCGCGGCGTGCGCTGCGGGGTGTGCTGGAGCGAGCCGGTCGCCGTCTGGAGCCGGTCGCACAACGACGCCAACTGCCTCTCCCTCGGCGAACGCACCATCAGCCTCGACGAGGCCCTGAAAATCGTGCGCGTCTGGCTCGCCACCGAATTCGAGGGCGGCCGCCACCTCCCCCGCATCCAGAAGATCGACAGCATGGCCTGAGCCCCCCGCCCGCCCCGCCCTCGGGTTTGCTCGCCCCCCCGCGCGCGCCCCCCCGCGCTCCACCGCGCCCCCCGGCTCCCGCCCTCCTCCTCGCCCGGTCCCCGGCGCGATTGTCACGTAATACGTGACAATGACGAAACCGCCTTTACGGCGTCCGGATTAGACAAGGCCCGCCGGAGCTGCATACTCCGGCCATGAGCATGACCTATCGCCGGCTGGGCCCGTCCGGGCTCAAGATCAGTGCCCTCTCGTTCGGCGCCTGGGTGACGTTCGGCAAGCAGATCGACGATGGCGTCGCGGCCCAGCTCCTCCACACCGCCTACGACGCGGGGGTGAACTTCTTCGACAACGCCGAGACCTACGCCGACGGGCAGGCCGAGCGGGTCATGGGCGCCCTGCTGCAACAGGCCGGCTGGCCGCGGGACTCGTACCTCGTCTCGAGCAAGGTGTTTTTCGGGGCCGAGCGCGACGGGCCCAACCAGATCGGCCTCTCGCGCAAGCACGTCGTCGAGGCCTGCCACGCCGCCCTGCGGCGGCTGCAGGTCGACTACCTCGACCTGTACTACTGCCACCGCCCCGACCCCGAGACGCCCGTTGAGGAGACCGCCCGGGCGATGCACGACCTCATCACGCAGGGCAAGGTGCTCTACTGGGGCACGAGCGAATGGAGCGCGGCGCAGCTCCACGAGGCCTTCGCCGTCTGCGCCCGGCTCCAGCTCCATCGCCCGATCGTCGAGCAGCCCCAGTACAATCTCTTCCACCGCTCCCGGGTGGAGCAGGAATACGCCCCGTTCTACCAGTCGCCGGGCCTCGGCACCACGATCTGGTCCCCGCTCGCGACCGGCCTGCTCACCGGCAAATACAACGAGGGCGTGCCGCCCGGCTCCCGGCTCGACACGCCCGGCCTGGAATGGCTGCGCGACCGCCTGACCGGCGACCCGTCGTTCGCACGCCAGATCGCGGCCGTGCGGCAGCTGGCGGCCGTCGCCGCCGGGCTCGGCACCTCCCTGCCGCGCCTCGCCCTCGCCTGGTGCCTGAAAAACCCGCACGTCAGCAGCGTCATCCTCGGCGCCTCGCGGCCGGAGCAGCTGGCGGAGAACTTCGGCGCCCTCGCCGTCGTCCCCCAGCTGACGCCCGAGGTCATGCGGCAAATCGACGCCCTCTCGCGGCCGGTGGCGGCCTGAGCCGCCGCCCCGGGGGCTTTCCCGGCCGGGGGAGCGACGCAGGCTTGCCGGCGGCCCACGGCCCACCCAACGTCGGAGCTTGGATATGGCCCTTCCCTTACCTCCCGCCCTCCTCGCGTCGCGCGACCTGCGCTCCGCGGAGCTTGAGCCAGCATCCGGCGAGGCCTGGCTGCGCGTTTACGCCTGGATGCAGCTGGCCCGGTCCGCCGACAACCGGATCCTCGACCTCTTCCGGCAGGGCCTGATCAAGGGCACCGTCACCGGCGGCCAGGGCAACGAGGGCCTGATCGTCCCGCTCGCCCTCCTCGCCGACAAGTCCGTCGACGTCATCTCCTTTTCCCACCGCGGCTTCGGCGGCCATCTGGTGTGGAGCGGCCATCTCTGCGGCCACCTCAACCAGTATTTCGCCAACGCCGGCAGCCCCACCCAGGCGCGCGAGGGCAACATCCACCACGGCGACCCCGCCGCCCGCTCGCTGCCGATGATTTCGCACCTCGGCGCGATGCTCTCCAACGTCGCCGGGGCCACCGACTCCCAGCGCCGCCTCGGCCGGCCGGCCGTCGGTTTCGCCTTCTTCGGCGACGGCTCCTCCAGCACGGGCGATGTCCATGAGTCGCTCAACCTCGCCTCCCTCCTCTCGCTCCCGGTGCTCTTCGTGATCGAGAACAACCAGTACGCCTACTCGACCCCCACGAGCGAGCAGTTCACCGCGGGCACCGAGCTCTGGCGCCGCGCCGCCGGCTACGGCATGGAGGGCTGCGCGGTCGACGCCACCGATGTCGCCGCCTGCACCCGCGCCTGCGCCGCCGCCCTCGCCCGGGTCCGCGCCACCGGCCGGCCCATGCTGATCGAGGCCCACACGCTCCGCCTCCGCGGCCACGCCGCCTACGACACCTGCGACTACATGCAGCCCGGCCAGAGCGCGGACTTTTTCGCCCGGGATCCGCTCCCCCGGTTCCGCGCGCAGCTGGCCGCCGCCGGGCACGGCGCCCGGCTCGACGCCCTCGACGCCGAGCTGGAGGCCTACCTCGAGGCGTGCGTCACCGCCTCCCTCGCCGTCCCGCGGCCCGATCCCGCCGGCCTGGCGGTCGGCCTGTTCGCCCCGCCGGCGCCGCCGCTGCCCTGGCGGGCGGAGCCCGCCGCGCCCCTCGCGCTCAACTTCGCGCAGGCCCTCAACGCCGCGCTGCGCAAGATCCTCGCCGAGCGCCCCGAGGCCGTCCTGCTCGGCCAGGACATCGGCGCCTACGGCGGCGCGTTCAAGGTCACCGACCGCCTGCTGGCCGAATTCGGCCGCCCCCGCGTCTTCAACACCCCGCTGGCCGAGAGCGCCTGCACCGGCTACGCCATCGGCCTCGCCCTCAACGGCCACCGGCCCATCGCGGAATTCCAGTTCGCCGACTTCGCCACCGAGGCCGTCACCCAGATCACCCAGAACGCCGCCACCTACCACTTCCGCTCCGGCGCCGCCTGCCCGCTGGTCCTGCGCTTCCCCTGCGGCACCGTCCAGCTCGGCTCCTTCCACTCCCAGGAGCTGGAGTCGCTCTTCCTCTCCATGCCCGGCCTCAAGGGCCTCTACCCCAGCACGCCGCAGGATGCGTTCGACGCCCTCCTCGCCGCCTACGAGGACGGCAACCCCGTGATCCTGTTCGAGAACAAGGCGCTCTACCGCTGCAAGAAGCAGCCCGTCGTCTGGAACCCCCGCTACCGCGAGGTCTGGCAGCCGCGGCAGCTCCGCCAGGGCGACTACGCCACCTTCGTCACCTACGGCGCCATGGTCCCCGCCGCCACCGAGGTCTGCGACTACCTCACCGGCGAATACGAGCACAGCTTCGACCTCTTCGACCTCCGCTGCCTCGCCCCGCTCGACCTCCGCGCCATCCAGGCCTCGCTCGCGCGCACCGGCCGGCTCGTCGTGGTGCACGAGGGCCGCCGCACCCACGGCTTCGGCGCCGAGCTCGTCGCCCGGCTCACCGAGCAGCACTTCTCCTCCCTCCGCGCCGCCCCCCTCCGCATCGGCGCCCTCGACCTGCCCGTGCCCTTCGCCCCGGAGCTGGAGGACGCCTTCCGGCCCACCCCGAACCAGCTCATCGAGCAGCTCACCGCCTGGATGGGCTGAGCCCCGCCCGCCCCCCTGCCGCCCATGCCTGCCGCCCGCAAAAAATCCCCCGCCGTGGCCCGCGCCACCTGGGCGCGCGTCCGCCTTTTCGCGATGGATGTCGATGGCGTCCTCACCGACGGCACCGTGCTCATCAGCTCCGACGGCACCGAGGCCAAGTCCTTCTCCATCCTCGACGGCCTGGGACTCAAGCGGCTCGCGGCGGCCGGGGTCGCCGTCGCCTGGATCAGCGGCCGGCCCTCCCGGGCGACCACCCTCCGCGCCGCCGAGCTGGGGATCCCGCACGTCATCCAGGGCCGCATCGACAAGCTCGCCGCCCTCCAGGAACTGGCCGCGCAGCTCCGGCTGACCGCCGCCGACTGCGCCTACATGGGCGACGACGACATCGACGCCCCCGCCCTGGCGTGGGCGGGCGTCGGCGTGAGCGTGCCCGGGGCCCTGCCCGCCGCCCTCGCCGCCGCGCGCTACGTCACGCGCCGGACCCCCGGCCGCGGCGCGGTGCGCGAAATCTGCGAACACCTGCTCGCCGCGCGGGCCCGGCCCTGATCGCGTGAACCGGCGCCTCCTCCTGCCCTGCCTGCTGGCCTGCTGCGGGCTCCCGGCCGCTGCCGAGCCGGCCGCCCTCGCCCCGGCCGTCAACTGGATCCTGCCCACCTTCACCCGGGAGAATTTCCACGCCCTGACCCTCCGCGGCTCCCGCGCCACCTTCCCCTCCCGCCACGAGGTCCAGGTGGTGGACCTGCACCTGACGGTCTTTTCCGGGGATGCCAGCAACCGGGTGGAGACCATCCTGCTGAGCCCGGCCGCGACGTTCCTGCCCCAGGCCAGCCGCGCGCAGGGCGATCGGGGCGTGCGCCTCCTCCGCGACGACCTGGAGGCCACCGGCCGCCAGTGGACCTACGACCATGCCGAGAAAAAGGTTTCGCTGCAGGGCCAGGTGCGGGTAGTTTTTAACGCCGAGCTCAAACGCCTCCTGAAATGAAATCCGTCCTCGCCCTGCTGGGCTGCCTCCTCGGTCTCGCCCTCTCCGCCCGCGCCGAACAGGCCCCGCAGAAAACCACGCTGGATTGCGACCACGCCGACATGTGGAGCGTGGGCAACGAGACCCACGGCGTCTGCACCGGCGCCGTCGTTCTGAGCGGCACCAACCTCCGCATCCTCTGCGACCGGCTCGAGTTCGTGGCGCTGGGCGTCGGCGACAAGACCAGCACCGTGCCCACGCTGGAAAAATTCAAGTACCTGATCGCCACCGGCCACGTCGTCATCACCCAGGGCGACCGCGAGGCCACCTGCGGCCGCGCCGAGGTGCGGCCCCACGAGGACCAGGTCATCCTGACCGAAAACCCGGTGCTGATCGACCGCGGCACCTCCTGGACCAGCACCGGCGAGAAAATCACCCTGCTCCGCGGCGAGCGCCGCGTCATCGTCGACAAGTCCCGCGTCACCGGCCCCGCCCTCCGCGACCTCGGCTTCGACCCGGCCAAGCCCACGTCGCCCGGCGACGGCGCCCCCGCCAAATGAGCGCCCCCGCCCCCGCGGAAATCCGCACCCAGGGACTCGTCAAGACCTTCGGCCCCCGCACCGTCGTCGACCGCGTCAGCGTCCACTTCCGCGCCGGCGAGGTCGTGGGCCTGCTCGGCCCCAACGGCGCCGGCAAGACCACCATGTTCTACATGATCGTCGGCCTCGTGCCCGCCTCGGCCGGGCAGGTGACGCTCGACGGCACCGACCTGACGCGCCTGCGGATGCACGAGCGCGCCCGGCACGGCATCGGCTACCTGCCGCAGGAGCCCTCGGTCTTCCGCAAGCTCACCGTCGCCGAGAACCTCCTCGCCATCGTCGAGACCACCGCCGTGCCGCGCCGCGAGCGCGCCGCCTGCGTCCGGCAGCACCTCGACGAGCTCAGCCTCGGGCACGTCGCCCAGCAGAAGGCCTACACCCTCTCCGGCGGCGAGCGCCGCCGGCTCGAGATCGCCCGGGCCCTCGTCACCCGGCCCAAGTTCCTCCTGATGGACGAGCCGTTCGCCGCCATCGACCCCATCTCCGTCGCCGAGGTGCAGAAGATCATCCTCCAGCTCAAGTCCCGCGGCATCGGCGTCGTCGTCACCGACCACAACGTCCGGGAAACCCTGCGCATCGTCGACCGCGCCTACCTCCTCCACCAGGGCCGGGTCCTGACCGAGGGCACCGGCAGCTTCCTCATCCAGGACGAGCAGGCCCGGAAGTTCTACCTCGGCGAGGACTTCAACCTGTAGGCGCGGTCCCGGGGACCCGGGCCGCCGCCCGCACCCAGCGCAGGCTCGCGTTTTCCGCGGACTCCTGCCTCCCTCCCTCCGGCTCCGACTCCCTCCCCTCCCCATGCAAAAAGCCATCCACGGCATCACCGTCGCGCACTTCTACGAGGCCTATCGCGAGAAGCTGAAGCTGGAGATCATCACCGGCGCAGCCGGCCTGCACCGGCTGATCAAGGAGGGCACCATCAACCGCCCGTCGCTCGCCCTCACCGGATTCTTCAAGTATTTCGCCAACAAGCGCATTCAGGTGCTCGGGGCCGCCGAGATGACCTACCTCAAGACCCTCTCCCAGCGGACGCAGCGCGAGATCCTGCGGGCGATGGTGGCGCGCCACATCCCCTGCCTCATCCTCACCCGCAACTACCACGCCACCGAGTCGATGCTCGCGGTCGCCACGGAGATGAACCTGCCGCTGCTGCGCACGCCCATGATCACGATGAACTTCGTGAACCTGGCCACGCTCTGCATCGACAACGAGTTCGCCCCCAGCACGACCGAGCACGCCACCACCCTCGACATCAAGGGCGTCGGGGTGATGCTCCGCGGCACCAGCGGGGTCGGCAAAAGCGAGTGCGCCCTCGCCCTGATCGAGCGCGGCCACTCCCTCGTCGCCGACGACCTCACCGTCATCAAGCTGCTCGACGAGCGCGAGCTCATGGCCTCCTCCCGCCTGCTCAACCGCGGCTGGATGGAATGCCGCGGCATCGGCATCATCAACATCGCCGAGATGTTCGGGGTGAAGTCCCTCCGGCTCGAGAAGCGCATCGACATGGTTGTCTCGCTCCAGGAATGGACCCCCGAAGCGGTCGAGGAGCGCACCGGCCTCGAGGAGCAGTTCTACGAGATCATCGGCCTGCGCGTGCCGCACATCGAGCTCTTCGTCCGCCCCGGCCGCGACATGGCCCGCCTCGTCGAGGTCGCCGCCCTCACCCAGGCCCTGAAGAAAATGGGCCACGACCCCGCCCGGGACTTCAACGACCGGCTCATCTCCTTCATGGCGCAGCAGGCCAAGAACCAGCCCGCGCCCCTCAAGCCCGTCGACCGCGAAGACCGGCCGCTCACCCCCTAGGCCGCCGCCGGCCGCCCACCCCCGCCGTCGACCGCCGCGCGCCCGCCCCGCCGGCGGCGCCGGTTCCTCCCCTCTTTTTCCCCTCCTCTCCCACCATGTCTTCCCCCCGTTCCGACGGCCGCCAGGCCGACCAACTCCGCCCCATCACCTTCGAGGCCGGCATCGCGCCGCACGCCACCGGGTCCGTGCTCGTCTCCTTCGGCGCCACCCGCGTCATCTGCGCCGCCATGATCGAGCCCAAGGTCCCCGCCTGGATGCGCCAGCAGGGCGTCAAGGGCGGCTGGCTCACCGCCGAGTACTCGATGCTGCCCTACTCCACCCTCGAGCGGAAGCCGCGCGACATCTCCAAGGGCAAGCTCGACGGCCGCACCGTCGAGATCCAGCGCCTCATCGGCCGCTCCCTCCGCGCCGTCCTCGACCTCCAGAAGCTCGGCGACAACACCCTCTGGATCGACTGCGACGTGCTCCAGGCCGACGGCGGCACGCGCACCGCCTCGATCACCGGCGCCTACCTCGCCGCCCGCCTCGCCGTCCAGCAGCTGCTCGACACCAAGAAGCTCGCCGAGAACCCGCTGGTCGACGCCGTCGCCGCCGTCAGCGTCGGGATCTGCGGCGGCCGCGAGCTGCTCGACCTCAATTACGTCGAGGACAAGGACGCCGAGGTTGACGCCAACATCGTGATGACCGGCCGGGGCCAGTTCGTCGAGGTGCAGAGCAGCGGGGAGGAGTCCACCTTCTCGCCCGAGCAGCTCCAGGGCCTGCTCACCCTCGCGCAAAAGGGCCTGAAGGACCTCGCCGCCCTGCAGACCGCGTTCCTCACCCGGCAGCTGCTGGCGCGCTAGGCGCGGGGCCCGCCGGCCACCGGCACCCGCAGCAGTTCCAGGTACAGCGCCGACGCCTGCCGCAGCTGGTCCAGCTCCACCCACTCGTCCTTGGTGTGCGCCTGGGCCAGGTCGCCCGGCCCGAGCACGATCGCCGGCGCGCCCGCCGCGGCATAATGGCTGGCGTCCGTCACGTACGGCGCCCCCACCCCCGTCGCGTCGCCGCCGAGGCGGGTCAGCACCGGGCTCAGCCAGCGGTGAAAATCGCGGCTCTGCACCTCGTCCATCGCCGGCACCACATAGAGGGAGTCGTGCTCGACCGGCAGGCCGGCCAGCACCGCGTCCCGCTCGCGCAGCACCTCCTCGCTCGTCTCGCCCGGCACCGTCCGCCGGTCGCACTCGATCTCGCACTGCGCCGGGATGATGTTCACGGCCGTCCCGCCCCGGATCAGGTTCACGCTCGCCGCCGCGCGGCCCGTCATCGGGTGGCGGCGGGTCACGGACGGCACATACTTTGACTCCAGCGTCTCGAGTACGCGCAGCATCGCGGAGATGGCGGAGACGCCCTGGCTTGGGTCCGACGAGTGGGCGGCGCGGCCGCGGGTAAGCGTGCGCCAGCGGATCACGCCGTTGTGCGCCACCACGGGCCGCAGCCGCGTCGGCTCGCCGACGATCACCCCGCGCAGCCGGGGCAGAAATTCACGGAGCTCCTGCCGGGCAAAGGCCTGCGACCCGGTCATGCGCGCCTCCTCGTCGACCGCAAAGACCAGGGCCGCGTTCCGCGGCCGGCGGGCATCGCGGGCATAGGTGCGCAGCGCCCAGAGCATCGCCGCCCCGGAGCCCTTGGTGTCGCAGGTGCCGCGGCCGTACATCCGGCCGCCCTCGCTCTTCCCGCCCAGCGGCGGCACCGTCATGCCGGCGATGCTCACGGTGTCCAGATGGCTCTCCAGCAGCAGCCATTCGCCGCCCGGCACCGGCTCGCAGCTCACGATCAGGTTGGCCGTCGCGTTCCCCGCGACCGGCGTCCGGCGCGTCGCCAGGCCCCAGCCGCGCGCCAGCTGCTCCAGCTGCGCCGCCAGCGCCTCCTCCCCGCCCTCCGGCCCGCCAAAGAGCGGGTTGACGGTGTTGTGCGCCACCATCTGCGCGAGCAGTTCCTCGAGGGAGGCCGGGGTCGGGAGGCTCATCGGAAGGCCGGGCGGGGGGTCGTAAATTTTGCTCGCCGGCGCCGGGTCGCGCCGGCCGGGCTCAGCGGAGCCACTCGTCCCGGTGCGCCGCCACGAACGCGTCGTCGGTCAGCTCGGGATAGGCCCGCGCCACGCGGGTGAGCTCCTCGGCCTGGCCCGGGGAGAGCTGCTCGTGCGGGTTGAGGCAGTGGAGCGACGGCACCAGCCCGCCGCGCCGCAGCACCTCCAAGATCCCGGGGATGCAGCCGCGAAACCCGTTGGCCGCGTCGAACAGCGCCGCGTTCATGTCGGTCACCGCGATGGCGCGCTCCAGCCAGCGGACCTCGAGCGCCGCCGCCGGCCGCGCCGCCTTGATCTCCGCCAAGAGCTGCACCGCGCTGCGGGTCCACACGCCCCAGTGCCCGAGCAGCCCGCCGGCGATCCGGCGGGTCACCCGCCGGCCCTGGTGCTCGAAGGTGAAGGGCGTGAACAGGTCCACCACGATGCTGTCGTCGTTGCCGGTGTAGAGCGCGATGTCGTCGCGGCCCGACTCGGCCAGCGCCCGCATCACGTCGATCGTCTGGTAGCGGTTGAACGGCGCCAGCTTGATCGCGAGGACGTTCGGGATCTCCGCGAAGCGCCGCCAGAACGAGTAGCCCAGCAGCCGGCCGCCCGCCGCGGGCTGCAGGTAGAAGCCGATCACCGGCAGGACCTCGGCCACGCGGCGGCAGTGCGCCAGCATCGCCTCCTCCGGGTCGGCCTTGAACGCCGCCAGGCTCAGCAGGCCCGCCTGGTAGCCCAGCGACCGCGCCAGCTCGGCCTCGCGCAGCGCCTGCTCCGTCCGGCCGCAGACGCCGGCAATCTTGATGAAGGGCCGCGGCGCCTTCGCCAGCTCCTCGTCGATCGTGCGCGCCGCCAGCTCCAGCACCGGCCGGAACAGCCCGTGCTGCGGCTCCCGGATCTCAAACTGCGTCGAGTGCACGCCCACCGCGAGGCCGCCGACCCCGGCGGCGACATAATAGCGCGTCAGGGCGCGCTGGTGCCGCTCGGAGAACCGGCGGTCCAGGTCGAGGGCGAGCGGTTGCGCCGGGATAACGTGGCCGGCGTGCAGGTGGGAGCGGAGGTCCATGGTCAAAATTTGCCGTCGCGGGTCTCGAAGTGCGTCGGCTTGCCCAGCAGCTGGCCGCCGGCCGTCAGGTGCTCCGCCACCAGCGCGATCATCTCGTCGAGCGACTTGGTCAGCGGGCCGAACAGCCGCATCGACTCGCTCGCGTCCGAGTGCCACGCCGCCGCCGCCGGCGTCCCCGTCAGCACCGGCGCCCGGCCAAAAATCCGCCCGAACCGCTCCGCCACCTCGCGCAGCGCGAGCTTCTCCGGCCCGGTCACGTTGAGCAGCTTCGGCGGGTTCGCCACGTGCTGCAGGCACTGGATCGCCCGCGCGCAGGCGTCGCCCTGCCAGATCAGGTTGAACACGCCCATCGTGATGTCCACCGGCTCGCCCGCCTGCACCCGCTGCCCGATGTCCACCAGCACCCCGTACCGCAGCTCCACCGCGTAGTTGAGCCGGTAGATCAGCAGCGGCGTCCCGTGCTTGAGCGCATAGTGCGTGAAGACCCGCTCCCGGCCCACGCAGGTGCTCGCGTACTCGCCGAGGAACGCCACCGGCGTCGACTCCACCGCGCCGCGGCCGTCCACCGGCGTGAACGGATACACGCACCCCGTCGAAAAGACCACCAGCCGCGAGCCCCGGAACTTCTGCGCCACCAGCGACGGCACCACCGTGTTCTGGATCCAGGTCTCCCCCGGCGCCGCGTCCGTCCCGAACTTCTGCCCCGCCAGGTACTCCACGTTCGCCACTTCCGGCAGCCGCGCCACCTGCGCCGCGTCGGCCAGGTCGCACGCCAGCGGCACCACCCCGCACCGCTCCAGCTCCGCCTTCGCCTCCGGCCGGCTGAACCGCGACACCCCGTAGACCGTCCCGGCCTTCCCCGCCGCCGTCAGCGCCCGCCGCAGCATCACCGCCGTGGTCGTCCCCATCTTGCCGCCCACCCCCAGGACCATGTAGTCGCCCCCCAGCTCCCGCACCGCGGCCACCGCCCCCGCCGTCGGCTCCGATAGCAGCTGCTCAATCTCGTGGTCGCTCCGCGGGGGGTTCGGCATAAAAATAAGACCCGGACTGTGCGTGGCCCGAACGGTCTTGTCACTCCGTTTTCTCTCGCCCATCCTCCCGCCAACGGACCGCTCACCCCCCGATCTTTCATGCGCATCATCGACGTTCACACCCACCCGGTTTTCTGCAACCTGGGCCGGACCCCGGCCGAGCTCCGCCGGGTGATCGCCTACGGGCGCCGCTTTGACATCGTCCACATGGTCGTGCTCGGCGACGTGCTCGTGTTCGGGGCCACTCCCAACGCCGAGCAGCTGCGCCTCATCAACAACGACTCCGCCCGGGTGGCGCGGCTGTTTCCCGACTACTTCTCGGCGTTCGTCTACCTCAACCCGCTGCTCGGCGAGCGCGCCACGCTGGCCGAGGCCGAGCGCTGCGCCGCGCTGCCCGGCTTCCGCGGCATCAAGCTCGAGATCGCCAACAACGCGGCCCACCCCTGCATGCGCCACGTCGCCAAGGCCGCCCGCGTCTGCCGCCTGCCCGTGCTGCAGCACAGCTGGAGCATCACCAACATCGGCAACGGCCAGCACCAGAGCGACCCCAGCACCACCGCGCTCTTCGCCCGGCGGAACCCCGACGTCACCGTCATCATGGCCCACCTCACCGGCATCGGCTTCCGCGGCGTGCTCGAGGCCAAGGGCCTGCCCAATCTCTACGTCGACACCTCCGGCGGCTTCCCCGAGGAGGGCCTGATCGAGTACGCCGCCGAGCACCTCGGGGCCGACCACGTGCTCTACGGCTCCGACCTGCCGATCCGCGAGCACAGCGTCACGATCGGCCGCATCCTCGGCGCCGACCTCCCCGCCGCCGACCGGCAGCGCATGCTGTTTGGCAACACCGCCCGCCTGCTCCAGCTCAACCTCCCCTGAGACCCGCGCCATGCTGATCGACTCCAACGCCCATCTCGGCCCGTGGCCGTTCACCCCCGTGCCGGACCGCAGCGGTCCCGCCCTCGCCGCCCATCTCGCGGCCAGCGGCGTCCGCCGCGCCCTCGTGTCGCACTTCGGCGCGGTCTTCCTGCCCGACCCGATGCCGGCCAACCGCCGGCTCTTCGCCGCCGTCCGGGCCACCCCCGGGCTGCTGCCCGTGCCGATCCTGAACCCCGCCCTCCCCACCTGGCGGGAGCAGCTCGCGGAGTGCCGCGCCGCCGCGCCCCTCCGCGCGGTCAAGCTCCTCCCCAACTACCACCATTACAGCCTCCGGGCGGGCCACCTCGAGGACTTCATGGCCGCGCTCGCCGCGGCCCGGCTCCGGCTCATCCTCAACGTCCGCCTGGAGGACGAGCGCCACAAGTATTTCGCCCTGCGCATCAAGGGCGTGCCCGTGCCCCAGCTCGCCCATTTCCTCCGCCGCTTCCCCGCGCACCACGTCCTCTTCACCGGCATCTACAAGGGCGAGGTCGAGCAGCTCGCGCCGGCGCACACCAATTTCTCCGCCGAGATCGCGTTCTGCGAGGTGACCAACGTCCTCGAGATCATGCTCAAGAAGTTCCCCGCCCGCCGGCTCCTGCTCGGCACCTGCACCCCCCTGCTCTCGACCCGCGGCGAGGTCGACAAGCTGCGCCGCGCCCACATCCCCGCCCGCGCCAAGGAGCTCATCGGCTCCGGCAACGCGCGCCGCTTCTTCCGGCTGTAGCCCGCCGCCCGGCGGACCCGCGGCGTCCGGGCGGGGCCGCGCCCGGCCACCCGCCCGGCTTTTTCCATGCGCACCGTCCATATTGTCTTCAACGCCCACCTCGATCCGGTCTGGCTCTGGCCCTGGACCGCCGGCGTCGATGAGGCCCTCAACACGTGCTACACCCTGTGCCGCACGCTCGACCGTCATCCCGACATCATCTTCACCCGGGGCGAGGCCTGGGTCTATGAGCAGGTGCGCCGCCACGATCCCGCGCTCTTCCGCCGCATCGTGCGCCACATCCGCGCCGGGCGCTGGTCCGTCGTCGGCGGCTGGTGGATCCAGCCCGACTGCAACCTCCCGGGCCTCGAGAACCTGCACCAGCAGATCAGCCTCGGCCGCGCGTGGTTCGAGCAGCACCTCGGGTTTTTCCCGCGCATCGGCTACAACGTCGACTCCTTCGGCCATTCCGCCGCGCTCCCCGACCTCCTCGCCGCCCACGGCCAGCCGCACTACGTGTTCATGCGCCCGATGGCGCACGAGACCCCGCTGCCCGCCAACGTGTTCCGCTGGCGCGGCCGCCCGGGCGGCAAAACCGTCAACGCCTTCCGCATCTCCTGCGGCTACGCCACCATCTTCCCGCCCACCCTCGAGCTCGTCGAGCGGGCCCTCGCCCCGCTGCCCAACGGCGTCACCCACACCATGTGCTTCCTCGGGGTCGGCGACCATGGCGGCGGGCCCAACGAGCACATGATCCAGTGGGTGCGGGACCACCAGCACGCCCTGCCCGGCGTCCGGCTCGAGTTCTCCTCCCCCGAGCGCTTCTTCCGCGCCCTCGCCCCGCAGCTGCGCCACCTCCCGCTCGTCACCGGCGAGCTGCAGATGCACGCCATCGGCTGCTACACCGGCCACCGGCCGGTGAAGCTCGGGGTGCGCCGGACCGAGAACCTGCTGGCCCTCGCCCAGCGCGCCCTCGCCACCGCCCCGGCCGCCGCCCGCCGCGCCGCCCAGCCCGCCCTCGCCGAGGCGTGGCGCACCCTCTGCTTCAACTCCTTCCACGACACCCTCGGCGGCAGCTGCACCCCCAGCGCCGCCCGCGCCGCCGACGACCAGCTCGCCGGGGCCAAGGCCGCCGCCGAGACCGTCCTGAGCGAGACGTTCCGCCGCCGGGCCCACGCGCTCCCCGCCGACCCCCGCCAGCGGATCGTCCTCGCCAACTATGCCGGCGAGCCGTTCCGCGACTTCTTCGAGCACGAGCCGTGGCTCGAGTGGACCCACTGGCGGCCCGACTGGTGCCTGCTCGACGAGCGCAACCGCCCCGTGCCGCACCAGCTGGTCGAGCCCGAGACCCTCCTGCCCGACACCATGCGGGTGCTGTTTCCCGCGACGATCGCCGCCGGCGGCTTCCGCACCTTCCGCCTCGCGCGCCGGCCCGCCGGCGCGGCCGCCCCGACCCCGGCGCCCGCCCCCGCCTTCACGCTGTTCACCGCGCCCAACGGCAGCGGCACGCTGCAGACCGCCGCGGTCGGGTCCCTCTGCCCGCTGCCCGAGCTGCAGCTGGTCGAGGACTTGTCCGACACCTGGTCGCACGGCCTCGACCGCTTCGCCGGCCCGCAGCTCGACCACGCGCACTGGGCCGCCCCGGTGCACGTGGAGTCCGGTCCGGTCCGCCAGGCGTGGCGCCTGCACGGCACCATCGGCCAGAGCCGGCTCTGCGCCGACTGGCGCCGCTACGCCGGCCACGACTGCTACGAGCTCCGCCTGCGCGTGACCTGGCACGAGCACCACCGGCTGCTCCGCCTCGCCTGGTCGCCCGGCGACGAGATCGCCCGGCGCGAGGACGGCATTCCCGGCGGCGGGCTGCCGCGCGCCAGCGACGGCCGGGAGCTGCCCCTGCGCGACCGCTCCCTCCTGCACCTGGCCGACGGCGAGCGCGCCGGCGTCGTCGCGCCGGAGGTCTTCGCCGTCAGCGGCGACGCCCAGGCCGTGCGCCTCACCCTGCTGCGCTCCTGCCCCTTCGCGCACCACGAGCCCAAGGTACTGCCCGTGCCGCTGGAGCACTACGCCTGGATCGACCAGGGCGAGCACACCTTCACCCTGCGCTTCTTCCCCGCCGGCCGCGTGACCGCGCGGGAACTCGACCGCCACGCGCTCCTGCTCCAGCAGCGGCCCGTCGTCGCCGACCTCACCCGCGGCATGCCCGAGCGCCCGTACAAGGACGACCCCGCCTGGCCGGCGTAAACCCCGCCGCGGCCGCCTCAGGGCGACCCGGCCGGCGGCGGCCGCCAGCGGACCACCCCCATGTGGTAGCGGTGGTGCGCCGGCACGCCGCGGCAGTAATACGCCGTGACCAGCGTGCCGTCGGCCGCCACCACCGTCGACGGGTAGCCGCCGTCGCGGCGCGGATCCGGCGCGCGGGGATGGTCGGACGAGTCCTCGAAGTCGACCAGCATTAGCGGCGCGCTCCAGCCGCGCCCGGTCGCGTCGCCGAACCGCACGGCCACGCCCCACCAGCCGGGGTTGCGCACCCCGTAGCTCAGCAAAATCCGGCCGTCGGGCAGCCGCGTCAGGTCCGCCGGATGCTGGCCCGCCAGCGTCAGCGGACCCTCGGGCTGCCAGGTCGCGCCCCCGTCGGTCGAGCGGTACGCGTCCAGGCAGGAGTTCTCCGCCCCGCGCGCCGCCGCCAGCAGGTCGCCGTTCGCCAGCTCAATCCAAGTGGTCTCGTTGTGCGCCCGGTCGCCCGTGATCCGCCCGCGCCGCTGCCACGTCCGGCCGCGGTCCGCGCTCACATAGAAGCCCACCTCGTCGCCGTACAGGGCCACGCCCAGTTCGCCGCCGTGCACCGGCGCGATCCGCCCGAAGGGCGTGAGCGCATGGCCGCTCGCCTGGCGCGGCAGGTCGGGCGCCGGGTACTGCTCCCAGGTGCGCCCGCCGTCCCGCGACACCGCCGGGATCGGCGGCAGCGTGTGCAGGCCCTGCAGCACCTCCGGCAGCTTCTGCTCGTCGGCCAGCGTGCCCTGCCACGGGGGCAGGAAGGGGCGGGGCCAGCCGGCCACCAGTGCGACGTAGGTGCCGTCCGCCAGCATTCCCGCGGCGCAGTTCATCCGGTTCGTCCCCGGCGCGTTCGTCACCGGCACGCCCGCCCGCTGCCACGTGCGCCCCTGGTCCGCGCTGTTCCAGCACTCCAGCGCGCCCTGCACGAAGCCGTGGTTCGGGTGCGGCCAGACCAGCGCGGAAAGCTCGCCGGAGGGCAGGACCGTCAGGCGGGGCCACGCGCACGCGGCGTCGATGGCGATGTAGCGCTCGTACTGGGGCAGCGGGGGCAGCGCGCTGGGCGCGGCCGGCAGGGCCGCGGCGCCGGCCACCGCGGCAAACACGATCAGCAGTCGGGTCGGCAGGGGCATGCCCATGGCCTAGACCAAACCGGCCGGGGGGCAAGCGAGCAGGTGGCGGGCGCCCTCAGCCCAGCCCCTCGCGGTGCACCGCCAGAACCGAGTCCGCGATGTGATCCGCATCCGCCGGCGTGTACCGCCAGCCGATCGGCAGCGCGATGAAGCGCTTCGTCAGGTCCTCCGTCCGCGGGAAATCCTCGGCGCGATAGCCGGGGGCCGGCCACTCCTTGAAGTCGCGGAACGGCGAGGCCGCCGGCGCGTGCGCCAGGCCGGTCTTCACATAGTCGCGGTTGTACTGCGGATAGGTGCCGGTGCGCTGGCCGCAGTTGACGTTGCGCGCGTCCAGTTTGGCCCGGAACGGCGCCACCCACTCGGGGCGGTCGAGGAAGAGGTAGAGCTCGAACCCGATGTCCCCGGCCGGATCGGCCACCGGGCGCAGCTGCAGCCCCGCCAGCCCCTGGAGCCGCGGCACGATCCGCGCCTGCAGCGCCCGGCAATGGTCCCGGATCCGGTCCACCTTGCGCAGCTGCGCGAGGGCCACCGCCGCCGTCAGCTCCGACATCCGGAACTGGCCGCCGACAAACGCCGGCTCCTGCGGCGGCACCTGCGCGGCATGGACCGGCCGGTAGTTGCCCAGGTCGCTCATCCGCACCGCGCGCTCGTACAGCCGCCGGTCGCGCGTCACGACCATCCCGCCCTCGCCGGAGGTCGCGACCTTGCTGTACTGGAAGCTGTAGGTCGCGATGTCGCTCCACGTGCCGATGTGCCGGCCGCGGTAGCGCGCCCCGAGCGACTGCGCGCAGTCCTCGATCACGTACAGGCCGCGGCGGTGCGCCTCGAGCTCGATCGGCTCCATCGCCGCCGGCACGCCCTGATAGTGGATCACCAGCACGGCGCGGGTCCGCGGCGTCGCCAGCCGCGCGATCTCCCGCGGGTCCAGGTTCAGCGAGGCGTCGATCTCGGCCAGCACCGGCCGCGCGCCCACCCGCACGATCGACGTGAAGCAGGCGATCCAGCTCCACGCCGTCAGAATCACCTCGTCGCCGGGCCCGATGCCGCACGCCGCCAGCGCCACCTCCAGCGCCGCCGTGCCGCTCGTCACCGCCAGCGCATAGTCGGTGCCGATGTACTGGCGGAACTCCTGCTCGAGCTGCGCCGCCATCGGCGGCGGCTTCGCCGGATCCGAGCCGTAATACCGGAACGGCTCCTTGCGCCGCAGCACCTCCAGCACCAGCGCCTCCTCCTCCGCCCCGATCGCTTGGAAGCCTAGGCCGGGGAGCGGACGCGGGGGATAAGCCGGTGGGTTCATGGGGACATTCATTTTCCTCTCCGCCCCGAATGACAAATCAGAAGTGCGCCGCCCGGCGGCGCGCGGTTGAATAAACACAAAAACCGCGTTGCCGCGCCGGGCGCGTCCCGCTTGTTTGCCGGGGATGAAACCGGCGGCAACTGGACGGACGTCGGCCTGAGCTTGTTCCCCATGCCCCCTCCTCCTCCCGTGCGCGACCTCGGCATCCCCGTAAAGGGCGTGAGCTGGGCCCGCCTGCATCCGGGCAGGACCGCCGACGGCCGCGCCTCCCTGCTCGCCTCGATGAGCCAGAGCCACGAGGGGCTCTTCGTCCTCGACATCGACCTCGCCACCGGCCGCTGCCGGCAGCTCGCGGCCCAGGACCGCGTCCACTCGACGTTTTCCGCCGCGTCGTTCCGCTCCCTGCTCACCGGCCGGCTCTACATCGTGTCCGGCTGGGACGGCCACCTCCACGGCTACGACGCCAACCGCCCGGAGCGCGGGCTCGAGGACCTCGGCCGCGTCACGCCCGCCCCCGGCGACATCGCGCCCCTGGGGATCAACGAGGGCCCCGACGGCGCGCTCTGGATCGGCACCTACCCCGGCGCCAGCCTCACCAAGTACGACCCGGCCACCGGCCGGTTCACCGGCTTCGGGCCGCAGGACCCCGTCGACAACTACCTCTACCCGCTGGCGGGCGACGACGGCTCGCTCGCCGGCATCGTGAAGTTCGGCCGGCCCCACCTGCTGGTCTTCAACCCGGCCACCGGCGAGCGCCGCGAGGTCGGCCCGGCGGTGACCGACCCGACCGACCCGGCGCAGTTCCTGAAGTTCTTCAAGGGGGACGACCGCCGGCTCTACCTCGACTCGCACGCCGGCAAGTTCCGGGTCGACGGCCTGAACCTCACGCCCGTCGAGGCGCTGCCGGCGCCGCTCGCGGGCATTCACGCCACCTACCGGCACGCCTACCAGGCGCCGGCGGAGATGCCCGGCGGCTGGACCGCGCATTTCCTCGACGACCACATCAACGGCACCGGCACGCCCCGCCGCGTCCTGCTCGTCAACCGCGACCCGCTCGTGCCCAGCCGGGAGCTCCACCTCGACTGGGTCGGGGCCGGCTCCAACCTCCACGTCCTCGGCGTCGGGCCCGACGGCGACCTCTACGGGTCGAGCTACATGCCCAACCGGATTTTCCGGGCGCGGCTGGGCGCCGGGGCGGCGGCGCCGCTTGAGGACCTGGGCGAGCACACCTTCGCCGGCGGCGAGGCCTACTCGCTCACGACGCTCGGGGGCAAGGTGTACCTCGGCTCCTACCCCGAGTCGCGCCTCTCGGTCTACGACCCGGCCCGGCCCATCCGCTTCGGCAACGGGCCGGGCGACAATCCCCGCGACCTCGGCCGGCTCGATGCCATCGGCTTCCGGCCCAACGTCCTGCTCGCGACGCCGGACGGCCGCCTGTGGATGGGCTCCAGCCCCGACTACGGCCTCTACGGCGGCCCGCTCGCCTGGTACGACCCGGCGACCGGCGCCAAACAATCCCACCGCCAGGTCGTCGCGGACCTGTCCCCCGCCTCCGGCCTCTATCTGCCGGAGCTGCGGCAGATTTTCCTCGGCCTCAGCATCGAGCCCGGCACCGGCATGCCGATCAAGCAGAACCTCCACGGCGCCTTCGCCCTCTGGGATCCGGCCGCGGACGCCCTCGCCTGGTCCGGCGACCTCGGGCTCGAGCACCTCGCCGACGTGACCTCGCTCGCCCCCGCCGGGGACGGCTGCGTCTATGCGCTGATCGGCCGCGGCGACCACATCCTCACCGCCGGCGCGCCCGAGATCGGCCCGCGGCTCGCGCTGATCGATCCCGCGCGGCGCACCGTCCTCGCCTCCGCCTGGCTGCCCGCGGACTACGGCCCGCTCTCCTGGCACGGCTACCACTCGCTGCGCGTCGGCCCCGGCGGGGCGGTGTACGGCGCCACCGGCTACTGCGTCTTCCGCCTCCGCCCGGGCACCTGCGAGGTCGAGCGCGTCTGGCAGCTCGACCAACCGCAGCCGCGCCCCGGCACGGTCTGGCTCAACGCCTCCTCCCCCAACGTCATCGACGTCGTCGGCCCCATCGTCGGCGACCAATTCTACTTCGCGACCGGCTGGCGC
The DNA here is from genome assembly GCA_903830425.1 of uncultured Opitutia bacterium. Classification (GTDB taxonomy): domain Bacteria; phylum Verrucomicrobiota; class Verrucomicrobiia; order Opitutales; family Opitutaceae; genus Opi-474. Next base: position 36,036 of record CAIKTR010000187.1, read on the forward strand.
CTCCGCGCCCTGACCCTGCCATGATTGACCTTCGGCACCGAACCCCGAATACCGTGGGCGGCGCACCCCGCCCCGGCTGCCAGCCGGCACCCCCGACCTTTTCCCCATGACCCTCCCCCGCCTGCTCTGCGTGCTCTGCGTCGCCCTCGCCTCACTCTCCGCCGCCGAGCCCGTCGTCCGCGACCTCGGCGTGCCCGTCAAGTCCGTCAACTGGGTCCGCCTCCACCCGGGCCGCGGACCCGACAGCCGGGCCTCGCTGCTCATCTCCATGGGCCAGAACAACGGCGGCCTCTTCGTCCTCGATGTCGACCTCGCCACCGGCCACTGCCGCCAGTTCAACGCCCCCTCCGGCAAGCAACAATACCCCACCGCGTCCTTCCGCAGCCCGCGCACCGGCGCGCTCTACCTCGGCGCGCACACCGACGGCCATCTCCTCCGCTACGACCCCGCCCGCCCCGAGCGCGGGCTCGAGGACCTCGGCGTCATTGACGGCGAACACGCCACCTTCCCGACCGGCCTCACCGAGGCGGCCGACGGCTCCATCTGGATCGGCGCCTACCCCGACTGCTCGCTCACCCGCTTCGACCCCGCCACCGGCGCCTTCCAGCGCTTCGGCCGGATGGATCCCGCCGACCAATACCTCTACCCGCTCGCCAGCGCGGACGGCACCCTCGCCGCGCTCACCAAGTTCGTCCATCCGCACCTCCTCCTGATCGACCCCCGGACCGGGGCGACGACCACGCTCGGCCCCGTGGTCTCGCCGGAGGACAAGGCCCAGCGGCTGCTCTTCTACAAGGGCCTGGACGGCCTGCTCTACCTCGAGACGCATGCCGGCAACTTCCGCGTGCGCGGCGGCCAGCTCGAACCCGCCGCCTTCCTGCCCCCGCCGCTCCCGCCGTTCCACGCGGTCGGGACGCCGCCGGTCGCGTTCCGCGATGCGCTGCCCATGCCCGACGGCTCGATCGCAATGTGGGAGGACGGCGACGAAGGCGCGGGGACGTTCCGGCAGATCCGGCTCACCAGCACCAACCCCACCGTGCCCACCCGCACCCTCACGCTCGACTGGCAGGGGGGCGGCACGAATCTCTTTGTCCTGCACCGCGGGCCCGACGGCCTGATCTACGGCTCGAGCTTCCTGCCCGAGCACATCTTCCGCTGCGCGCCCGACGGCTCCAGCATGATCAACCTGGGCCGCTGCAGCCTGATGCTCGGCGAGGCCTACACCATCGGCAACTTCAGCGACGGCCTCATGGCCTTCGGCTCCTACCCGCACGCCAACATCTCGCTCTACGACCCGCGCCGGCCCTGGCGCTTCGGCGCGGACTCCGACGGCAACCCGCGCGACATCGGCCGGCTCGACGAGATCGGCATCCGCCCCATCGCCATGGCCATCGTGCCCGCGTTCACGGCCGCCGACGGCCGCGCCGTGCGGGAGCGGATGTGGGTCGGCAACCTGCCCGACTACGGCCTGTGGGGCGGCACGCTCACGTGGCTTGACCCCAAGACCCTCGCCTCCGGGAGCCACCGCCACCTGATCCCGGACGGCTCGCCCTTCTCGCTGCTCTGGCTGCCCGCGCCGCAGCAGCTGCTGGTCGGCCTGAGCATCGACGGCGGGACCGGCACCAAGCCCAAGATCCGGCAGGGCGCGTTTGTGCTCTGGGACACGGCCAAGGACCAGGCGGTCTACACCGGCGACTTCGGCGTCAAAAACCTGCCCGACGTGCTTGCGCTCACCCCCGCGGCCCACGGCCAGGTCTATGCCCTGCTCGGCAACACGCGCGGCACCGCCGAGTGGCTCGGCGCGGCGGCCGGGCCCACCCGCATCGCGCTGGTCGATCCCGCCACCCGCCGGGTGCTGGCCGACGTCCCGCTGCCCGCGGAGTTCGGGCGGATGCCCGAGCAGGTCCAGGGCTGCCTCTTCCCCGGGCCCGACGGCGTCTACGGCATCACCGAGCGCGTGCTCTACCGGCTGAAGCCCGGCACCTGCGAGGCGGAGGTCGTCTGGCGCGCGCCCGCCGGCGACCAGCTCAATGTCCCGGGCCCATGGATCGGCCGGACCTTCTACTTCGCGACCGGCTGGCGCCTCCGGACGCTGACGCTGCCGTGAGCGGGGCCCTGGCGGATTTCGGATTGCGGATCGGGATTCCAGCGGTGAGAGGTGTTGCCCGTGGGTGATCAATCTCCGCCATTCCTGGCCTTGCTGCTCTGCGCCATGACCGCCGCCGCGCTGCCCGCCGCCCCGGATTTCCACGAAATCGGCATCCCGGTGAAGGGCGTCAACTGGGTCCGCCTCCACCCGGGTAAAACCGCCGACGGCCGGCCCTCCCTCCTCGGCTCGATGGGCCAGAACAACGGCGGCCTGTTCGTCTTCGACGTGGATCTCGCCACCGGGCACTGCCGCCAGTTCAACGCGCGGGCGCCGGGCGCCGACTATCCCATCGGCTCGATGCGCAGCCTGCGCACCGGCATCCTTTATCTCGGCTCGGCCTGGGACGGCCATCTCCACCGCTTCGACCCCGCACACCCCGAGCGGGGCGTCCAGGATCTCGGCGCCATCCATCCGGGCATGGCGACCTTTCCCACCGGCATCCAGGAAGCCCCCGACGGCGGCATCTGGATCGGCGCCTACCCCGGCGCCGGGCTCACGCGCTTCGACCCCGTCACCGGGGAGTTCCGGCGCTACGGCCGCATGGATGAAACCGACAAGTACCTCTACCCGCTCTGCGGTGACGACGGCACCATCGCCGCCCAGACCAAGACCACGCGCTACCGCCTCGTGATGTTTGATCCCAAGACCGGCGCCCACGCCCCGGTCGGGCCCGTGCTCGACGAGCCCAACAACCCCGAGCGCCGCTGGTTTTTCTTCAAGGGCACCGACGGCCTGCTCTATCTCGACAGCGACCTGGGCAAATTCCGGCTGCAGGGCATGACCGCGACCCCCGTCGCCACCGTGCCGGACCAGCTGCCCGGCATCCACGCCACCTACAAGCATGGGTATCAAGCCGACGTCACGATGCCCGGCGGCTGGCGTGCCGCCTACACCGAGGAAACCGGGGCGCCGCGCAAACTTGACCTGACCAACCTTGACCCGGCCATCCCCCCGCGCCACCTCACCCTCGACTGGGTGGGTGCCGGCACGCAGCTCTTCATGATCGGCCTCGGTCCCGACCAGCGCATCTACGGTTCGAGCATCCTGCCCGAGCACCTGTTCCGCTGCGAACTCGACGGCACCGGCCTCGTGAACCTCGGCCAGTGCAGCCTCTCGCTCGGCGAGGCCTACTCGATGGCCGCCTATGGCGACGGGCGCATGGCCTTCGCCTCCTATCCCGCCGCGCGCATTTCGCTCTATGATCCGAAACTGCCGTACCGGTACGGCCTCGGGCCCGGCAGCAACCCGCTCGACATCGGCCCGCTCGACCACGCCGAGATCGCCTACCGCCCGCATGCGATGGCCACGACCCCCGACGGCAAAATCTGGATCGGCTCGGCCCCCAACTACGGCATCCGGGGCGGTCCGCTCGGGTGGTACGATCCGAAGACCGGCCACCGCGGCTTTCACCGCGCAGTCGTCCCCGACACCTCGCCCAACTGCTTCCTGTTTCTGCCGGAGCTGAACCAGCTGTTCATCGGCCTCGGCACCGAGCCCGGCAGCGGCGTGAGCGTGCAGCGGTCCACGGGCGCCTTCGCGCTCTGGGACGCCGTCACCGACCAGCTGGCCCACGCCGGCGACTTCGGCCTCCAGGGCCTCGCCGACGTCTGCTCGCTGGTCCCCGCCGGCCGCGGCGGGCTGGTCTTCGCGCTCAGCGGCCGACCGACCTACCTCATCAAGGACTACGGCGCCCGGCCCGCCCCGACCCAGGTCGTGCTCGTCGATCCCAAGGAACACCGCGTGATCGCGTCTGCCGCGGTGCCCGCGGAATTCGGGCCGATGCCCACCTTCAGCCTCGACAGCCTGCGCCGCGCGGCCGACGGCACGGTTTATCTCGTGCTCGCCAGCGGCGTCTATCGCGTCAATCCCGACACCTGCGCCGTTGCGCCCGCCTGGAAGATGCCCGCCGGGGAAATCGAGGTCACCGGCCCGATCGTCGGCCGGCGCTTCTTCTTCGGCACGCAATGGAAGCTGCGCTACGTCGACCTGCCCGAGTGAATCGCGGTGGGCCAGACCACCCCACTCATCATCCCAACCCCAACCGCTTCCAACCCCTCGAACCTTTCCCCGGCCTCCGCTGGATTTCAGCGCCGCAATCCAAAGTTACCGCCCCATGAACGAGCAGATCAAAATCAACTGGTACCGCTGCAAAATCGACAAGGCGGTCATGAGCGACCTCATGCGCAAGAGCGACGCCCGGGGCTTCGCCCAGGCCGTGCCGCAGCTGCTGCTCTTCGCCGCCACCGGCGCGTTCGCCTACCTCGTGTTTCTCCGGCTCAACGCGCACACCTGGCCGTGGGCGCTGCCGCTCCTGCTGTTCGCGCTCTTTCTCCACGGCACCAATGGCACGTTCTTCGGCGGCATCGCCGGGCATGAGCTCTGCCACAAGACCCCGTTCGCCACACCGTTCTGGAACACGTTTTTCCTCAAAATTTTCTCCTTCCTCGGCTGGTTCGACCCGGTCGGCTACCGCGCCAGCCACATCCGCCACCACCAGGCCACCACGCACGTGGACCACGACGGCGAGGTCATCCTGCCGCTCGGCCTCGACTGGCACGGGTTCAAGTTCCTCCTCACGCTGCTCACCTTCAACCCCTTCGGCCTCGTCAAGCAGCTGCGCTTCTGGGTGGCCGCGGCGATGGGCGACCTGACTCACGACGGCTTCTTCCAGGCCGCGTGGCTGCAGCGCGTGGTGCCCGAGACCAATGTCGGACAGCGCCGGGAAATCATCCGCTGGTCCCGCATCGTGGTCCTCGGCCACCTCGCCCTGGCCACGGCCTTCATCCTCACGGGGCACGGGTTCCTGATCGTGATCGTGAACGGCGGCTCCTTCTACTGCAGCTGGCTCGGCTTCCTCACCGGCGCCCCGCAGCACATCGGCCTGTCGCCCAACACCCCGGACTTCCGCCTCTGCTGCCGCACCTACACCTGCAGCTGGCTGCCGGCCTTCTTCTACTGGAACATGCAGTACCACGTGGAGCACCACATGTTCCCCGCCGTGCCGTTCTACAATTTGCCCAAGCTGCGCGCCGCCCTCGCCCACGACCTCCCGCCCGCCCCGCACGGGCTCTGGGCCACCTGGCGCGAGCTGCGGCCCATCATGCGCCGCCAGCAGGCCGACCCGTCCTACGTCTACGTGCCCCCGCTCCCCCGGAACGAGGGCGACCGGGTCGGCGACGACATCCTCCTGCGCGAGGCGGCCGAGCAGCCCTAGCCGCGGCGCGCCGGGCGGCGCGGCGGCAGCCCCTGCAGCATCCGGGTGAAGTCCGTCAGGCCGAAGATGAACCCGGAGTTCAGGCTCACGCGCCACAGCGCCTGCGCCTTCTCGCGCTCCTCCCGGGCCGTCGCCGCGTTCTCCACCGCGGTCACCGCCTCGGGTATCGTCGAGCAGAGCACGCCGTAGCGCCCGAGGTCGATCATGCCGCCCGGCGACATCAGCAGGCACCAGTTGAGCGCAAAGCCGATGTAGACAAGGTGGTTGATCCCGTGCGCCCGGCACAGCGCCGCCAGCTGGTGCCCGTCCTTCGCGATCGGCTCGCCCGGCCGCGGCCGCGCCTCGGGGGCGAAGCCCAGCCGGGCAAAGCCCCGGCGCACGTCCGGCCGGTTGTGCCGGCCGACAAACACCCGGTCCGCCCGAAACTGCTCGAGCTGCCGGTAGACGGGATCCTTCCGCACCCGCGCATAACGCGGCGACGGGCCCGCCAGCTTCACCGTCCGCCGGTAGCCGGCGAGGTGCGAGTAGTAGTCGCGCCCGCCCACCACGTGAAACAGGGGCAGCGGCGACGCGCGCACCGCGCCGAGCAGCGGCGGAAACACCTCCCGCAGGATCTGCAGCGCCCGCGGGTGATACTCCACGCAGCGCCGCCAGCCCGGCCACTGCGCCATCGTCCCGCACTCCCACGCATGCATGACCACGACGGCGGTGTGCGCCGGCGCGAGGTCGACCTCCGCCTGCCGCCAGCCGCCGAACCCCTCGCCGGGGACCGGCCGGGCATAGTCGGCGTCAAACTGCTGGTAATGCCGGGTGGGGATTTTAACCATGACCGCTAGCCGATAACGGAAACCGGCGGGGATTCAAAGGCGGTTTTCGGCGCCGGCGCCGGGAGCGGCCGGCGGCACGGTCGGGCGCGCCACCCACCGCAGCACCAGCCCGATGGTGATGAGGAGGCCGCCGCCGACCACGTTGAGGGAGGCCGGCGCGATCGGGCGCGACGGCACGAACCAGCAGGCCAGCAGCACGAGCCCGAGCAGGAGGCTGAGGTTGCCGATGACCGCGTAGACCCCGAGTTCGCCGTGGCCCGCCGCGCCCGGCAGCTCCACCACCGGCGTCCGCAGGTCCTGGTCGAGGCGGATCGCGCTGGCGCTCTTGGGGTCGTCGGGCCGCCAGAAAAACGCGGAGATCACGAACACCACGGTGGAGGCCAGCGCGGCGCTGAGCACGTTGCGCGGGTACGGCTGGTCGGGCCAGACATCGAGGAAGAAGAGGAGGAAGGTCAGGGCGAAGCCGGCCGCGCACGACGCGATGCCGGACCACCACGGGGTCTTGCGGTAGATCAGGCCCAGCGCGACCGGCATGGTGAAGCCCGGCCCCACCATCGAGTAGTACTTCAGGCCGAAGTCGAAGGCGCCGCCCAGCTTCGAGATCACGAAGGCCAGCGCGACGCCGCTCACGCCGATGACGAACATCGTCACCTGCGCCGTGCGCATCTGGTGCCGGTCCGAGGCCGGCGGCAGCCCGACCCGCCGGCGGAGCGGCACGTACACGTCCTTGGTCACCGCCGCCGACAGCCAGTTGAACGCGTCGTTGGCCTGGCCGAGCGTCGCCGACAGGATCGCCGCCACCACGAAGCCGATCATGCCGTGCGGCAGCAGCAGCAGCGCGAGGCTGACAAACGAGGCCTCCTCCGGCGCCTTGAGGTGCGGCCAGAGCGCCGCCATGTCCGGGAACACCAGCTTCGCCCCCATCACCGGCATCACCCACATCAGCGGGCCGAGCAGCGAGAGCCACGCGCCGAGCATCGCCATGCGCTTCGCGTCCCGCTCCGTCGGCACGCTGTTGTAGCGCTGCGCGAAGTGCCAGGACACGTTGTAGCCGAGCATCACGCTGAGCAGGTAGGCCGTGAGGAACCAGAACTCCACCGGCTGCCCGCTGGGCACCAGGTAGTCGTGCGGCAGCTCCTGGCCCATCCGCCGCAGCCCGGCGATGAACCCGTGGCCGTTGCCCACGTAGGCGATCGAGATCGGGAAGATGATCACCGACATCACCAGGATGATCACGCCCTGAATCGCGTCCGACAGCACCGCCGCCCACAGGCCGCCGACCACGCTGTAGAGGATCATGACCGCCCCCACCACCAGCATGGTCAGCTGCAGGCCGGTGAGCGACAGGCCCGCGAACCCGAAGGTCTCGCGGTCAAAGCCCAGCGCCGCCGACACGAAGATGCACAGGATGTAGATGCCCTGGGCGATCCCCACCACCTGCGGCACGATCGCCGTCACGGTGTAGAAGTAGGTCGTCGAGGGCGAATACCGCTTG
>CAIKTR010000188.1 GCA_903830425.1 uncultured Opitutia bacterium
TACCACGCGGGCACGGCCCGGAACGCCGCCGGCCAGCTCGTGACCCACGGGGGCCGCGTCCTCGGCGTGACCGCGCTCGCGCCCACCCTGGCGCAGGCCGCCGCCCTCGCCTACGCGGCCTGCGACGCCGTGCAGTGCGCCAGCAAGTATTTCCGGCGCGACATCGGGGCCCGCCAGCTCAACCGCCGATGAGAGCCGCCTGGGCCCTCCTGCTGCTCAGTCTCGCGCCGCTCACCCTCCCGGCCGCGCCGCCCGCCGGCGGCGAACGCGACCTGGGGCAGGGCCTCGCCTACCTCCGCGTCCACGCGCTCCCCGCCGACCTGCCGGCGACCCCGGCCAAGCCCGGCGCCCTCGTGCTCGACCTGCGCTACGCCCGCGGGGACGCCGCCGCGGCCGCCGCCCTCGGGGCCTGGCTGCAGTTTCGCACCACCCGGCACGCGCCCATTTTCCTGCTCGTCAACGCCGCCACCGCCCCCGCGCTGCTCGACTACCTCGAGACCCATCCCGCGTTCCCCGGACTCGTCACACTCGGAACGGCCTCCTCCCGGTTCGTCCCCGACCTGACGCTGACCATCACCGCCGGCGCCGAACGCGCCGCCTATGACGCCCTCGCCGCGGGCCAGCCGCTCGCCAGCCTGTTGGCGGACCTGCCGGACAAGCCCCGGCACGACGAGGCCGCCGTCGCCCAGGAACACGCCGCGCCGCCCGCGGACGAAGACGCGGCCGACGGCGACCCCGCCGACTCCAGCGCGCCCGCCCCGGCGGTTTCCGCGCCGGCCCCGACCGTCCCGCCCCGGGCGATCGACCGCACGCTCCAGCGCGCCGTCCACCTCCACCGCGCCCTGCTGGCGCTGGGCAGGCTCTAGCCGCGACCGCCCCGGCCCGGCCGCGGCCTACTCCGGCTTTGCCTTTCGCGAAAAAACCATGTCCGTTTGCCGGCACCCCATGTCCGCGCCCGAGCCCGCCACCGTCCTCGTCGTCTGCACGGCCAACATCTGCCGGAGCCCGATGGCGGCCGGCCTGTTGCAGCACGCCCTGGCCGCCCAGCCCGAGCCGCTGCGCTCGCTCCGGGTCCGGTCCGCGGGCGTCGCGGCCCGCGACGGGCAGCGCGTGTCGGAGAACTCCATCCTCGCCCTGAAAAAGACGGGGATCGACATCTCCGGCCATGTCAGCCGGGCGCTCACGGACACCCTGCTGACCGAGGCGCTCGTCGTGCTCTGCATGACCGAGTCGCACCGCGCCATGATCCAGCTGCAGGCCGAGACCCCCGCCCGGCACCTCTTCCTTTTTCGCGAGTTCATGCCCCAGCGCGGCGACAAGGAAATTCCCGACCCGTACGGCGGCTCGCTCAAGGTCTATGAGGCCGCGCGGGACGAGATGGTGGAGGCCATTCCCTCCCTGCTCGAGTTCCTCAAGACCCGGCTCGGTCCGGGCGCGGCGCGCGCCAGTTAGGTTTCGGATTGCGGATTGGCGATTTCCCCGGTCGGGTGAGGGCGCCCTTTTGATCTCCGCGCACCCTCCGACGAACTTCCTCCCGCCATGCTGAACGCCGCCCCGCTCCCGATCCTCGATCCCGAAATTTATGCCGCGATCTCCGCCGAGCTCGCCCGCCAGCAGAGCCACATCGAGCTCATCGCCTCGGAGAATTTCACCTACCCGGCCGTCCTCGAGGCCCAGGGCAGCGTCCTGACCAACAAGTACGCCGAGGGCTACCCTGCCAAGCGCTGGTACGGCGGCTGCGAGCAGGTCGACAAGGTCGAGGTGCTCGCCATCGAGCGCGCCAAGCGGCTCTTCGGCGCCGACCACGCCAACGTCCAGCCCCACTCCGGCGCCCAGGCCAACACCGCCGTCTACGCCTCCGTCCTCGTCCCCGGCGACAAGGTCCTCGGCATGAACCTGAGCCACGGCGGCCACCTCACCCACGGCAACCCGGCGAACTTCTCCGGCAAGCTCTACAACTTCTGCCAGTACGGCGTCCGCGAGGACAACGGGCGGATCGACTACGACGAGCTCGCCGCCATCGCCGCGCGCGAGCAGCCGAAGATGATCACCGTCGGCGCCAGCGCCTACTCCCGGACGATCGATTTCGCCCGCATGGGCGAGATCGCCCGCAGCGTCGGCGCCCTGCTCTTCGCCGACATCGCGCACATCGCCGGCCTCGTCGCCTCGGGCGTGCATCCGTCGCCCGTCCCCCACGCCGACTTTGTCACGACCACCACGCACAAGACCCTCCGCGGCCCGCGCGGCGGCCTCATCCTCTGCCGCGCCGCGCACGCCAAGGCCCTCGACTCCGCCGTGTTCCCCGGCACCCAGGGCGGCCCGCTCATGCACGTCATCGCCGCCAAGGCCGTGTGCTTCGGCGAGTGCCTCAAGCCCGAGTTCCAGGACTACTCCCGGCAGGTGGTGAAGAACGCCCGCGCCCTCGCCGCCGCCCTCACCGCCCGCGGCTACAAGATCGTCACCGGCGGCACCGACAACCACCTCATGCTGGTCGACCTCCGCCCGAAGTTCCCCGAGCTCACCGCCAAGCTCGCCCAGGAGACGCTCGATCGGGCCAACATCACCTGCAACAAGAACACCGTCCCCTTCGAGACCCGCTCCCCGTTCCAGGCCTCCGGCCTCCGCTTCGGCACCCCCGCCGTCACCACGCGCGGGTTCGTCGAGTCGGACCTCGAGGAGGTCGCGGCCTGCCTCGATGCCGTCCTCGCCGCCATCGGCCAGCCGACGGAAGCCGCGGTGCTCGCCGCCGTGAAATCCCGGGTCGGCGCGCTCACCGCGCGCTTCCCGCTGCCCTACCGGGCCTGACCGCCGCGTCCCGGCCTCCACCCCGGCGGCCGGGACGGAATTTCCGTTTGCGCCTTGGCGTTCGAGGCTGAACTGCTTTTGTTGCGGTTGCTCCCGTGTCTCCCGCCGCCGCCCACCCGACCGACGCCGCCCCGGCCCGCGTGCCTGCGCGCCGCTGGCTCGCCGCGGCCGCCGCGCTCGCCCTCCTGCCCGGCTGCTTCACCTTCCACCGCGAGCCCCCGCGCCCCGGCCGCACCACGCTCGCCGCCCCCGCGGTCACCCTCACCGCCCTCACCGTCTCCAACTACCTGGTGATCGAGTCAAAATGGGACCGCTACGGGCCCTACCACTTCCTGATCGATACCGGCGCCTCCGTCACCCTCGTCTCGCCGCAGCTCGCCGCGCGCTACGGGCGGAAAAACCCCTTTACCCCCGACACCCCGCTGGTCCGGGTGAAGTCCGCCGAGGGCGACACCGCCCTGCTCACCGCCACCCTGCTCGACCGCCTCCAGCTCGACGGCGCGCGCTTCGAGGACGTCCAGGCCCTGGTCTACGACCTCGGCCCGCTCTCGGCCCACCTGGGCGTGAAGATCGACGGCATCCTCGGCTTCCCCCTCTTCCGCGAGACGCTGCTGACCCTCGACTACCCGCGCTCCCGCGTCGTCCTGCAGCGCCACGAGGGCGCCCCGCCGGTGCCCGGCGCCACCATCGCGTTCAACAACGACCGCAAGACCCCCATCATCCCCGTCCGCCTCGGCGCCCAGACCTTCGCCGCGCTGATCGACTCGGGCAGCGACGCCTTCCTCAGCCTCAATCCCGTCGGGCTCCAGCCCGTCTTCGCCGTCCCCCCCCGGACCGGGGCCCTCGTCGGCACCCTGGCCAACGACCGCGAGCAGCACACGGGCCGGCTGGCCGCCACCCTCATGGTCGGCCCCCACGCGCTGCTGCGCCCGGTCGTCGACCTCACGGATGAGCTCTCCTCCCTCGGCGGCGGCCTGCTGAAAAACTTCACCGTCACGTTCGACCAGGAGCGGAGCCGGGTGACGCTGCAGCGGGACAGCCTCGCGCCGATCCCGCCGGAGCCGCGCCGGAGCGCGGGGCTGAGCTTCACCAAGACCCCCGCCTACTGGCGGGTGGCCAGCGTCGTGCCCGGATCGCCGGCGGCGGCCGCCGGACTCCAGCCGGGCGACCTCGTGACCCGCCTCAACGGCGAGCCGGTGGCGCGCTGGGATATCCGCCGCTACGAGCTGCTCGTGGCCACGGCGACCGCGATCGAGTTCACGTTGCTCAACGGCCAGCAGGAAACCCCGCAGCGCGTCGCCGTGTTCGACCTGGTGCCGTAGGCCCCGCGGGGCGCGCCGCCTAGCCGCCCTTGCGCAGCAGGAACGCCGCCGCCCCGTCGTGCCCGGCCTCCCAGGGCAGGCTCGCCACCTTCGTCTCGAGCTTGAACGGCCCGCCCGCGCGGCTGTCGAAAAACGCCTTGATCACCCGCTCGTTCTCCTCGGGGTCGACGCTGCAGGTCGCATAGACCAGCCGGCCCCCCGGGGCCACCAGCCGCGCCGCCGCGTGCAGCAGGGCCAGCTGCTGGCGCGCATGCTTGCCGAGGTCGCGCGGATCCAGCCGCCACTTCACGTCCGCCCGGTGGCGCATCACGCCGGTGTTGGAGCACGGCACGTCGATCAGCACCGCGCTGAAGGTGTCCGGCAGCCCGTGCTCATGGAGGATCGCGGCGGGATTTTCCAGCAGGTCGGCCTGCACCAGGGCCACCTCGACGCCGTGGGCGCGGGACAGGTTCTCCTTCAGCCGCGCGATGCGCGGGCCGGGCAGGTCCAGCGCCACGACCTTGCCGGTCTGCATCAGGTCCGCCATCAGCAGGCTCTTGCCGCCGGGCGCCGCACACGCGTCCAGCACCGTCTCCCCCGGCTGAGGGGCCAGCAGCTCGACCGCCAGCCGCGTGCCGGGATCCTGCAGGTAAATTTTCCCGCTCTTCAGCAGGGGCTCGACCTGCGACCAGCGCCCGGAGGGGACCTCGTAGAATCCCGCCCAGGGCGTGGGCTTCAGGAAGTCGGGTCGCCCCGCCGGATCACCCGCGGCGCCCGCCTCGGGACCGCCCGCCACCGGCGCCGCCGCGGCCGGACGCCAGCGGGCATAAACCGTCGCCGGCTGCTGGTTCCATTCGAGCAGCTGCCTCGTCCCCTCGGCGCCAAAGTCCACCAGCCAGCGGCGCACCAGCCAGTCCGGATGCGAGAAATATTCCCCCAGCACCTCCGCGCTCGCGACCTTCGACGGCGGCGGCGCCGCCAGCACCCCGGCCAGCTTGCGCACCACCGCGTTCACCAGGCCCGCCTCGGATTTGCTCGCGACGGCCTTCGTCTGCTCCACGGCGTGGTGGACGATCTTGGCCACAAGCCCATCCGCCGCCGGCGTGCCGGCCGCCTCGATCAGCTCATACCCCGCCATCAGCAGCACCGCCCGCGTCGTAAACCGCGGCGGATGCGCAATCAGCCGCCCCAAGGCCGCATCCAGCCGGCCAAAATGGCGCACCACCCCGAATACCAGGTGCTGGCAGCGCGCCCGCTCCGCCCCGCTCAACCCGGGCGGCAGGCTGTCGATCAGCTCGTCAATGCGCTCCCGCCGGTCCAGCCAGCGGGCGAGCAGGTTGATCGCAGAGGGCCACGCGCCCTGGGTCCCCGTCGGGTCATTAGTACTCATGGGAGGGGCATTCGACACACTGTTTGACAAGGTTAGTCATTATCCGCTCAACTCTCCCGTTCAGGACATCACTTTCGCAACTATGAATTCCGAAGCCCTCTCCGCACTGATCGCCAAAAATCCGTCCCTCAAGGCGGCCAAAGCCAAATTGGAGGCGATGGAGCCGGGCGCGTACTGCATCCACCGCAGCTGGGGTTTCGGCCAGATCAAGTCCTACGACGAGTCCGCCCAGCGGCTCATCATCGACTTCAAGGGCAAGAAGGCGCACGCGATGGACCCGACCTTCTGTCTGAACACCATGGAGATCCTGCCGGCCAAGCATCTGCTGGTCCGCAAGGAGACCGAGCCGAAGAAGATCGCCGAGCTCATCGCCGACAATCCCGCCCAGCTGATCGCCGAGGCGCTCGAGGCCTACACCAACCACGCCACCAGCGCGATCGACCTCGAGATCACCCTCACCCAGGTCGTCGGCGAGGAGAAGTTCAAGAAGTGGTGGTCCGCCGCCAAGAAGGCCATCGCCAAGGACCCCCGCATCTCCACCCCGGAAAAGAAGACCGAGTGCTACATCCTGCGCGAGACCCCGGTCTCGGCCGAGGACGAGATCCTCGAGCAGTTCAATTCCACCCGCTCCGCCCGCCGCCGCATCGCCCTGGCCGAGGAGCTCGTCGCCACCGTCGCCAAGAAGGAGATCAAGACCGACCTCGTCGCCATCCTCAAGGCCGTCGCCGACGCCGTGAAGGACAGCAACCAGCTCGACGCCTCCGAGCGCCTCTACGGCGCCGCCGTCCGCGACGACCTCGCCAAGCTCGCCGGCTCCACCGAGGTCTTCGAGCCCTCCCAGGCCGCCCTCATCGCCACGGTCCGCGACCTCCCCGCCATCGCCGAGAAGATCCCGGTCCACTATCAGGGCCAGTTCCTCGACCTCGTCAAGGCCACCCACCCCATCGAGTGCCGCGACCTCGTCTTCACCCTGCTCAAGACCTCCCAGGGGAAGTTCACCACCGAGTGCATCAACTTCCTGACCGAGAACGGCCATGCCGAGGAGCTCGCCGCCGCGCTCAAGCGCTGGCAGACCGAGCAGAACCTGCGCGCCCCGGTCCTCCTCTGGATCGTCAAGAACCGCCACTCCAAGAAATTCGCCAAGCTGCTCAACGACCTGATCACCCCGCGCCTCCTCGGCGCCGTGTTCTTCGCCATCGACTACGAGGCGCTCCAGGCCTCCAGCGCCCGCCGGATCCCGCTCGCCGACATCCTCAGCGAGGACACCGACCTGATCGCCGACCTGCTCTCCACCGCCGATCCCGAGACCGCGCGCGACCTCGCGAACACCCTCATGCTCAACCAGGGCTTCGAGGAGCTCACCAAGAAGTCCCTCCTCGCCCGCTTCATCAAGATCTTCCCCAAGATCCAGTCGCTCGTCGCCGCCGACGCCGAGGGCAAGGAGGAGCAGCTGATCGTCTCCAAGGCCAGCTTCGAGCGCAAGCGCGAGGAGTACGAGGTCATCGTCTCCAAGAAGATTCCCGAGAACTCCAAGGCCATCGCCACCGCCCGCGAGCACGGCGACCTCAAGGAAAACTCCGAGTACAAGATGGCCAAGCAGGACCAGCAGCTCCTCATGGCCCAGAAGACCAACCTCGAGAAGGACCTCGGCCGCGCCCGCGTCTCCGACTTCAAGGAGGCCACCACCGAGCAGGTGAGCGCCGGCACCATCGTCGAGGTCAAGAGCTCGAGCACCGGCCAGACCACCCGCTACACCATCCTCGGGGCCTGGGACGGCGACCCGGATAACCACGTCATTTCCTACAAGACCGCCCTCGGCGTCGCCCTGCTGGGCAAGAAGCGCGGCGAGGTCGTCACCGTCAAGACCGGCACCTCCGAGGAAAGCTACACCGTGGTCAGCATCAGCCGCTACGCCGTCTGATCCGACCCCACCCGCGCACGACGCCGCCCCGCCCCGGGCGGCGTTTTGCTTTTATCGACCCCGCGACCGCCGCTCGCCGCCTTTCTGCTTTCTTCTTTCCCCTTTCTGGCTTCTCCTGCCCTTGCACCGCGTGAATGACTCCTGGGACATCCTCAAGATCCTCGCCGACCCCACCCGACTGCGCCTGCTCGCCCTCGTGATGCGCGAGGAGCTGTCGGTCGCCGAGCTCCAGGAAATCCTCGGCATGGGCCAGTCCCGCATCTCCTCCCAGCTCGCCCTGCTCCGCCAGGCCGGCCTCGTCAGCGACCGCCGCGAGGGGAAAAAGGCCTTCTACTCCCTGCGGGCCCAGCTCGCGCCCCCGCACCTCGCCCTGCTCCGCGCCGCCCACGACTCCGTGGCCGCGCTGCCCGTGCTGGCCGACGACCGCGCCAACCTCGACCGCATCCTCCAAAAGCGCCGCCGCACCCAGGAGCAGTACTTCAACCTCATCGCCGGCCGCCTCGGCAAAAACTACTGCCCGGGCCGCTCCTGGGAGGCCCTCGGCCACCTCGCGCTGCGGCTCACCCCCGCCATCACCATCGCCGACCTCGGCGCCGGCGAGGGCCTCGTCTCCCAGTTGCTCGCCCACCGCGCCAAGCAGGTCTGGTGCATCGACAACTCCGCCAAGATGGTCGAGGTCGGCACCGCGCTCGCCCAGAAGAACGGCCTCGCCAACCTCGCCTACAAGCAGGGCGACATCGAGCAGGTCCCGCTCCCGGACAGGTCAGTCGACCTCGCCATCCTCAGCCAGGCGCTCCACCACGCCCAGCACCCGCAGACCGCCGTCCACGAGGCATTCCGCATCCTCAAGCCGCGCGGCCAGGTCCTGATCCTCGACCTCAACGAGCACACCTTCGCCAAGGCCCGCGAGCTCTACGCCGACGTCTGGCTCGGCTTCAAGGAAAGCGCCCTCCACGGCTTCCTGAAAAAGGCCGGCTTCATCCAGGTCGAGGTCGCTGCCGTCGCCCAGGAGGCGAGCGAGCCCCACTTCGAGACCCTGCTCGCCAGCGGACTGAAGCCCGGGAAGTAGACCCGCCCGGGCCCTACTCCGTGCTGACCCGCGCCCGGTAGAAGGCCTCGCACCGGGCAAAGATTTCCTTCGGCGAGGCCAGCGCCAGCGCCTCGGCGGCCAGCGCCTTCGCGTCCGCCAGCGTCATCGCCCGCACCAGATACTTCACCGCCGGCAGCGAGGCCGGCGACATGCTCAGCGCATCCACCCCCAGCCCGAGCAGCAGGGGCGCATACATCGGGTCGCCCGCCATCTCGCCGCACACGCTCACCGGGATCCCGCCCCGGTGCGCCTCGGCCACGATGTGCTGCAGCGTGCGCAGGACCGCCGGGTGCGTCGGCTCGTAGAGGTGCGCGATCCGGTCGTTGACCCGGTCGATCGCCAGCAGGTACTGGATGAGGTCGTTGGTCCCGATGCTGAAAAACGCGCAGTCCCGCGCCAGCAGGTCCGCGGTCACGGCGGCGCTGGGGATCTCGATCATCGCGCCCACCTCCAGGGCGGCGTCAAACGCCTGGCCGCGCGCCTGCAGCTCGGCCTTGCACTCCGCCAGCAGGGCGTTCGCCTTCGCCAGCTCCTCGGCGCCGCTGATCATCGGGTACATCAGCCGCACCTTGCCGTGCGCGCTGGCCAGCAGGATCGCGCGGAGCTGGTCCTTGAAAATATCCGTGTGCACCAGGCAGAACCGGATGGCGCGAAAGCCCATGAACGGGTTGTCCTCCTTCGGGAAGAGGTGCGGGTGGCCCAGCATCGGCTTGTCCCCGCCCAGGTCGAGCGACCGGATGACCACCGGGCGCGGCGCGAGCGTCTCGACCACCGTCTTGTAGGCCAGGAATTGCTCCTGCTCGGTCGGGATCCGGGCGGAATTCAGGAAGAGGTACTCGGTGCGAAACAGGCCGATGCCCTCCGCCCGGTAGTCCTCCACCGCCTTCAGCTCCCCCACGCGCTCGATGTTGGCCAGCAGCGAGACCGCCACCCCGTCGAGCGTCACCGCCGGCTGGCTGTTCGCATTGAGCAGGCGCGTCTCAAAGGTCTTCTTCCGCTCCTGGATCTTCCCGTAGCGGAACAGCGTGGTCTCGGACGGGTTGAGGATGACCAGCCCGTCGTAGCCGTCGACGATCGCCCAGTCGCCGTTCGTCGCGCGGCTCGTCAGGTCGTGCACGCCGACGACCGCCGGCACCTTCATCGAGCGCGCCATGATCACCGCGTGGCTGGTCCGGCTGCCCGAGTCCGTGACCAGCGCCAGCGCCCCCGAGCGGTCGATGCTGGCCGAGTCGGAGGGGAAGACGTCGTTTGCGACGATGATGCGCCGCTCGGCGAACCGGGCCAGGCTGTTCTCCGCCTGGCCGAGCAGGTTCTGGAGCACGCGCTGCGCCACGTCGCGGAGATCCCCCGCGCGCTCCCGGAGGTATTCGTCGTCGATCTCGGAAAAGGCCTGGATGTAGCGCTGCGAGATCTGGTTGAAGCACGTCTCGATGTTGCGGCCCGTCGCCTCGCACTCGCGGATCGTCTCGCCGATCAGCGCCTGGTCCTCCAGCACGAGCAGGTGCGCGTCGAAGATCAGCGCCTCCTCCGGCCCGAGGTTCTTCTCCACCTCGCCCTTGATCTTGGCGATTTGCTGCCGGGTCGTGACCAGCGCCTGGTCGAAGCGGGCCACCTCCGCGCCGCGCTTGGCCGGCTCCACCTGGTAGTTGGGGACCTCGACGTTGCTCTGGATGAAGACGAAAATCTGGCCATGGGCGATGCCCTGCGAGGCCGAGATGCCTTGCACGATGACTTCGGGTTTTCCAGGTGAGTCCATGAACAGTTCCGGGGGCCGCCGAGCCGGGGTGGTGCCGGCGGCGCCCGACGATAACGCGACCCGCCCGGAGTGCGTCAATGAGGATTTATGCCAGCCGCGTCTCCACCACGAGCGCCGCCGCACCCCACGCCGCCCGCACCCGCGCCGCAATCTCCGCGACCGGGGCCCCGTCCGGCAGCAGCGCGAAGCAGGCGCTCCCGCTGCCGCTCATCCGCGGCGCGAGCCCAAACCGCGTCCGGAGCTGGCCGAGCAGCGCGGGCAGGGCGGCATATTTCCGGAAGACCGGCGGCTCCAGCGAATTGAAGAGCCCGCCCTCCAGCCCGGCCCCCGCCCCGGCCGCGCCGAGCAGGTCCGCCAGCCGTGCCTCGGCCCGCGCCGGTTCCAGATACCCGCCCGGGGCCGCCGCCGCCAGCTGGGCATAGGCCCACGGGGTGGCGACACCGAAGTCCGGCTTGAAGATCAGCACCCGCCGCCCGCCAAGCCGCGCCCGCGCCGCCGCGGCCAGCCCCGCGACCTGCTCGCCCCGCCCGCGCATCACCACCGGGCCGCCCGCCAAAAAGAGCGCACAATCCGAGCCCACCCCCGCCGCGACCGCGGCCAGGGGGCCCGCCGCCAGCGGCCGCCCCGCCAGCGCGTTCAGCGCCTGCAGCGCCGCCGCCGCATCGCTGCTGCCCCCGCCCAGCCCCGCCCCCGGCGGAATCCGCTTGGTGAGCGTGAAGCGCGCCCCGCCCGCCCAGCCCGTCGCCGCCCGAAACGCCCGCGCCGCCTGCAGCACCAGGTTCGTGCCGTCCGCCGGCACCCCCGGGGCGTCGCAGACCAGCGAAAAATCCGCCGCCGGCGCCACCGCCAGCGTGTCCCCGAACTCCACCGGCGCCACCAGCGACACCAGGTCGTGAAAACCGTCCGCCCGCCGGCCGGTGACGGCCAGGAGCAGGTTCAGCTTCGCGGGACAGGGATATTCGAGCGGGGTCACGGTGGCGAAGAAAACATTGGCGAAGGTCAGGCCCGGCCGTCAGCCTTTTTCGACCCTCATGGCCTGCGATCTTATCCTCGTCCTCGACGCCCCTTCCCCCCGCGACGTCACCCCCGCCCTCCGCCAGCTGCAGGGCACCGTCCGCTGGGTCAAGGTCGGCCTCGAGATGTTCACCGCCTGCGGCCCCGACTGCGTCCGGGAAATCGCCGGGCTCGGCTTCGAGGTCTTCCTCGACCTCAAGCTGCACGACATCCCCAACACCGTGGCCCAGGCCGTCGCCTCCGTCGCGTCGCTGCCCATCGGCATGCTCACCCTGCACACCAGCGGCGGCCGCGAGATGATGGAATGGGCCGTGCGGGCCCAGCAGCAGCACGCGCCCCACCTGCGCCTGCTCGGCGTCACCGTCCTGACCTCCACCAGCGCCGCCGGCCTCGCCGCCACCGGCGTCTCCGACCCGCCGGCCCAGCAGGTCGTCCGGCTCGGCCGGCTGGCGATCGACGCCGGCCTGCGCGGCCTCGTCTGCTCCCCGCTGGAGATCGCCCCGCTGCGCGCGGCCCTCCCGCCCGACGTCGTCCTCGTTACCCCCGGCATCCGCCCCGCCGGCGCCAAGGCCGACGACCAGACCCGGGTGATGACCCCCGCCGCCGCCGCCCGCGCCGGCGCCCGCTACCTCGTGGTCGGCCGCCCGATCTTCCAGGCGCCCGACCCCGTCGCCGCCGCCCGCGCCCTCCTCGCCGAGATTTCCGCCCCGTGATTGCGTTCGATTTTTCCGCCGCCGGCCCCATGCTTCCGGCTCCCTGCCCGCCATGAGCCGCACCGCCGTCATCCTCCTCGCCGCCGGCCGCGGCGCCCGCATGCACGGCACCGTCCCCGACAAGGTGCTGGCCCCGCTCGCGGGCCGCCCGGTGTTCGCCCACTCCGTCGCCGCGTTCATGACCAGCAGCATCGCGGACTACTACGTCGTCGTTTACCGCGACCCCCGCCAGATGACCGAGCTGCTGGCCTACGCGGCCACGCCCTCCGCCCTCGTGCAGGGCGGCCGGGACCGGCAGGACTCGGTGATGAACGCCCTCGCCGTGCTGCCCGACGACATCGCCCACGTCTTCATCCACGACTGCGCCCGCCCGCTGGTGCGGCCCGAGCAGCTCGTCGCGCTGCACAAGATCGTCCGGCGCGAAAACGCGGTCGTGCTCGCCCACCGCGTGACCGACACCATCAAGCAGCACCGCGACGACGCCCGCCTGCGCACCCTGGACCGCGACCGGCTCTGGGCGATGGAGACGCCCCAGGTCTTTGCCCGGGACCTGATCGTGCGCGCCTACGCCCGGGTGGTCGCCCGCCGGCTCCGGGTCACCGATGACGCCGCCGCCGTCGAGAAGCTGGGACACCCGATCGCCCTGCTGGAGAACCCCCACCCGAACCCCAAGCTCACCACGCCGGCCGACCTCGCCTATCTCGAGTTCCTGCTCGCCGGACCGGCGGCCTGAGGCCGCCCCCTGCTCATGTCCTCCTTCCGCATCGGCCACGGCTACGACATCCACCGCCTGGTGGCCGGGCGCCCGCTCGTCCTCGGCGGCGTTCGGTTCGACACCGACTACGGGCTCGACGGACACTCCGATGCCGACTGCCTCACCCACGCCTGCTGCGACGCCCTCCTCGGCGCCGCCGGCCTGCCCGACATCGGGATCTACTTCCCCAACACCGATCCCGCGTTCCACAACATCGACTCGCAGCTGCTGCTGCAGCGGGTGGTCGCCGAGCTGGCCCGGCTCGGCTACGACGTCGTCAACCTGGACGCCACGGTCATCGCGGAAAAACCGAAGATCTACCCGCGCCTGACCGAGATGAAGGCCGCGCTCGCCCAGTCCGCCGGCCTGCTGCCCGACGAAATCGGCCTGAAGGCCACGACCAACGAGGGTGTCGGCGACCTCGGGCGCGGCCTCGCCATCGCCGCCCACGCGGTCGCGCTCATCCGCCGGGCGTGACGGCACCATGAGGCGCCCCCCCCACCGCCGGCCCGGCGGACTCCCGCTCCGCGCCCTCCTCGGGCTCGCGGCCGCGCTCGCGGCGTTCGCCGGCTGCCTCCCGCGCGAGTCCGCGGTGGAGGCCGGCAACCGCGAGCAGGTGCTCCATCGCGGGATCGGGCACGACCTCGCCGACCTCGATCCCCACCTCGCCACCCAGGCGGGCGACTATGACGTGCTCTCCGCCCTCTGCGAGGGCCTCGTGGCCGAGGACCCGGTCGACCTGCACCCCGTCCCGGGGGTCGCCGAGCGCTGGGACGTGTCCGCCGACCAGCTGACCTACACGTTCTTCCTCCGCCCGGGCGCCCGCTGGTCCAACGGGGACCCGGTGACGGCCCAGGACTTCATCGCCTCCTGGCGGCGCATGCTCACGCCCACGCTCGGCGCGGACAACGCGAACCTGCTCTACCTCATCCAGGGCGCCGAGGGCTTCCACCAGGGCCTCGCCGGCTTCGACCAGGTCGGCCTGGCGGCGCCGGACGCGCACACGCTGCGGGTCACCCTCGAGCACCCGGCCCCCTTTTTCCTCTCGCTGCTCAACCACCCCGCGTGGTTTCCCGTGCACCTGCCGACGCTCCGGCGCTACGGCTCCGCGACCCAGCGCGGCAACCCCTGGGCCCAGCCCGGCCGGTTTGTCGGCAACGGCCCGTTCACCCTCACGCAGTGGCGCCTGGGACAGGAAATCGTCGTCGCCAAGTCCGCCACCTACTGGGACGCCGCCCGGGTGCGGCTCAATGGCATCCACTTCCACGCGATCGACAGCAGCGACGCCGAGGAGCGGGCGTTCCGGGCCGGCCAGCTCCACCTCACCGCCGCGCTGCCCCCCGACAAGATCGCCAGCTACCGCCGCGACGCCCCCCAGCTCCTGCGGATCGACCCGCTGCTCGCCACCTACTTCTACCGGCTGAACGTCACGCGCCCGTTCCTCAACGACCCGCGCGTGCGCCGCGCCCTCGCCCTCGCGGTGGACCGCGACGCCCTCGTCACCAAGCTGCTCCGCGGCGGCCAGCAACCCGCCCACGCGTTCACCCCGCCGGGTACCGCCGGGTACACCCCCCGGGCCGCCCTCCCGACCGACTTTGCCGAGGCGCGGCGCCTGCTCGCCGCGGCGGGCTTTCCCGGCGGCCAGGGCCTGCCCCCGTTTGAGCTGCTGTTCAATTCCTCCGAGACCCACCGGGTGATCGCCGAGGCGATCCAGGAAATGTGGCGCCGCGAGCTGGGCGTCGAGGTCCGCCTGGTCAACCAGGAGCTCAAGAGCACGCTGGAGGCCCGCCGCGCGGGCAACTTCCAGATTCTGCGCTCGGTCTGGAACGGCGACTACGTGGACCCGGCCTCCTTCCTCGAGCTCTGGCGCACCGACAGCGGCAACAACTACACCGGCTGGTCCAGCCCGGTCTACGACGGGCTGCTGTTCGCGGCGGCACGCACCACCGACCCCGCGGCGCGCGCGGCCCTGTTCCAGCAGGCCGAGGCCCTCCTGCTCGAGGCCGCCCCGCTGATTCCCCTCTACCACTACACCCACGTGTTCCTCTGCCAGCCGTCGGTGCGGGGCTGGCCGCCCACCCTGCTGGACCACCACCCCTACAAGCATGTCTGGCTGGAATGAAGCGGCCGGGCGGCGCCCCGCCCGCGCCCTCCTCGCCAGGGGCGTCCTCGCCGCGCTGGCCCTGCTCGCCGGCTGCGCCAAGCCCGCCGCCCCGGCGCCGGCCCAGCCCCAGATCCTGCGCCTCAGCCAGCGCAACGAGCCCGCCGATCTCGATCCGGCCACCGCCTCCCTCCCCGACGAGCTGTTTGTCATCCGCGCCCTGGGCGAGGGGCTCGTCGCCCCCTCCCCCGACAACGCCCCGCCCCGCCCCGCCGCCGCCGCCAGCTGGGAATGCTCCGCCGACGGGCGGACCTACACGTTCCACCTGCGCCGCAACGCCCGCTGGTCCAACGGCGAGCCCGTGACCGCCGCCGACTTCGTCGCCGCCTACCAGCGCGCCCTCGACCCCGCCACGGCCGCGCCCAAGGCCGCGCTCTTTTTCATGGTCCGCAACGCGCGCGCCTTTGCCACCGGCCAGCTGGCGGATTTTTCCGCCGTCGGCTTCCGCGCCCTCGACCCGCTCACGCTCCGCGTCACGCTGGAGCAACCCCAGCCGCGGTTCCTCGCCTACGCCGCCAGCGGGCCCTGGATCCCCGCCCATCCCCCCAGCGTCGCCCGCTTCGGCCGCGCCTGGACCCGCCCCGGCAACTACGTGGGCAACGGCGCCTTCACCCTCGCCGAGTGGCGCCCCCACCAGCGCATCGTCGTGCGGAAAAACCCCGCCTACCACGACGCCGCCCGCTACCGCCTCGACGAGCTCCAGTTCCTCGCCTTCGACAACGGCGACGCCGAGGAACGCGCCTTCCGCGCCGGCCAGCTCGACGTCACCATGGCCGTCCCCGTCACCAAGCTCGCCACCTACCAGCAGGAGCACCCGGAGGTGCTCCACCGCGCCCCGCTCGCCGAGACCCGCTACCTCGCCTTCAACACCACGCGGCCGCCGCTCGACGACGTCCGCGTCCGGCGCGCGCTCGCCCTCGCCCTCGACCGCACCCGCCTGGTGGAAAAGGTCCTGCGCGGCGGCCAGGAGCCCGCCTTCCGCCTGGTGCCCCCCGCGCTGCGCCGGCCGGAGGATCGCGACCCGCCCCGCGCCGGCGCCGGGGAAGAAAACCCCGCCGCCGCCCGCGCCCTGCTCGCCGCCGCCGGCTTTCCCGGCGGCCGCGGGTTTCCCCGCCTGGAGCTCTCCTCCTGGGTCGGCACCGCCGTCTGCGAGGCGATCCAGGCCATGTGGAAAAAGGAGCTCGGCCTCGACGTGCAGCTCGTCACCCGCGAGGCCAAGGTCCACCTCGCCGCGCTGCGCGAGGGCCACTACGACCTCGGCTTCATCACCGCCATTCCCGACGTCCCCGACGCCGCCAACCTGCTCGGGGATTTCACCACCGGGGCGGCGGGCAACTACCCGCACTGGAGCGACGAGCGCTACGACCAGCTGCTGACCGCGGCCGGGCGCGCGATGGACGCCGACCGCCAGGCCGCCGCGCTCCGCGCCGCCGAGGACCGGCTGCTCGAGCAAGGTCCGCTCACCCCGCTGTATTTCAACACCACCAACTGGCTGATGCGCCCCCGCGTTCGCGGCTGGCACCAGGACCCGCTTTGGACACGCTTCTACCATGATGTCTACCTGGAAGGCCAAAACTGAGCTCCTCGCCCTGTTCCTGACCGGCTGCGCCTCGCTCGCCGCCGCCCTGCCTCCCGACGGCATCGCCGCCGCCCGCCTGCTGGCCCGGACCCGCGTGCTCGCCTCGGACGAGTTCGAGGGCCGCGCGCCCGGCACTGCCGGCGAGGAGCGGACCGTCGCCTACCTGGTCGACGAGTTCAAACAGATGGGCCTGTCGCCCGGCAACCCGAACGGCACCTATCTGCAGGAGGTGCCGATGGTCGGCATCACCTCGCAGCCCACCGCCACGTTTGCGCTCGGCGGCACCACCCTCACCCCCACCGTCACCAACGACTACATCGCCGTCTCGCGCCGGCTCTCCCCCCGGGTCGAGGTGGCGGACAGCCCCGTGGTGTTCGTCGGCTACGGCGTGGTCGCCCCGGAGTTCGGCTGGGACGACTTCAAGGGAGTGGATGTGCGCGGCAAGACCGTCCTGATCCTGATCAACGATCCGCCCGTCACCGACCCCGCCACCGGCCAGCTCGACCCGAAGGTTTTCGGCGGCAAGGCCATGACCTACTACGGCCGCTGGACCTACAAATACGAGATCGCCTCCGCCCGCGGGGCGGCCGCCTGCCTCATCATCCATGAGACCGGGCCCGCGGGTTATCCCTTCGCCGTCGTCGGCGGCAGCTGGGGCCGGGAAAACTTCGACCTCGACACGCCCGACCAGAACACGGGCCGCGTCGCGGTCGAGGGCTGGCTGACCCTCGATACGGCCCAGCGGCTGCTGGCCGGCGCCGGCCAGAACTTCGCGGCGCTCAAGGCCGCGGCCGCCCGCCGGGATTTCCGCCCCGTGGCCCTCGCCGCGCGCGCCCACCTCACGGTCGCCAACCGCCTCCGCCGGGTCGCCTCGAAAAACGTCGTGGCGCTCCTGCCCGGCGCGGACCCGCAGCGCCGCGGGGAATACCTGGTTTACTCGGCCCACTGGGATGGCTTCGGACGCAACCCCTCCCTCGCGGGCGATCAGGTGTCCAACGGCGCGGCCGACAACGCCACCGCCGTCGGCATGCTGCTGGAAGTGGCCCAGGCCGCCTCCGCGCTGCCGACAGGCCAGCGCTGGCCGCGCTCGGTGCTGTTCTTCTGCCCGACCGCCGAGGAGAAGGGCCTGCTGGGCTCGCGCTATTACGTCGAGCACCCCCTGTACCCGCTGGCGCAGACCCTCGCCAACCTCAACCTCGAGCCGCTCGACGCCAACAGCGCCTACGGTCCCACCCGCGACCTCGAGGTCGTGGGCGGCAATCCCTCCACGATCGACGACCTCGGCGCCGCGGTGGCCGCCGACCAGGGCCGGGTGGTGCGCGCCGACACCGACGCCGAGAAGGGCTATTACTACCGCAGCGACCACTTCGAATTCGCGAAGGCCGGCGTCCCCGCCTACTTCACCCGCTCCGGACTCGATTTCGTCGGCCAGCCCGCGGGCTACGGGCTGAAGCTGCGCGAGACCTACCTCACCCGCGACTACCACAAGGTGACCGACGAGGTGCGGCCGGAGTGGACCATGGAGGGCGCCGCGCAAAATGCCTCCTTCCTGCTGGAGGTGGGGCGGCGCATCGCGACCGGCTCGTCCTGGCCCGAGTGGAAGCCGGGCACCGAGTTCAAGGCCCGGCGCGACGCCATGCGGGCCGGCGCCCGGCCCTGATCACCGGCCCCGCAGCCGGGCGAACAGCCGGGTCAGCACCCGGGCGCGCTCGAAGCGGTGCTCGGTGCCGGCCCGCAGCCGGCGCAGGTTGTTGCGGTGGGTGAAGGCGATGAACAGCGCCGTGACCGCCGCCGCCACCAGCCAGGTGGTCCGCTGCTCGGGCGGCGCCAGCAGGGCCGCCACCGGGATCAGCGCCAGGCCGGACAACACCGAGCCCAGCCCGACCAGGCCGGTGGTCGTGAGCACCAGCAGGATCACGCCCACCATGAGGCCCAGGGCGGCCGGCCAGAGCACCAGCAGCACCCCAAAAACGGTTGCCACGCCCTTGCCGCCGCGAAAGCCGTGATAGAGCGGCCAGACATGGCCTGCCACGGCGGCCGCGCCGGCCAGCAGCCCGAGCGTCAGCGCATGCCCGGCATCGGCGACCCCCTGGCGGGCCAGCACCACGGCCAGGGCGGACTTGCCGATGTCGATGAATCCGACCCCCAGCGCGAACCCGAGGCCCTGCGTGCGAAAGGCGTTCGTGCCGCCGGCATTCCCGCTGCCCTGCGTGCGGATGTCCACGCCGCGCAGCCGGCCGAGCAACAGGCTGCCCGAGAGCGATCCGATCAGGTAGCCCAGCAGGATCTTGGCAAGTTCCGGGATCATGGCTGGGGAGGTTCGTAATCCTGGACCGAGATCAAAAGCGAGCCCGGACCCGCATGCGCCCCGATCGCGACTCCGGCGTCCATCACCCAGATGCGGTCGATGCGGGCGACGCTGGCCTGCAGCGCGGCCTTCACCCGCTCCGCCTCCGCCGGGCTGTCACAATGGCCGATCAGCAGCCGGTAGCAGCGCGCGGGATCCAGCCGGCGCGCCACCTTGCGGGCAAACCGTTCCGGCAGCCGGTGCCGGCCCCAGAGGCCGCCCAGCAGCCCCAGCCGGCCGTCCGCCCGGTTCCGCGCAAAGAGGAAGAGCCGCAGCAGCCGCGTCAGCGGCAGCGCCACCCGCGGCACCCGGCCGCCCCGCACGCCGTAGCGGACGTCCCGGATCACCCCGTACAGCGCCGTGCGCGGACGCATCCGGTCGAGACCCGCCAGAATCCGCGGTGCATCGAGCCCGGCCTGCGCCGCCTCCGCCGCCCAGATCGCCAGCAGTCCCTGGGCCCCTGACGCCTGGCGGCTGTCAAACACGCTGATCCGCTCGGCCGAGGTGCGCGCCGCCGCGCCGGCCGCCGCCTGCAGCGCCCCCGACAGCGTCCCACTGAGGGAGACGTCGATCACCTGCTCGTGCTGGGTCAGCAGGTGCTCGAACATGCGTCGGAAATCCCCAGGGGGCGGCTGCGACGTCCGGGGCAGTTCCGCACTGGTCCGCATCGCGTCGTAGAATTCCCGGGAGGAGAGCGAAACCCCGTCCACGTGGTCCCGGCCGTCGATCGTCAGCCGCGCGGGCACGACATGGATGCCCAGCTCCGCCCGCGCCTCCTCCGGCACGTCCCCGCCGGAATCGGTCACGATCGCCACGACGTTGCTCCGCTCGGCCGCCGGCGCGAGCCGCTGGCCCGACACCACGCCAAACCGCGCCGCCGCCTCCAGAAACCGGGCGGGGCTCGCCAGCCGGGCATGCACCCGCACCTGGCGGCGGGAGCCCTCGATCATCAGGTGCGACAGCGGCAGCGCCAGCAGCGCCGCTTTCAGGCCGGCGCGGTCGACCCCGTCGGCCCGCACCAGGCACTCCACCCGGATCCCATGGCCGGCCGTGTCCGGGTCGCCGGGAACGACGTCGATCCCCGCCGCCGGCGGTTCATAACGCGCCATGGCCGGCAGCGCCCCGCGGCCGCGGGCCAGATAGTCGGCCACGCCTTCCAGCAGCGCGACCCAGCCGGCGGCCCCGGCATCCACGACCCCGGCGGCGCGCAGGACCGGCAGCTGCTCGGGCGTCCGCGCCAGCGCCGCCCGCGCCCGCGCCAGCGCCGGCGGGAAACAGGCGCGCAGGTCGAGCACGCCGGCCCCGGCCTGGGCCTGCAGCTCGTCGGCGAACGCCTGCATCACGCTCAGGATCGTGCCGTCCGCGGGCTCCGCCAGCGACGCCCGCGCCCGCGACGCCCCGGCCGCAACCGCCTGGGCGAGGACCGCGGACGAGAGCCGGCCGTCGGGCGCCACCGCCTCCGCCGCCCCCTGGAAAAAATGCGCCAGCAGCGCGCCGGAGCCGCCGCGCGCGTAGTCGAGGGCTTCCGCCGCCGCACAGTCCAGCGCGCGGCGGACCGGGCCGGGGGGCAGGCCGCCCAGCCCGTGCAGCACCGCGCCCAGCGTGGCCGCGAGGTTCGAGCCGGTGTCGTGGTCCGCCACGGGAAAAACGTTGAGCCGGTTGAGGGCGCCGCTTTGCGCCAGGACCCGCTGGGTGCCCGCGCGCAGGGCCCGCCTCAGCCCGATGGCCGAGAGATGGGGCGTCTTCATGTCGGACGCCCGGGGCTTGACCGCCGCGGGGGCCGGTCGTCGGGGCGCAAGGCGGTGCAGCCGCAGTCGGGGATTGCCGGCAGGGGTAAGGGCACGGGA
>CAIKTR010000189.1 GCA_903830425.1 uncultured Opitutia bacterium
AACCTGCGCGTGGTCAAGATTCTCGCCGAGAAAAACCTCATTCTGGTCAAGGGCGCGATCCCGGGCGCGAACGGTGACGATGTCATTGTCCGTGCCGCCATCAAGGGGCAGTCCAAAGCCGCCAAGGCCTAACCCGGAGACCTACCAGCCATGAAACTTACTGTTTTTAACTCCGACGGCACGACCAGCAGCGAAAAAGATTTCGCCGGCCTGCCCGTGTTTGAAGGCGACAAGGGCCTGCAAGCCGTGAAGGAAGTCATCGTCGCCATCAACGCCAACAACCGTCAGGGCACCCATTCCACCAAGACCCGCGGCGAAGTCCGCGGCGGCGGCAAAAAGCCGTGGCGCCAGAAGGGCACGGGCCGCGCCCGGGCCGGTTCCATCCGTTCGCCCCTCTGGGGTGGGGGTGGCGTCGTGTTCGGTCCCAAACCGCGCGACTACTCCAAGAAGATCAACGGCAAGGTCAAGAACCTGGCCTTCAGCCGCGCGCTGTTCGATCGCGCGATCGCCGGTGAAATCGCCGTGATCGAGGCGTTCGCCGCCACGGTCGCCAAGACCAAGGCCATGAACGTGATCGTCGCGCGCATCGCCCCGAAGGGCAAGGTGCTCCTGGTCGATGCTCCGTTTGCCGCCGCTACTGCCCAGGCGTCGCGCAACATCGAGCGCGTCTACCTGCAGGAAGCCGCCAAGCTCAACACGCTCGATCTCGCGCAGTACAAGAAGATCATTGTTAGCACGAAAGCGCTCGAGGCGATCATCGCCCGCGTCAACGGAGGTAAAAACTGATGAACGCCGAAAAAGTTCTCAAACAGATGCTTCTCTCGGAGAAGTCCAGCAAGCTCAGCTCCGAGCTCGGCCAGTACACCTTTGAGGTGTTCCGGTACGCCAACAAGCACGCCATCGCCGAGGCCGTGGAAAAGACCTTCAAGGTCACCGTGCGCCGCGTGAACGTCCAGAACTACCCTGGCAAGAACAAGAAAAGCCGCGCTGGCCGCCCGAGCATGACGTCCGACTTCAAGAAGGCGATCGTGACCCTCAAGGCCGGCGACAAAATCGAGCTCGTCTAACGCTCGCGCCCGACCACCCGGAGAAATCCCCCATGCCCATCCATTCCTTCCGCCCCCTCACGCCTTCCGGCCGGTTCACGTCGCTGAACAAGCAGCCCACGCTGTCGAAGAAGCGCCCGGAACGCGCCCTCACCGAGTCGAAGCACAAGTCCGGTGGCCGCAACGTCTATGGCCGCGTGACCTCTCGCCACCGCGGCGGTGGCCACAAGCAGCTCTACCGCATCGTTGATTTCCAGCGCGACCTGCTCGACCTGCCGGCGAAAGTGCAGGCCATCGAGTATGATCCGAATCGCTCGGCGAATCTCGCCTTGATCGCCTACGCGACCGGTGAGAAGCGCTACATCCTGGCCCCGGAAGGCCTCGAGGTCGGCGCCATGGTCATCACCTCCGACAAGGCCACGACCAACGACTTTCTCGTGGGGAACAACTTCCCGCTCGAGCTCATTCCGCCGTCCACGCTCGTGCACGCGGTGGAACTCGTCCCGGGTCGCGGCGCCCAGATTGCCCGCTCGGCGGGTACGTCGCTTGAACTGGTCGCGGTCGAGAATGGCCAGGCCCAGCTCAAGATGCCCTCGGGCGAGCTCCGCCTCGTGCATGCGTCCTGCCGCGCCACCATCGGCACGGTGGGCAACGGTGACCACAATAAGCAGTCGCTCGGCAAGGCCGGCCGCAGCCGCTGGCTGGGCAAGCGCCCGCATGTCCGCGGCGTCGCCATGAACCCGGTCGACCACCCCAACGGTGGCGGCCAAGGCAAGTCCAAGGGTGGCGGTGGCCGTCAGCAACTCGTCTCCCCGTGGGGCCAGCTCGCCAAGGGTTTCCCCACCCGTCGCCGTTCGAAACTCTCGACCAGCATGATCATCCTCCACCACAACGGCCGCAAGCCGCGTGGTAAGAAGTAACCCCGCCCCTTTCGCACCATGGCACGCTCCATCAAAAAAGGCTTCTTCGTTGACTACCACCTGCTCGAGAAAATCGAGAAGGCGGTCAAGGCCGGCGCCAAGAAACCCATCCAGACCTGGTCCCGCCGCTCGACCATCACGCCCGATTTCATCGGGCACACGTTCAGCGTGCATAACGGCAAGGTCTTCATCGCCGTCTACGTCACCGAGAACATGGTCGGCCACAAACTCGGCGAGTTCGCCCCCACGCGCATCTTCAAGTCGCACGGTGGCCTCACGCGCAAGGAAATCTAAGTTCCCACCCTTTAACCACGCCAAGCCACGAACCCAAAGGGCAGGGCGCCTCGCGCGCTGCTGCCGCCTTCACCGGAATCTAAACCATCATGGAAGTTCAAGCCCTCACCCGCTACGCGCGCATGTCGCCCAAGAAAATGCGCGAAGTAGCCAACACCATCACCGGACGCAAGGCCCCGGAGGCGGTCGACTACCTCATGCTCATCCCGCGCAAGTCCGCGCGCCTCATCGCCAAGACGCTGAAGAGCGCCATCGCGAACGCGGAGAACAACAACAACCTGTCCGCCGACAGCCTCACCGTGAAGTACGCGATCATTGAGAACGGGCCGGTGCTCAAGCGCTTCAAGGCCGGTGCCCGCGGCACCGCGATGCCCCGCCGCAAGAAGATGGCGCACATCCGCATCGTCCTCTCCGACGGTAACTCCAACTAATTTTACCATGGGCCAAAAGACCAATCCTACCGGCTTCCGCCTCGCCGTCCGCCGCAACTGGCAGTCCCGCTGGTTCGCGAAAAAGAAGGACTTCGCCAAGCTCCTCCTCGAGGACCAGGTGATCCGTGAGAAACTCATGGAGAAGCTCAAGCAGGCCTCCGTGCCGCGCATCTTCATCGAGCGCGCCTCCAACCGCGTCCGCGTCAAGATTTACACCGCCCGCCCCGGCATCGTCATCGGCCGCAAGGGCCAGGAAATCGAGAAGATCAAGGACGAGCTGGCCAAGCTCACCGGCAAGGAAATCCTCCTCGACATCCAGGAAGTGAAGAAGCCGGAGATCGAGGCCCAGCTGGTCGCCGAAAACGTCGCCCTGCAGCTGGAGCGCCGGATCGCTTTCCGCCGCGCCATGAAGAAGGCCGTCGAGATGGCCATGACCCTCGGGGCCGAGGGCATCCGCATCCAGTGCTCGGGCCGCCTCGGCGGCGCCGACATCGCCCGCCGCGAGTGGCAGCGCAAGGGCCGCGTCCCGCTGCACACCCTGCGGGAAAACATCGACTACGGCTTCTTCGAGGCCCGCACCGTTTATGGCAAGATCGGCGTCAAGTGCTGGATCTGCAAGAAAGAGTCCGACAACAACTGATCGCGCCCGTCGCATATCGTAATTTAGGAGAATTCTCCCATGGCTCTCGCACCCGCTCGTACCAAGTACCGCAAATCCCAGAAAGGCTCCCGCGCCGGGAACGCCAAGCGCGGCAACACGCTCGCCTTCGGCGAATTCGGCCTGCAGTCCCTGACCCGCGGCCCCATGACGGGGCAGCAGATCGAGGCGGCCCGCGTCACCATTTCCCGCCACCTCAAGCGCAAGGGCAAGCTCTGGATCCGGGTGTTCCCGCACAAGCCGGTCACCAAGAAGCCGGCCGAGACGCGCATGGGCCAGGGCAAGGGCCCGGTCGAGTTCTACGTCGCGGTGATCAAGCCCGGCGCCGTGCTGTTCGAGCTCGCCGGCATTCCCGCCACCGTCGCCAAGGAGGCCTTCCGTCTCGCGGACGCCAAGCTGCCGTTCCACTGCCGTTTCATCGTGCGCGAAGGCGCGGCCACCTGATCGGCACAACCCTCACCACCGTCCCGTCATGACTTCCAAAGAAATCCGCGACCTCGCCCCGAACGAGATCACCACCAAGCTCCGCGAACTCCGCGAGCAGCTGATCCAGCTTCGGATGCGCAAGCAGACCGGACAGATCGAGAAGCCGCATCTGCTGCGCGAGTACCGCAAGGACATCGCCCGCCTCGAAACCATTCTCAACGAAAAGAAACGCAAGGCCGTCGCCGCCTGAGCGCGCGCCTAACCCGCACCCATCGCCATGTCCTCCGCCACCCCCGGCTCGCGCAACACGCGCAAAACTCAACTCGGCTTCGTCAGCAGCCGCTCGGGCGACAAGTCCGTCAAGGTGACCATCGCCTACAAGACGCCGCACCCGCTCTACCACAAGATCGTCAATCGCCAGACCGTCCTGCACGTGCACGACGAGAAGAACGAGACCAAGGTCGGCGACAAGGTCGAGGTCATGGAGACCCGTCCCCTCAGCCGGCTCAAGCGCTGGCGCATCGTCTCGATCGTGCAGTCCGCGGTCGCCGACATCGGCGTGGCCATTTCCGAACAGGATGTGGCCGAGACCGTCCCCACCAAAATCACGAAGGCCTGAGCGCTTTCCCTAACCGTCTAATTTCCGGAGGCCCGCCATGATTCAACTGCGTTCCATTCTCGATGTCGCCGACAACACCGGCGCCCGCAAGGCCGCCATGATCAGCCGTAAAGGCCAGATCACGGACACGGCTGGTGTGGGTGACATCATCACCGTCCACATCAAGCAAAGCTCCCCTGAGGCCACGGTCAAAAAGGGTGAGGTGGCCAAAGCGGTCGTCGTGCGCACCAAGACCGCGGTGCGCCGTAGCGACGGCAGCTACCTGCGCTTTGACAGCAACGCGATCGTCCTGATCGACGCGACCAACAACCCGCGCGGTACGCGCATCTTCGGCCCCGTTGCCCGCGAGCTGCGTGCGAAGAATTTCATGAAGATCATCTCGCTCGCTCCGGAGGTTCTCTAACATGGCCACGAATTTTCACGTTAAACGCGGCGACGTCGTTGTCGTCATCGCCGGCTCCCACAAGGGCAAGTCCGGCAAGATTCTCGAGATCCTCGCCGCCAAGTCCCGCGCCCGGGTCGAGGGGGTCGCGATGATCAAGCGCCACCTCAAGAAGTCGCAGGAGCACCCGCAGGGCACCATCGCCGAGCGCGAGGGCTCCGTGCACATCTCCAACCTCATGCTCCAGTCGGTCTTCGACGCGAGCAAGCGCAAGAAGCCCGCAGTCTGATTCCTCCCCACTGCGCGCTTGCCAAACCGGCGGGCCCCCTGCGTTACTGAACCTTTTCCACTCACCAAACTCACTCTCAACGCCTCCGGGTCGGTAATCCGGTCGCCCTCCAAATGAGCTACGTTCCCACTCTCAAAAAACTCTACACCGAGCAGGTCGCCCCCGAGCTCGTGAAGAGCCGCGGCTACAAAAACAAGCATCAGGTCCCCCGGATCTCCAAGATCAACCTGAACACCGGCATCGATGCCGACGCCGACAAGAACCAGATCGCCGATGTGCAACGGGATCTGACCCTGATTGCCGGTCAGAAGCCCGTGCTGGCCCGCTCGCGCAAGGCCATCGCCAACTTCAAGCTGAAGCCGAATCAGGTCGTGGGCTGCCACGTCACCCTGCGCGGCAACGCCATGTGGGAGTTCCTCTACCGCCTTCTGGCGGTCGCCATCCCGACCATCCGCGACTTCCGGGGCACGTCGCCCAAGCTCGACGGCCAGGGCAATTACAACATCGGGATCACCGACTTCACCATTTTCCCCGAGATCACCGTGGAAAACGTCAAGAAAACCATGGGGCTCGACATCACCATCGTCACCACGGCTGAGACCGATGACGAGGGTCGCGAACTGCTCCGCTTGCTTGGCATGCCTTTCCGGCGCTCCGAGCCCGCCGCCCCCCAGAAACCCAACGCCGCCTAACGCCTTCCGCCGCCATGCCGAAAACCTCCGCCATCGAGCGCAATAAAAAGCGCATCCGTCTCGTCGCCAAGTTCGCCGCCAAGCGGGCTGAGCTCAAGGGCATCCTTGCCAACCCGGTCACGACCGACGTGGAATTCTTTGCCGCCCAGAAGAAGCTGGCGAAGCTCCCGAAGAATTCGTCCAAGGTCCGCATCCGCAACCGTTGCTCCCTGAGCGGCCGGCCGCGCGCGTTCATCGGCAAGTTCGGCGTCTCCCGTATCACATTCCGGGAACTCGCCCTGGCCGGGAAAATCCCGGGCGTCACCAAGTCCTCCTGGTAAATCTTTACGGCTGCGGGAGTCGGATATGACCCGCCGCCACCGTCCAACTAACATCCACCATGACCGATCCGATTAGTGATTTCCTGACCCGCCTCCGCAATGCGTCGAAGGCCGGCCTCGCCGAGTGCGCCTCACCGCACTCCAACCTCCGCGCCGCCATTGCGGCCATCCTCAAGACTGAGGGTTATATCGCCGACTACAAAGACGGCGTGGACACTCAGGGCCACAAGACCCTGGTCGTCGCGATGAAATACGTGTCCGGCGCGCCTGCGATCACGGGCATTGTCCGGGTTTCCTCCCCGGGTCGCCGCCTCTACTACTCCTACACGGAAATCCCGCGGGTGTTGAACGGCCTCGGCATCAGCATCCTGTCGACCTCAAAGGGCCTGCTGAAGGATCAAGACTGCCGTCGCCAGAAGGCCGGCGGTGAACTGCTTTGCAACGTTTGGTAACCCGCCGCGCACCATGAGCCGTATTGGCAAACAACCCGTTCCCATCCCCGACAAGGTCAAGGTCACCGTCACCAACGGTACCGTCCTCGTCGAGGGTCCCAAGGGCAAGGTCCAGAAGACCTTCGCCTCCGCCGTCAAAGTTACCGTCGCTGACAAAAAGGTCACCTTCGCTCCGACCGAGGAGACGCGCTTCGCGAATGCCATGTACGGCACCGCCCGCTCGATCGTCGCCGGGATGGTGAAAGGCGTGACCGACGGCTACATGAAGGAGCTCGAGATCCAGGGGGTCGGCTTCAAGGCCAACCTCAAGGGCAAGCAGCTCGACCTCGCGCTCGGCTACTCGCACCCGATCCTGATGGACATTCCCGAGGGGATCAAAGTCACCGTCACCGACCAGACCAAGCTCAAGGTCGAGGGCGCGGACAAGCAGCTCGTCGGTGCCGTCACCGCCGAAATCCGCAGCTATTATCCGCCTGAGCCTTACAAGGGCAAGGGCGTCCGCATCGTTGGCGAACGTGTCCGCCGCAAAGAAGGCAAGACCGTCGCCTAACCCCAACCGCAATTTTTCGGGGCCTACCCATGAATACCATTCGCAAAGCCAGTCTCCTCCAGAAACGCCGCTGGAGAATCCGCAAGAAAATCACCGGCACCGCCCTCCGCCCGCGCGTCAGCGTGCGCTTCACCACGAAGCACATCTACGCTCAGGCGATCGACGACGACAAGGCCGTGACGCTTGTGTTTCTCGGCACGCTCGATCCCGAGCTCCGCAAGCAGAAGCTCACCGCCAATCTCGCCGGGGCGAAGGCCCTTGGCGTCGCCTTTGCCCTCAAGGCCAAGGCCGCCGGCCTCGCCTCGGTCGTGTTCGACCGCAACGGCGCCCTTTATCACGGTAAAGTCAAAGTGTTTGCCGACGCCGCGCGCGAAGGTGGCCTCCAGTTCTAATCTACGCCTATGAGCACCGAATCTACGTCTGCCACGCCCGCCCCTGCCGCTGCTGCGGCTCCTGCCTCCACGCCGGCCCCGGCGCGGGAATTCCGGGGCGGCCCCGGTGGCAACAACCGCGGCCCGCGCCGCGATGGCGGCGGCGGTTTCCGCCGCGACGACCGCAATCGCAACAACCGCGACAACAAGGACCAGGGCGACGGCCCGACCATGATCGAGAAGGTGGTCTTCATCAACCGCTGCGCCAAGGTCGTCAAGGGCGGCCGCCGCTTCAGCTTCGCCGCCCTCGCGGTCGTCGGTGATGGCAAGGGCAAGGTTGGCATCGGCTACGGCAAGGCCAACGAGGTTCCCGATGCGATCAAGAAGGGCACGGCCAACGCCCACAAGCATCTCGTGAGCGTCAAGCTCAAGGGCGACACCATTCCGCACGACGTGTTCGGCGAATACGACGGCGGCAAGGTGCTCCTCAAGCCCGCCACGACCGGTACCGGGCTGATTGCCGGTGGTGCGGTCCGCGCCGTCCTCGAGGCGGCCGGCGTGAAAAACGTGCTGACCAAGTCGATGGGTTCCAGCAACCACATCGCGGTCGTGCACGCCACGCTCAACGGTCTGCTCCAACTGCGCCTCGCCGAGGACATCGCGACCATCCGCAAGACCAGCTGATCCCCCCTTTACCACCATCCGAGTCCGGTCCCGCCGTCGGCGCGGTCCGGGCGCCCTACCTGAGGAACCATCCATGAAACTCCACGAACTTAAGAACGTCGCCGGTGCGGTGCATCGCAAGAAGCGCGTCGGCTGCGGCGAAGGCGGCGGCCACGGCAAGACCAGCGGTCGCGGCGGCAAGGGCCAGTCGGCCCGCTCCGGCAGCAGCATCCGCCCCGGCTTTGAGGGCGGCCAGATGCCGCTCTACCGCAAGCTCCCGCACCGCGGGTTCAACAATTACCGTCATCGCACGGAAATCGCCGTCCTCAACGTGGGCGATCTCGCCGGCCTCGGTGCGGCGGTCACGGAAGTCGACGTTGGCGTGCTCGCTGCCGCCGGTCTCATCCGGAACGGCGAAAAGTCGGTCAAGATCCTGGGCGACGGCGAACTGAGCCGCGCGTTCAAGGTCACCGCTGCCAAGTTCTCGGAGTCGGCCAAGGCCAAGATCGAGCAGGCCGGCGGTCAGGCGATCGTCGCCTAACACCGGGGCGCACGAATCCCCGCGCGCTGCGACAACCTCTTCCCCGCTCCCTCCATGCTTTCCGCCTTCACGAACTCGCTGAAAATCCCCGAGCTCCGCTCGCGGATTTTCTACACGCTAGCGCTGCTTTTCGTGGCTCGCGTCGCGGCGCACATCCCGCTGCCCGGCATCGACCCGCATCCGCTCCAGAAGTTCTTTGAGGACCAGACCGCCAGTGGCGGCGGGGCGTTGGTGGGGCTCTACAACATGTTCACGGGCGGCGCCCTCCTGAAGGGCGCGGTCGGCGCGCTGGGCATCATGCCCTACATCAGCGCCTCCATCATCTTCCAGCTCATGACCGCGGTGGTTCCCGCGTTCAGCCGCCTGCAGCAGGAGGGCGACGTGGGCCGCCAGAAGCTCACCCAGTACACCCGCTATGCGACGGTGATCCTCTGCGTCATCCAGGGCCTCATGCTGATCGCCTCGCTGGAGCACCCGGACCGCATGTTCCCGGGCTACGACGTCAACGTCTACGGCAGCATCGTCATGACCAAGGGGCTGAGCTTCCTCATTCCTTCGGTGATCTTTATCACGGCTGGCACGATGCTGCTCATGTGGCTCGGCGAGCAAATCACCCAGCGCGGCATCGGCAACGGCGTCTCCCTGCTGATCACGGTCGGCATTCTCGCCGACCTGCCCGGCGCGGCGCTCGCCACCAAGCAACTCTTCTTCCGCCCGGTCGGCACCGGTGCGAGCCTCGGGCTGCCTCAGGCGCTGGTGATGGTCGCGCTCTTTTTCGCGGTGACCATGGGCATCATCCTCGTGGTCCAGGGCCAGCGGAAAATCCCGGTGCAGTACGCCAAGCGCATTGTGGGCAACAAGGTCATGGGCGGCCAGAGCTCGTTCCTGCCCCTCAAGGTTAACTACTCCGGCGTCATGCCCGTCATCTTCGCCAGCTCCATCCTGCTGTTCCCCCAGATGATCTTCTCGTGGGTCGGCTCGGCCTGGGACATCAAGTTTCTTCGCGAAATTTCGTCGAACCTGCTGCGCGGCCACTGGACCTACTACGCCCTCTACACGACCCTGATCCTATTCTTCAGCTATTTCTGGGTCTCGGTCATGTTCAAGCCGATCCAGATTGCCGACGACCTGAAGAAATACGGCGGCTATGTCCCGGGCGTTCGCCCCGGTGAGCCGACCGCTCAGTTTCTCGACTTCATCATGACGCGGCTGACGCTAGCCGGCGCGATTTTCCTTACGGTGATCGCCGTCATGCCTGACGTATTGCTCTTCGAGCTTAGTGTTCCTCAGCGCATTGCGATTTTCTTCGGCGGCACCGGCATGTTGATCACGGTGGGCGTGATTCTGGATACCATGCGCCAGATCGAGACCTTCCTCTTGCAGCGCCACTACGATGGCTTCCTTAAGAAAGGACGCATTCGGGCGCGCAGCTCAAATGTGGCGGGCGCGATGGGGGAGGCGGCTGATATGAAAACAGTTGGCACGCTGTGGCTTGCATTGGGAGCCATCTTCCTGGTGGGGATTGTTTCCTGGGCGATTTCGTACGTCAGGGCCCACTGAAATCTTTAGTTCTTTACTCTGGTCGCGATGGCCGCCATCAACGACCTCTTTTCGCGTTTCGGCCCTCGCGCCAAAACCAAAATCATTCTCCTCGGTTCACCCGATTTTCGTTTCGAAAACCTGATGAACCAGGTCCGTTCTTTGAATCTTGAGCACGTCTCTCCCGCCAAATTGATGCGGTCGGAGATTTCGCGCCGTTCCGGTTCCGCCGGTACGGATGAAGCAACCACCCTGGCGCGTTTGCGCCGCTGGTTCTTCGCGCGTAAACCTGATGCGGGTTTTGTCCTCACGGACTTCCCGGCTACGCTGCTCCAAGCCAAAGTGTTCGACGAATGGCTCGATGCCCGTGATGAAGCGCTAAGCGCCGCCATCCAAACCGGGCCCGGCTCACCCGAGTCCGTCGTCCAACACTATCGTATCCTCGGCCTCCTAGTGGAAGCCGAGGGCCTCGCCGCATGACGATACCCATCAAAAACAAGGATGGGATCGCCAAAATGCGCGAGGCCTGTGCCATTGCCGCCTCGGTGCTTGATTCGCTCAAGCCCCTCGTGCGGCCCGGCATCACCACGCAAGACTTGGAAGAAGCTGGCCGCGATTTCATCGCGAGCCACGGAGCCCGCAGCGCCTGTTTCGGCTACCAGCATGGTACCCGCCGATACCCGGCCCACACCTGTATCTCGGTCAACGACGAAGTCGTTCACGGCATCCCGACGTTCCGCCGGATTCTCCGCGACGGCGACGTCGTCTCGTTGGATATCGTGGTCTGGCACCAGGGTTATGTCGGCGACAACGCCTACACCGTCCCCGTCGGCGCCATCCCGGCAGCGGTTGAAAAACTGCTGCGCATCACCCGCGAAGCGCTGGATCTGGGCATCCGCCAGGCGGTGGTGGGCAATCGCATCGGCGATGTGTCCGCCGCCATCCAGACCTACGTCGAGTCCCACGGCTTCAACGTGGTGCGTGAAATGGTCGGCCACGGGGTGGGGGTCGCGATGCATGAGCCGCCGGAGATTCCCAACTTCGGCCGCAAGGGCACCGGTGACCGCATCAAGGCCGGCATGACCCTCGCGATCGAGCCGATGGTCAACCTCGGCGGCCATAAGACGAAGACGCTCGCCGA
This sequence comes from uncultured Opitutia bacterium, assembly GCA_903830425.1. GTDB lineage: Bacteria > Verrucomicrobiota > Verrucomicrobiia > Opitutales > Opitutaceae > Opi-474. The sequence goes on from CAIKTR010000189.1 coordinate 11,335, forward strand.
CGGCTGGACGGTCGTCACCACCGACGGTTCGCCCTCCGCCCACTTCGAACACACCGTGCTCACCACCGAGCGCGGCCCCGAAATCCTCACGCTCCCGCGCCCTCCGGCCGCTTAAGATTCCTTCCCCCTTTTCCCTCCCTCCTTTCCGATAACTCTCAACTAAAACCAATATGCCACGTCTCCTCGGTGTAGAAATCCCCGCGAAAAAGAAAGTCGCGTACTCCCTCCGTTACATCAACGGCATCGGACCCACCCGGGCCGATCTCCTCGTCAAAGAGGCCGGCCTGAGCCCCGACATGCGGGCCCAGGACCTGACGGAAGAGCAGCTCAATAAGATCCTCAACATCATCACCGAGCACAAATGGGTGCTGGAAGGTGATCTCCGGCGCGAGATCGCGGGCAATCTGAAGCGCCTGCAGGCCATCAACTGCTATCGCGGCATCCGCCATCGTCGCAGCCTCCCGGTCCGCGGTCAGCGCACCAGCACCAACGCCCGCACCCGCAAGGGCCCGCGCAAGACCGTTGGCGTCACCAAAGTCAAAGAAGTCTAACCCTCTACCGCCATGGCCGAAGAAAAGTCAGCTCCCAAGAAAGAGAAACCCGCGAAAGCCGCCGCCGCTCCCGTCGTCGACGGCGCTGCGCCCGCTGCGCCCGAAAAGAAGGCCAAGGCCCCCAAGGCCGCCGCCCCCGAGGCTGAGGGTGCCGCCCCCGCGGCCCCCGCCGCGGCCGCGGCCGCCCCTGCCAAGCCGGTCGAAATGATCGGCGGCGTGGCCAAGCAGCCGACCGCAGAAGACCTCCTGAAGGAAGAACTCGGCACTATCAAGGTGCGCAAGGCCAAGGGCTCGAAGAACGTCACCTCCGGTTTCGTCAACGTCCTCGCCTCCTTCAACAACACGATCGTCTCCATTACCGACCACAAGGGGCAGGTCATCGCCTGGTCCAGCGCCGGCAAGTGCAACTTCCGGGGCTCGCGCAAGTCCACCGCCTACGCCGCCCAGATCGTGGCGCAGGACGCGGCCCGCAACGCCATGTCGCACGGTCTCAAGGATGTCGTGATCCGCATCTCCGGACCCGGTCTCGGCCGCGATTCCGCCATCCGGGCCCTCCAGGCCATCGGCCTCGAGATCACCTCGATCGTCGACGTCACTCCCATCCCGCACAACGGCTGCCGCCCGCGCAAACGTCGCCGCGTCTAATTCCTCCCCCCTCTCAACCCTCGGCTTTTTTTTACAATGGCTCGTTATACCGGACCCACCACCCGCATCAGTCGCCGCTTCGGCCAGCATATCCTTGGCTCGGGCAAGGCCTTTGAGCGTCGCAGCTATCCCGCCGGCCAGCACGGCATGAAGCTCCGGCGCAAAGTCTCTGAATACGCCGTCGGCCTGAACGAAAAGCAAAAGCTCCGCCTCATTTACGGCCTGCTCGAGCGCCAGTTCCGCCGGACCTTCGAAATCGCGAAGAAGGAGCGCGGCGTCACCGGCGAGCGCTTCCTCCAGCTCCTCGAGACGCGCCTCGACAGCACCGTCTACCTGCTCGGCTTGGCCAAGAGCCGCGCCGCCGCCCGCCAGTTCGTCAACCACGGCCATATCCGCGTCAACGGCCACAAGGTCGACATCGCGAGCTACAGCGTGCAGGCCGGCGACGAAATCGAGGTCAAGAACTCCCCGGCCTCGCGCCAGTTCGCCACCCGGAACCTCGAGGAAACCCGCATCCGCAATGTCCCGGGATGGCTCACGATGAATGCCGAGACCTTCAAGGCCGTCGCCAATCGCCTGCCCACGCGCGACGAGATGGAGCAGAACATCAACGAGCAGCTCATCGTGGAGTTCTACTCCCGCTTCTAAACCACCGCTCATCCCTCTCACCTCAACGCTCAACTCAGAGTTCATCGCCATGCCTAAACGTCTCGGAAAGTTCGAACTCCCCTCCAAGCTCACCAAAGTCGAGGAAGGCTCCAGCCCGACCTACGCCAAGTTTCTCGCGGAGCCCTTTGAGGCCGGTTACGGCCACACCATCGGCAACTCCCTGCGCCGTGTCCTGCTCAGCTCGATCGAAGGCGCCGCCATCTCCTCGATCAAGATTGATGGCGTGAACCACGAGTTCCAGTCGATCGACAATGTCGTCGAGGATGTCACCGACATCGTCCTCAACCTGAAAAAGATCCTGATCGTCTCCACCAAGCGCGAGACCATCACGCTGCAGATCAAGGCGTCCAAGACTGGCGTGGTCACCGCCGCCGACATCCAGGCCGACGCCAATATCACCATCGTCAACCCCGACCAGGTCATCTGCACCCTCGACACCAAGCGGTCCTTCACCGCCGAGATCGAGATCAAGACCGGCCGCGGCTACCATCCCGGCGAGTCCAACAAGAAGGAGGAGCAGGCCATTGGCGTGATCCCCATCGACTCCCTGTTCTCGCCCGTGCGGCTCGTGAAGTACTCCGTCGAGGCCACCCGCGTGGGCCAGATCACCGACTACGACAAGCTCGTGCTCGAGATCTGGACCGACGGCCGCATCTCGCCCGATGACGCCCTCAAGCAGTCCGCCTCGATTCTCAAGCACCACCTCGACGTGTTCGACCGCGTCTCCGAGGAGTCCTTCGAGTTCGAGAGCCAGCAGTCCGAGGTCAGCGAGGAGCAGAACAAGCTCCGCAAGCTGCTCAACATGTCGGTCAACGAAATCGAGCTGTCGGTGCGCGCCGCCAACTGCCTCAACAACGCCAATATCACCACCGTGGGCGAGCTGGCGATGAAGACCGAGCAGGAGATGCTCAAGTACCGCAACTTCGGCAAGAAGTCCCTCAACGAAATCAAGGAGAAGCTCGAGGCGCTCGGCCTCTCGCTCGGCATGAAGTTCGACGAGCGCCTCCTCGACACCAAGAAGGAAGCCTAAAAAACCTTTGGGGCTCGCGCCGTCCGCTGCCGCGTCACGCTGCGACCGGATTGCCGATCGGGCCCCTCTAACCAAACACACCAATGCGTCACAATAAACACCACGCTTCCCTGGGCGTAACCGTCGAGCACCGTCGGGCGATGATGTCCAATCTCGCCGCGTCGCTCATCACCCATGGTCGCATCCAGACCACCTTGACCAAGGCGAAGGCCCTGCGTCCCTTCATCGAGAAGGTCATCACCAAGGCCAAGCAGGCCGCGGCGAAGACCGACCCGAAGGATGCGCTGCACCTCCGCCGGCTGGCCTTGTCCGACGTCCGCGATGAAACCGCCCTGACGCTGCTCTTCAATGAGAAGCACAAGGAGTTCACCAATCGCAGCGGCGGCTACACCCGCATCTACAAGCTCGGCCAGCAGCGCCTCGGCGACGCCGCCGAACTCGCGTTGATCGAATTCGTGAAGGCCGACGACACCGGTTACAAGAAGTCGAAGGGCAAGAAGGGCCCGAAGGCCAAGTCCGCCAAGGCCCCCAAGGCCGAGGCCGCCCCCGCCGCCGAGGCCGCCCCGGCCGAGGGCGAAGCCAAGGGCTGATCCCCCGGTCCCGTCTCCTCTCCCACGCGTCGAAGGTTTACCTTCGGCGCGTTTTTCGTTATATCTCCCGTCATGCTCCAGCTCACCGCCGCCGCCGTGGCCTATTGCGCGCTGGTCGGCGGCGTCTTCCTCGCCTTGTGGTCCTACTACGACCGCCGCGACCACGCGCGCTTCGAGGTCGAGCGGCGCAAGACCACTTTCCACTGCCGCCGCTGCGATGCGCTGTATTCGGCCCCGGCGGGCACGGATCTGGCGCCCTGCCCGCGGTGCGACCAGTCCAACGCCCGGCTGAGCTTCTGACCGCGCGGCGCCGGCGTCCGCCGGGCCATTGACAGGCCCGCGGTTTGTTGTCGGCCTAATCGTTTTCCGCTCCTCGTCCCTGCCCTCCATGCCCCAGACCATCGCCGTTCTCGACTTCGGTTCTCAGCTCACGCAGGTCATCGCGCGCCGCATCCGCGAGTGCCAAGTCTACTCCCAGATCTACCATTATTCGACCCCGGCCGCGAAGCTGCGCGCCGATGGGGTGGTGGGCATCATCTTGTCCGGCGGCCCGCAGAGCGTCTACGCGAAGACCGCCCCGCACCCGGATCCTGAGATTTTTTCACTCGGCGTGCCCGTGCTGGGCATCTGCTACGGCGTCCAGCTCATGGGGCACTTCCTCGGCGGCCAGGTCGCGCTGAGCAAGGCGCGCGAGTATGGCCACGGCCAGCTCACCATCCGGCGCCCCGGCAAGCTCTTCGCCGGCCTGCCGCGCAAGCTCCGGATCTGGAACTCGCACGGCGACAAACTCACCCAGCTGCCGCCCGGCTTCGTGGCCACGGCCATCTCGGAAAATTCTCCCTTTGCCGGGATTGAGGACACGAAGCGCGGCTTCTATGGCATCCAGTTCCACCCCGAGGTGTCCCACACCGAGCGCGGCGTGGACATGATCCGCAATTTCCTGGTGGGCGTCTGCCAGGCGAAGCAGGACTGGACGACGAAGGACTTCATCGCGCACGCCGTGGCCGACATCCGGGCCAAGGTGGGCAAGTCCCGCGTGCTGCTCGGCCTCTCGGGGGGCGTGGATTCCTCGGTGGCCGCCGCGCTGCTGCACAAGGCGATCGGCCGACAGCTCACCTGCGTCTTTGTCGACAACGGCCTCCTGCGCAAGGGGGAGCGCGCCGCCGTCGAGTCCCTCTACCAGCGGCATTTCAAGATCGACCTCCGGGTCGTCGACGCCCGCGCGCTTTTCCTGCGCCGGCTCAAGGGCGTGGTCGAACCCGAGCGCAAGCGGAAGATCATCGGCCGCACCTTCGTCGAAGTGTTTGAAAAGTCTCTCAAGTCGATCGGGCACGCCGATTTTCTCGGCCAGGGCACGCTCTATCCCGACGTGATCGAGAGTGTCTCGATCGCCGGCAATCCCGCCTCCTTGATCAAGACCCACCACAACGTCGGCGGACTGCCGGCGCGCATGAAGCTCAAGCTCATCGAGCCGCTGCGCGAGCTGTTCAAGGACGAGGTCCGCGCCGTGGGGGCCGCGCTCGGCCTGCCCAAGGAGGTCGTCTGGCGGCAGCCGTTCCCCGGCCCCGGCCTGGGGGTGCGCGTCATGGGCGCCATCACGCCCGACAACCTCGAGATCCTGCGCAACGCGGACGCCGTGCTGCAGGACGAGATGATGCGCTCCGGCTATTACTGGAAGGTCTGGCAGTCGTTCGCCGTGTTCCTGCCGGTGAAGACGGTGGGCGTCTTCGGCGATGAGCGCACCTACGACTACGTGGTCGCCCTGCGCATCGTCGAGAGCCTCGACGCCATGACGGCCGACTGGGCGAAGCTGCCCCACGAACTCCTGCAAAAGATCTCCAGCCGCATCACCAACGAGGTGCGCGGCGTCAGCCGGGTGGTGCTCGACATCAGTTCGAAACCCCCCGCCACCATCGAGTGGGAGTAGGCCTGCAGCGGGCTTTCCTCGGGGTGAACTTTCGGCCAAGCTGCCTCCCGCCATGAGTCGCCTGCTCCTCCTCCGCCTGACCGCCTGCCTCGCGCTGCCCCTGACCGCGATCCGGGCCGAACCTCCCGTCATCGCCCTGGCCCGGGCCTACGTCGGCCCGGAGGCGGCGCTCGCGACCGTGAAATCCGTGCACTACACCGGCTCGCTGGTCATGCCGGACCCGGCGGACCCCAGGAAGCAGACCTATGTCACGGTGGAAATCATGGTCCAGGCACCCTATCAGCAGCGCATCGTCTCCCGTTCGGACAAGGGCGTCGAGGTGACGGCCCTGGACGGCTACGATGCCTGGCACCGGGTGCAGGAGGCGAAGGATCCGGCTCGCGGAAAGTTGCAGATCTACTCCAAGGACCAGATCAAGCGTCTGCGGGCCAACACCTGGGAAAACCTGGGCTTTTACCGCGGCTTGGAGCGGGAGGGTGGGCGGGTGCTGGACCAGGGGCTCGCGACCGTCGACGGCCTCACCTGCCGGAAAATCGCCTACGTGCACGCGGACAACATTGTTTTCTACCGTTATTTTGAGCCGGCGACCGGCCGGCTGGTCCTGACCGAGAATGAGTCGGGGGTCAGCATCCGGGAGCAGGGAGAAATCAGGGCCGGTGGGCTCCGCTTTCCCAAGGCGATCACCACCACGGCCAAGGGCCCGAACGGCCAGCTGCAGACGGTGACGATCACCTTTGACCGGGTGACCGTGAACGAAACCTTCCCGCCGGACACCTTCGCCCTGCCGGCCCTCAACGGCCGGTAGCCCGGGCCGCCCCGCCGCGAGCGCCCGCTTCGCTTCCCATCCGCCCGCTTTTACGCTCTACTTCCGCTGTGCGCACCCTCTCCCACACCTCCCGGACCTTTGATGACGAACTGGCGGCGTTCTGCCGTGGGGCCGTGGTCTCGCGGGAACTCTCCGCCGGGGTGGCCGCCATCCTCGCCGCGGTCAGCGAGCGCGGGGATGAGGCGGTGGGCTACTACGCGGCCAAGTTCGACGGCGCCAAGCTCCAGGCGCGCGATTTTCGCGTCAAACCCGCCGAACTGACCGGCGCCGCGCGCCGGCTGCCGGCGGCCGAACGACGGGCCCTCGCGGCCGCGCATGACAGCATCGTCGCCTTCAACCGCCGGGGCCTGCCGCAGGCCTGGTCCGGGAAAAACCGGCACGGCGCGAGCGTGGGGGAGAAGTACGACCCCATCCGCCGCGTCGGCCTCTACGTGCCCGGCGGCCAGGTGCCGCTGGTCTCGACGGTCCTGATGACCGCGACGCTGGCCAAAATCGCCGGCTGCCCCGAGATCGCCGTGTTCACCCCCTCCAATTCCTCGGGCAAGATTGCCGACGGCCTGCTGGCCGCCCTGCATCTGGTGGGGGTGGACGAGGTGTACAAGCTGGGCGGGGTGCATGCCATCGGGGCCATGGCCTACGGCACGAGCACGATCCCGGCGGTCGACAAGGTCTTCGGCCCGGGCAACGCCTTTGTCTGTGAGGCCAAGCGCCAGGTGTTTGGCACGGTGGGCGTGGATTCATTGCCCGGCCCCAGCGAGGTCATGATCATCGCCGACGAGACCGCCCGGGCGGACTTTGCCGCGTCCGACCTGCTGGCCCAGGCGGAGCACGGCTCCGGCCGGGAGAAGATCTACCTCGTCGCCACCTCGGCCAAGGTCATCGCCGCCATCCTGACCGAGCTGGAAAAACAGCTCCCGCTCCTCACGCGCACGGAGCAGACCGCCCGCGTCCTCGCCGAGGGTTTCCTCGCCATCGAGGTGGCCACCCTGGCCCAGGCCGCGGCGGTCGCCAACTACGTCGCCCCCGAGCACCTCGAGCTGCTGGTGAAGGATTCCGCCGCCAAGGGGCTCACCCGCGCCATCACGACGGCCGGCGCCATCATGCTCGGCAACTTCACCCCCACCGCGCTGGGCGATTTCGTCGCCGGCCCCAGCCATGTGCTGCCGACCGGCCGGGCCGGCCGGTTTTTCAGCGGCCTGCGCGTGACGGACTTCCTCCGCCGGACGAGCCTCCTGGGCTACAACCGCGCCAGCGTGCGCCGCGCCGAACCGATCGTGGCCGCCTTTGCCGCGATGGAGCGGCTCGATGCGCACGGCCGCTCGGTCCGGATTCGCGCGGAAAAATAATCGCGCCATGCCGTCCTCCCCGCTGGCGTCGTTGGCCCTGCCTCATGTTCGCGGGCTGCACGCGTACACCCCCGGCCTCCAGCCCACCGGGCCCGGCTGGGTGAAGCTGAACACCAACGAGTGCCCGTACGCCCCCAGCCCCCGCGTCGTGGAGGCCCTGCACCGGGAGATCGGCCGCGACGGGGCCTCGCTCCGGCTCTACCCCAATCCCCCCAGCCGCCCGCTGCGCGCCGCCCTCGCCCGCCTGCACGGGGTCCGGGAGGAGAACGTCTGCGTCGGCAACGGCTCGGATGACATTCTCAACCTCCTGGTCCGCGCCTGCTGCGCGCCGGCCGCCGCCGCCGGCTGGATGTTCCCGAGCTACTCGCTGTACCCGGTGCTGGTGGCGATCCAGCAGGGCGCCAGCGCCGTCCTCCCGTTCGAGCGCTCAATGCAGTTGCCGATCGAGCAGATCGCCGCCTCGTCCGCCCAGGCGTTTTTCCTGACATCGCCCAACGCCCCCACCGGCGTCGCATTTTCCAATGCCGAACTCGCGCGGGTGCTCGCGGCCTTTCGCGGCCTGCTGGTCGTGGATGAGGCCTATGCCCCTTTTGCGGCGGAAAACGCCGTTCCCCTGCTGGCCGCCCACCCCCGGCTGGTCGTCGTGCGCACGCTGTCCAAGGCCTATGCCCTGGCCGGCATCCGGGTGGGTTATGCGCTGGCGGACCCCGAGATCATCGGCCTGCTCGACCGCGTGCGGGACAGCTACAACGTCAACCGGCTGTCGCAGGCGGCCGCCCTCGCCGCGGTGGAGGACCCGGACTATTATGCGCAGGTCATCGCCAAGGTCCGCGCCACGCGCGACGCCCAGCTGGGCTGCTTTGCCGCCGAGCGTGGCTGGTTCACCTATCCCTCCCAGGCCAACTTCATCTTCACCGAGCCCCGGGATGCCCGGGGCGCCAGCGGCCCGGCGGTCGCCCGGTCCGCCTATGACTTCCTCGGCTCGCGCCAGGTGCTGGTCCGGTACTTTCCCAGCCATGCCTTGACCGACTCGTTCCTCCGCATCAGCGTCGGCACGGACGATGAAATGCTTGTCCTCCAAGACTCCCTCGACGCATGGCTAAAAACTCCCAACGCGTAGCGACCGTCACCCGCCGGACGGCCGAGACCGACATCACGCTCACCCTCGCGGTCGATGGCCGCGGCGCCGGCAAGATCGACACCGGCGTGCCGTTCTTCGACCACATGCTGACGCTGTTCGCCAAGCACGGCCTGTTTGATCTCACGGTGAAGGCGAAGGGCGACACCGACGTGGATTACCACCACACCGTGGAGGACGTGGGCCTCGTGCTGGGGCAGGCCTTCAAGGAGGCCTTGGGCGACAAGGTGGGCATCCGCCGCTATGGTTTTTTCCTCCTGCCGATGGACGAGTCGCTCGCCCGCGTGGTGGTGGATGTCGGCGGGCGCCCGCACCTGGTCTACCTGGCCGACGCGCCGACCATGTTCGTGCGCGACTTCAACATCGTTCTGGTGAAGGAATTTTGCCGCGCGTTCAGCAACGCGCTCGGCGCGAACCTGCATGTCCAGCTGCTGTACGGCGAGGAGCCGCACCACGTGGCCGAGGCGGTTTTCAAGTGCCTCGCGCGCGCCCTGGACCAGGCGACTCAAATCGAGCCGCGGGCGGCCGACTTGCTGCCCTCGACCAAGGGCACGATTTGATCTGGCCGGCAGGAACCGGCCGGAGCGGACCGGCGGCAGCGACCGCCCCCGTTTGACCTCGCCCCTTCCTGCCTGTCGTTCCGGCCCATCCGAGCGTCGGTCTTTTTCCTGATGGTTTTCGCCCTCCCAACCTCCCGCCCCCTGCTCCCGTGACGGTGATCGCCGTCATCGACAACGGGATCTGCAACCTGCGCAGCGTCACCAAGGCGCTGGAGGCCGCCGGCGCGGCGCCGCGCGTGGTGCGCACCCCGGCCGAGGTGGCCGCGAGCGGGGCGGTCGGGCTGGTCCTGCCGGGCGTCGGCGCGCTGCGCGACTGCGTGGCCGCGCTCCGCGCGGCGAAGCTGGATACGACGGTGCGCGAATGGATCGCGGCGGACCGTCCGTTCCTCGGCGTGTGCCTCGGCATGCAGGCGCTGTTTGAGCACTCGGAGGAGGGCGACGTCACCGGCCTCGGCATCTTTCCCGGCCAGGTGGTCCGCTTCCGCGGCCCGCCCGGACTCAAGGTCCCGCACATGGGCTGGAACACCGTGCAGTTCATCCAGCCGGGCTCGCCCCTGGCCGCCGGCCTCGCCGCCGACCGCGAGGCGTTTTATTTCGTGCACAGCTTCCATTGCGTGCCGGCGGACCGGGCGCTGGTGCTCGCGACGAGCGAGTATGGCGGCGAGTTCTGCGCCGCGATCGGGCGCGGCCGCTGTTTCGCGACGCAGTTCCACCCGGAAAAAAGCCAGGCGAAGGGACTCCAGGTCTACCGCAACTTCGCCGCCGCGGCCGCCCGCGGCTAGGACCCCGCGGCAGATTCTCTAACGGGCAAGGCGCAGTTCGCTAATGAGCTGGGAGGGCCGGCTTCCGCGCAGATAACTTTGCTTTGCAAGCGGCCCGGATTCGGCTTCGTGTAATTCCATCATGGCCATGACCGCACAGCTCAAACTCGACGACAAAGAATATTCGCTGCCCGTGATCGTCGGCACCGAGGGCGAAAAGGCCCTCGATACGCGCAAGCTGCGCGCCGACACCGGGTACATCGCCTACGATCAGGGCTACGGCAACACCGGTTCCTGCGAGAGCGCCATCACCTACCTCGACGGGGAAAACGGCATTCTCCGCCACCGCGGCTATCCCATCGAGCAGCTCGCGCAGCACAGCAACTTTGTCGAGACGGCCTATCTGGTGATCTACGGCGAACTGCCCACGGTGGAGCAGCGCAAGGTCTTCAGCGGCCGCCTGCGCCAGCACGCCGCCATCGAGCCCCAGATGCAGGCCATTTTTCAGGGCTACCCGAAGGACGCCCCGCCGATGGCCATGCTCTCGTCCATCGTCGCCTCGCTCGCGGCGCATTACCCGCAGCTGGCCACGAACGACTTTGAGAAGGATCTGGCGAACTTCGACCTCGCGGCCGCCATGGCCATCTCGAAGATCCGCACCATCGGGGCGATGCTCTATCGCTACCAGAACGGCCTGCCCTATGTCCCGCCGAAGGACATTCCGTTCTGCGACAACCTCCTCCACATGATGTTCTCGGAGCTGTACCAGGACTATGTGGTCGCCCCCGAGGTCACCCGGGCGCTCAACACCCTCCTGCTGCTCCATGCCGACCACGAGCAGAACTGCAGCACCTCGACCGTGCGCATGGTGGGCTCCAGCGCGGCCAACCTCTTCACCTCCCTCTCCGCCGGCATCTGCGCGCTGTCCGGCCCGCTCCACGGCGGCGCCAACACCGCCGTCATGCACATGCTGCAGTCCATCCACGACGAGCACGACGACGGCACCCGCTTCATCGCCGCCGCCAAGTCGGGCAGCAAGAGCAGCCGGCTGATGGGCTTCGGCCATGCGGTGTACAAGAATTTCGACCCCCGCGCCAAGATCATCGGCCAGGCCTGTGATGACGTGCTCACCAAGCTCGGCATCAACGACCCGCTCCTGGCGATCGCGAAGAACCTGGAACAGGCCGCGCTCAAGGACGACTACTTCCTCTCCCGCAAGCTCTACCCGAACGTCGACTTCTACAGCGGCATCATCATGCGGGCGCTCGGCATCCCGGTGAACATGTTCACCATCATCTTCGCCATCGGGCGCGCGCCGGGCTGGATCGCCAACTGGCGCGAGGTCGCCGCGAACCCGAAGGGCCGCATCTACCGTCCGCGCCAGGTCTACGCCGGTCCCGTGAAGCGCGACTACCGGCCGATCGCGCAGCGGGGTTGAGCGGGGTGGGGCGGCCTACTTTTTCGCCGGTTCGGACTTGAAGATCTCGTCGGTCGTCAGCCCGGTCAGGGCCTTGAGGCCCACGATCAGCCGCCACAGCGCGACCATCATCAGGGCCATGCACGGCACCACGATGATCGGCCAGCTGAGCCAGTGCATCTGGGCGAGTTCGGCGTTGAACTCGGGCGTGCCGGCCGGGCTGCGCAGGAGGTGGCGGGCCAGGCCGTAGCCGAGCGCCGCGCTCACGAAAAACGCCGCCGCCACAATCAGGGTGCACTGCCGCAGCAGCCCGGCAAAACCGCCCTCGGTGCCGCGCTCCCGCAGCGCCGCCCCGACGCGCGGCAGGTCCATCACCGTGTCGTTGCAGAAAATCGCCTTCACCAGCGGCTCGCGGCTGCGGAGCGAAAGGAGCACCGCGCCGCCGATCAGCGAGGACACCGCGGCGTCCTTCACGGCAAACCAGAATCCGGCCAGCTTGAGCAGCCCGAGGCCGCCGGTCAGCAGCACGCCGGCGAAGCTGACGATCGAGATGAAGTTGGCCTTCCGCCGGCGGACGAAATCATGGATGCCGTAGGCGAGGGGGAACCCCAGGGCGGCAACCAGGGCCCAGGCCGGTCCCAGCCGGTGCGGACCGCTCAGGTTGCCGAGCACGACGGCCGGCACCACGATGTTGCAGACGAGGCTGACGAGCAGGTTCTCGGTCTTGGCCGGCAGGGGTGGGGCGGTTACGCCGGGAACGGGCTCGGAAGAGGGGGTCATTTCGCTTTGCCATGCAGATTCACAGGTCGCTTAATCGCGTCAAACCTCCGCCCCATGATTCTCCTCGGCCTTAACATTGACCACTGCGCCACCGTGCGCCAGGCGCGCTACCGCGAGGAACCCGCCACCACCGGGGGCGCCGTCGAGCCCGATCCGGTCGCCCTCGCCCTGCTCGGCGAGCGGGCCGGCGCCGATGGCATCACGGTGCACCTGCGGGAGGATCGCCGGCATATCCAGGAGCGCGATGTCTGGCGCCTGCGCGAGAGCATCGCGACCCGCCTCAACTTGGAGATGGCGTGCACGCCCGAAATGACCGCGTTTGCGCTCAAGCTGCAGCCCGCCACCGTCTGTCTCGTGCCGGAGAATCGGCAGGAGGTTTCCACCGAGGGCGGCCTCGATGTCGTGGGCAACCGCGCGCGCGTGCAGGCCTGCGTCGACGCGATGAACGCGGCGGGCATCAAGACCAGCCTCTTCATCGACCCGAGCGAGGCGCAGATCGAGCAGGCGGCCCAGCTCGGCGCGCCGCTGGTCGAGCTCCACACCGGCGCCTATGCCCATGCCTACCACACCCCGCGGCGCGCGGCGGAATTCCAGCTCCTCCGGCTCGGCTGCGTCCGGGCCCACGAGCTCGGCCTGACCGTCAACGCCGGCCATGGGATCAATTACGTCAACCTCACCGAGGTGCGCACGCTCCCCCACCTCCACGAGCTGAACATCGGGCACAGCATCATCAGCCGCGCGCTGTTCACCGGCATCGAGGAAGCGGTCCGCGAGCTGAAGGCCCGGCTGAACCCATGAGCGTCCCGCTCGGATTTTCCCTGCCGCCCGGCGGCGTGCTCCTCGGATTGGGCGCCGACCTGATCGAGGTGGAGCGCGTGCGCGGCGTCCTCGAGCGCCAGGGGCCGCGGTTTTTGGAGCGGGTGTTCACCGACGAGGAGCGCGCCTATTGCTCGGCCATGGCCCATCCGCACAAGCATTACGCCGCGCGCTTCGCCGCCAAGGAGGCCGTCGCGAAATGCTTCACCACCGGCATCGGCGCCGAGCTGGGCTGGCGCTCGGTCTCGGTCTATCACGGCGCCCGCCACGAACCCCTCATCCGCCTCGACCCGCAGGGCCAGGCCTTGCTCGCGCAACTCGGCGCCACCCACGTGATGGTCACCCTGTCCCACACCGAGACCCACGCCCTGGCCGTCGCCGCCCTCGTCCGGGCCTGAACCCGGGCCCCCTGCCATGGATGAGACGCCCGACCGCCCCCCGTCGCCCGCCCGGCTCTCGAAGACCCCTTCCTGGGTGCTGCTCGGCTTCGTGGCCGGCGCGCTCTTTGTCTGGTCCCTCCCGCGCGAGGCCCCGCGGGCCGCCGGGCCGTCCGGCCCGCCTCCCGCCCCGGTCCTGCTGGCGCGCCCGCTGGCCACGGACATCGAGGCGGTGTTCGCGGAGTGGGGCCGCTACGCCGTCTGGGAGCACGATCTGACGGAAGTCGCGCTGTGGGACGTGGACCGCAAGAGCTACTCGATTTGCTACGAGATCCTCCGGAGCGGCGAGAGCTGCTACTTCCGGTCCATCCCGAAGCTGACGCGCCCGCTCCTGACCCACGGCGTGCACGTCCGCTCGCCGTTGCAATACACCGAGACCGAGGAACAACGCCGCGAGTGGCTGGACCGCGGGACCGCCGCCCCGCCTCCGCCGGGCGGGGGCCCCGGATCACGCCCATGAAGCCCACCAGCCATCCCATGCTTTCCTGCGAGCAGGCGGGCCGGCTGGAGGCGAAGCGCTTTGCCGGTGACGAGGCCCGGGAGTGGCCGGCGATGCAGCAGGCCGGGCGCGCCGTGGCGGCTGCGGTGCTGAATGATTTCCGCGAAATCGGCGGCTTCCCCGCCAGCGGGCGGGTGCTCGTGCTCGCGGGCAAGGGACACAACGGCGGGGATGCCCTCCTCGCCGCCGGGGCGATCCTGACCGCATTTCCCGCGGCGCGCGTTGACCTCGTGCTGGCCTTCGGCGCCCGCGCGCTCCGCCCGCTGGCGACCCGGGCCTACCGCTCCCTCGTGGCCCTCGCCGGCGACCGCCTCGCCCTCCTGCCGCCCGCCGCCGTCCACGGCTCCTGGGACCTCTGCCTCGATGGCGTGTTTGGCTTCCAGTTCCGCGCGCCCGCCGGCCCGGCCGTGGCCGCGTTGCTCGAGCGCGTCAACCAGCTCCCCGTCCGCCTGCGGGCGGCCGTGGACCTGCCCAGCGCAGGGCTTTTCCGGGCTGACTTTACCTACGCGCCGGGCCTGGTGAAGACCCCGGTGATCGCTGCCGGCAACGCCGGCCGGATCCGTTATCTCGACCTCGGGTTTTTCACGGGTGCGGAGCCGGGCAACGACCGGGTGCTCACCGCCGCCCTGCTCGCCCCGCTCGCGGCCCTGCGGCCCGCCTCCAGCGACAAGCGCAGCCAGGGGCATCTGCTCGTGCTGGGCGGATCGCACAGCTATCCCGGGGCGGTGCTGATGACGGTGCTGGCCGCGCTGCGCAGCGGAGCGGGTCTGGTCACGGCGCTGGTCCCGGCCTCGCTCGCGCCGGCGTTTGCCGCCCGGGCGCCCGAGGCGATGTGGGTGGCTTGGCCGGAAACGCCCGCGGGCGGACTGGCGCTGGCTGGCCGGCCCCTGCTGGAGGCCCGGCTGCCGCGGGCGACCGCCCTGGTGATTGGGCCCGGCCTCGGGTGCGAGGCGGAGACCCTGGCCCTCGTCCTGGATCTGGTGAAGAGCGTGCGGCTGCCCGTGCTGCTCGATGCGGACGCGCTGCAGCCGGAGATCGTGCGCGCCGCCAAGACCCGGCTCGTGCTGACGCCGCACGCAGGGGAGTTTGTCCGCCTGGCCGGGGGGGGGCGCCGCCGCGCCGGCGCCGCGGTCGGCAGCTCCGACCACCTACGCGCGTTTTGCCGCCAGCCCGGGGCGACGGTCGTGCTCAAGGGGCCGGTCACCCGCCTCAGCGAGGGCGGGGCGGTGTATCATAGTTTTTTTGGCGGGCCGGTTCTGGCCCGCGGCGGCAGCGGCGATTTGCTGGCCGGGCTGATCGGCGGCCTGCTCGCGCAGACGCCGCAGGCGCCGCTGTTGGCGGCGAGTCGCGGGGTGGTCTGGCATGGCATCGCCGCTGATTTGCTCGCCCGCGCCCACGGCCAGACGGCGGTGGCGACGACACAGCTGCTCGACTTTTTGTCTGTTGCCCTGCGAGAGTCGGGGCATGAGCAGTGAGTTGACCGAGCGGCAGGCGTTTTTGGTGCTGAACGCGCTGCCGAACATCGGGCCGATCACGCTCAACCGCTTGCTGGAGGAACTGGGCGGCGATCCGCGGGCGATCTTTGCGGCCAGTGCGCGCCAGCTGGAGGGCGTGCGCGGCGTCGGCCCGGCCATCAGTTCGACCCTCACCGGGTGGCGCGAGCATTTCGACCTCGGGCGGGAGGAGGAGCGGATGGCGCAGGCCGCTACCGCGTTTATCACGGCCCGCGAGGCGGCCTATCCCAAGCTGCTGAAGGAAATCAGCGATCCGCCGATCGGCCTCTATCGGAAAGGCCGCGACGAATTCACCCAGCCCTGCATCGCCGTGGTCGGCTCGCGCCGGTCCAC
>CAIKTR010000190.1 GCA_903830425.1 uncultured Opitutia bacterium
CATCACCTCATCCACCCCCGTCCCTTCCACCCCCCGCTCCCGAAACGCCGCACTCGCCGCCGCAACAATCCGCCGGCGGGTGGCATGCTTGTGCGCAGGAGGATATCGCATGGGAAGCGGTTAGATGACGATCGTCATACCAATCCGCAAGCGTGAATTTGCGCCATTGGTTAACGGGGTTTATTGGCGATATATCATACGTTATATCTATGATGTGCTGTTATTTATCAGTAGCCAAGAATCCTTGAAGCATCAGGGGGGAAGGGTTTGGAGCCGGCGCGAAGTCCTGGGCTTCAGCTCCCGGCTGGCTCAGGTCTAGGTGTGGCTTTGACTTTGCCTGTGGCGGTCTGTTTGCTGCGCACCCTTGAAAATGGAGCAGCTGCACCCCTACTGGCGCATGGCCTACATCGAGGCCCCGCGCTATCCGACCAAGCTCAAGCGGCCCTTCACCGACTTGCCGGCGCTGGGGGATGACCGCGCCGCGCTGATCCTCCACCGCTCCCGGCACTCGTACCTGCTGCTCAACCGCTTTCCCTACAATCCCGGCCATCTGCTCGCCGTGCCGTTTCGCGAGGTGACCGGCCTGGAGGAGCTCACCCCCGCCGAGCGCGCCGACCTCATGGAGGAACTCGAGGTCGGCCGGGGGATGCTCGCGTCCGCCCTCCAGCCCAACGGCTTCAACGTCGGCTTCAACCTCGGCTCGGCCGCCGGCGGCAGCATCGCCCACCTCCACGGCCACATCGTCCCGCGCTGGGCCGGCGACAACAACTTCATGCCCGTCATCGGGCACACCCGCATCCTGCCGCAGTCCCTGGACGCGATGTGGGACCGGCTCAGCGGCGACCGCGCCACGCTCCGGCTGGCCCCGGTCCGCCGCACCCGGGCCAAGCGCACCCGCCGCGCGTGACCCCCGCCCCCGGTCCCCGCGACGCCCTCCCCGCCCTTTCCCCGCCCATGGCGAGCAAGACCCTGCATTTCCCCAGCCCGCGCCACCTGCACTCGCTGTACGCCGGCCGGGAGGAGAACCTCGCCCACGCCGAGCGCATCCTGGGCGTGCGGCTGGTGACCCGCGAGGACTGGCTGAAGATCGAGCCGCCCGCCGGCGCCACCGCCGCCGCCGAGCCCATCCGCCGCGCCGAGGCGCTCTTCCAGTTCCTCCATGAGGCCCGCGGCCAGGGCATGACGATCCGCACGCCGGATTTTCACCGGATCACCGACTGCTTCGCCCGCGGCGAGGGCGACCAGATGCGCGCCCTCATCGACCAGCCGCTCGTCATCGCCACCAACCGCAAGAGCATCGTCCCCAAGACGCTCGGCCAGAAGCTCTACCTCCAGTCGATGCTCGCCCACCCGATCGTCTTCGGCATCGGCCCCGCCGGCACCGGCAAGACCTACCTCGCGATGGCCGCCGCCGTCTCCGCCCTCCTCCGCCACGAGGTGGAGCGCATCATCCTCACCCGCCCCGCCGTCGAGGCCGGCGAGACCCTCGGCTTCCTGCCCGGCGACCTGCGCGAGAAAATCCTGCCCTACCTCCGCCCGCTCTACGACGCGCTCGGCGACATGCTCGACCCCGAGGAGACCGCCCGGCTCACCGAGAAGGGCATCATCGAGATCGCCCCGCTCGCCTACATGCGCGGCCGCACGCTCTCGCGCAGCTTCGTCGTGCTCGACGAGGCGCAGAACACCACCCCCGAGCAGATGATGATGTTCCTCACCCGGCTGGGCGAGGACTCGCGCATGGTCGTGACCGGCGACATCACCCAGATCGACCTGCCGCGCGCCAAGTCCAGCGGGCTCCTCGAGGTCCGCCACATCCTCGCCGACGTCCCCGGCATCGACTTCCACACCTTCAGCGGCGCCGACGTCGTCCGCCACCCGCTCGTCGCCCGGATCATCGCGGCCTACGACGCCTACCGGAACCCGATGGACCCCGAGCACAGCCCCGCCGGCCAGCCGTAGCCGTCCCTCCGACCCGCCCCGATGCCGCTCCGCCACCCGTTCCAGCGCCTCGTCGGCCGCCTCCGCGCCCGCCCGGAGGTGCGCGCCACGCCGGCGCGCTCCGCTCCGCGCGAACTGCTCGATCGCAGCCCGGGGATCGCCCTGCTCATCTTCTTCGCCACGGTCACCCTGATCGTCCTGATCAGCTCGGTCGGCCTGACCACGCTCAACCTCCCCGTCCTCCCCCACCAGGTCGCCACGGTGCGGGTGGTGGCCGGGGACGCCTTCACCTACGAGAGCGCCGAGCGCACCGCCGCGCTGCGCGAGCAGGTCGCCACCCGCGTGCCGCCGGTCTACCGGCTCGACCCCGAGCCGTTCCAGCGCTTCCAGGCCGCCGCCCACGACCTGCTCGTCCAGCTGGAGGCCCTCGAGCGCACGGCGCCGGCAAACGCGCTGCGGCCGAATGCGCCGGGGTCCGGCCTCGCCGCGCTGCTCGAGGCGTTCAACGCCCGCGGGCCCTACCACGCCAGCCTCGAGGACCTCGCCGCCGTGCTCGCCGCCGGCGACGCCCGGGTGCGCGCCGCGCTGTTTGAGAACGGGCTCTCCGCCCTGCGCGACCTGGCGGCCGAGGGCGTGCACGACGGCAGCCTCGGCGGCACCCCCGGGAGCGTCACCGTCTTCCAGATCGCGCGGCCGGCCGGCGGCATCACCCTCCGCCCCGTGCAGTCGCTGGAGGACGCCATGACCTTCCTGCGGGTCAACCTCACGGTCGAGGGACTCCCGCGCCCGACCTCGCTCGCCCTCTTCCGCTTCTTCCGGCTCGGCCTGACCCCGAACCTCGGGTTCGACCGCGAGGCCACCCGCCTCCGCGAGGCCGAGGCCCTCGGCCACGTCAAGCCCGTGACCGTCAGCGTCGGCCGCGGCCAGACCATCCTCGCGCCGGGCGAGCGCGTCACCCCCGAGCAATACGAGATGCTCATGGCCCACCGGCGCTACGTCCGCGAGCACCCCGACTCCGCCTACGCCGAGACCCTCACCCTCTTCGGCCGCATCCTCCTCGTGCTCGCGATGGTCCTGGCCAGCATCCTCTACCTCCGGCTCGAGGATCACGCGACCCTGCAGAGCAACAGCCGGCTCGGCCTGCTCGCGCTGGTCGTCCTCCTCAACCTCGCGCTCCTCCGGCTCGTCCACGCGCTCGGCGGCGCCGAGTTCTTCCTCCGCGACGGCGCCTGGGCCGCCACCCTCCCCTACCTCGCGCCCACCGCGCTGGCCCCCCTGATCGTCGCCCTCCTGATCGACACCGGCGCCGCCATCTTCACCGCGCTGCTCCTCTCGATCTTCACCGGCGTGATCTATGGCAACCGGCTCGACCTGATCGTGCTGACCTTCCTCGCCTCGCTCGTCGCCCTCGTCGGCTGCCGCGCGAACCCCACGCGCGGCCGGGTCGTCCGCGCCGCCGCCGCCGGCGGCCTCGCCCTCGCCCTCTTCGCCCTGCCCATCGGCTTTGCCGACCAGGTGCCGCTCGCCCCGCTGCTCCTCCAGATGGCCGCCGCCGTCGCCACCGGCCTGCTCACCGGCATGGCTGTCGTCGGCCTCCTGCCCGTGCTCGAGTCGCTCTTCCAGCGCACCACCGGCATCACCCTGCTCGAGCTGACCGACTACAATCACCCGCTGCTCCGCCGGATGCAGCTCGCGGCCCCCGGCACCTACCACCACTCCCTGGTGGTCGCCCAGCTCGCCGAGCAGGCCGCCGGCGCCATCGGCGCCAGCCCCCTCCTCGCCCGGGTCGGCGCGCTGTTCCACGACATCGGCAAGACCGACCACCCCGCCTACTTCACCGAGAACCAGCGCGAGCCGGCCAGCCCCCACGACGGCCTGACGCCGGCCGAGTCCGCCCGGATCATCCGGCAGCACGTGCGCGACGGGGTGAAGCTGGCCCACCGCCACCGGCTGCCCCGCGCCGTCATCGACATCATCCAGCAGCACCACGGCACCACCCTCGTGCGCTCCTTCTACGCCCGCGCCGTGGCCGCCTCCCGCGCGCCCTTCCCCGCCGCGGGCCCGGACCGCGCCCTCCCCCTCGACGGGCACGCCCACCCGGCGGTGCCCCCGGAGGACTACCGCTACGACGGGCCGCGGCCCCGGTTCAAGGAGAGCGCGATCATCGCCCTCGCCGACGGCCTCGAGGCCGCCACCCGCTCGGAGCGCACCCTCACCGCCGCGCAGCTCGCCCCGCTGATCGCCCGGATCGTCGGCGAGCGCCTCGCGGAGGGGCAGCTCGACGAGGCGCCGCTCACGCTCGCGGAGCTCGCCCTGGTGCGGCAGAGCTTCCAGCTCACGCTGCTCAACCTGCTCCACACCCGCGTGGCCGACCCCGCCGCCCACCCGGCCACCCCCGCGGCGCCGGCCTGACCGCGCCGGCCTCCCCCATGGCCACCCGCCGACCCGCCCCGCCGCCGACGGCCCCGCCCGACCGGGCGGTGGAGATCGCCAACCGCCACCCGCGCCTGCGCCTCGACCGCCGCGGGGTCGCGCGGATGATCCACACCCTCGACCGCCACTTCGTCATCCGCCCCGCCGACCGCCCCCACCTCCTCCGCCCGCGCGCCCGCCCCGGCGGCTGCCCGCCCGGCGAGCTCTCCCTCGTCTTCCTGACCGACCCCGCGCTCGCCCGCCTCCACGCCGACTTCCTCGCCGACCCCACCCCGACCGACGTCATCACCTTCGCCGGCGACCCCGCGCTCGGCACCGCCGGCGAGATCTGCGTCTCCGCCGACACCGCCGCCGCCTTTGCCCGGCGCCAGCGCCGCGACTTCCCGGCCGAGCTCGCCCTCTACCTCGTCCACGGCTGGCTGCACCTCGCCGGCTACGACGACCTCGCCCCCGCCCGGAAGCGCGTCATGCGCCGCGCCGAGGCCCGCGCCCTGCGGCTGCTGGCGGCCGCCGGCCACCTCCCGCGGTTCGGCTGGCGCCGCTGAGCCGCCCGGAAAAAAATTTGCGTCCCGCCCGCTTTGCGCGAGCCTAGGCGCGCACCATGTCCGCCCGCACCTCCGCCCAACTCGCCACCCTCCGCACCGCCTTCTTCTCGGGCCTGCTCCTGCTCGCCCCGCTGATCGTCACGATCTGGGCCTTCACCAAGATCATCGACCTGGTCGGCGGGACGTTCCGGCCGCTGTTCTTCGCCTACATGCCGGACGTGCTCAGCACCCCCCGGCTGAACCTGCTGTGGGACGTGCTCGCCACGCTCATCGTCGTCGCGCTCGTCACCCTGCTCGGCTACCTGTCCCGCTACGTCTTCGGCAAGTACTTCCTCGAGGTCGGCGAGCGCGTGATCCAGGGCATCCCCGGCGTCAGCGCGGTCTACAACACCGTCAAGCAGATCGTCGACACCTTCGGCACGCAGAACCGCAACCTCTTCAGCAAGGTCGTGCTCGTGCAGTATCCGCGGCGGGAGGTCTGGACCCTCGGCTTCCTCACCAACAAGGCCCAGGCCGAGGCGCAGACCCGCACCGGCCGCGAGGTCTGGACCGTCTTCGTCCCCACCTCGCCCAACCCGACCAGCGGCTTCCTCCTCATGCTGCCCCGCGACGAAATCGTGGAACTCGAGATGTCCGTCGGCGAGGGCATGAAGATGGTGATCTCCGGCGGTGCCGTCGTGCCGGCCTGGCCGCGCCCGGCGTCCGCGGACGCGCCCCCGCCCCTCCCCGCCCAAGCCTGAACGTGTGCCCGGCCTCCCGCTCCAGACCGACGCCTTCGTGCTGCTGAAGCGCCCGCCGTCGGACGCGTTTCAGGGCTGCAACGTCTTCTCCGCCGAGCACGGCCCGCTGCTCGTCCTCCAGCGCCTCGCCAAACCCGGGTCCGCCGGCGGCCTCGCCCTCGACCTCTTTGACGAGGTCTCGCTCCGGCTGGAGAGCGCCAACCAGGGCCAGACCTGGTTTGTGCTCGAGGCCCGCCTCGTCACGCGGCACGCCGACCTCGGCCGGAGCTACGCCACGCTCCGCCACGCCTCCGCCCTCGTGGCCCTCGTCGCCCGCAACCCGGTGCACGAGGACAGCCGCGCCGCGGTCGCCGCCCTGCTGCGCCAGGCCCTCGCGTCCTTCGCCGCCGGCGCCCCGCCCGACCTGGTCTGGTTCAAGAGCCTCTACCTTTTCGCCCGCGACGAGGGCTACCCGGTGAAGCAGGAGTGGCTGCCCGCGCTGCCCGCCGACCTGCGCGCCGCGGCCGCGCGCCTGCTCTTCACTCCGCTGGCCGGGCTGGCCGCGGCCGGGGGCGGGGCGCCGCCCGACACCGCCGCGGGGCCCCTGACCCAGCGGCTGGAGCAGTACCTGCGCGGGCACACCGAGATCCTGATGGGCTGAGGGCTCCCATGGAATTCAACCTCGACCAGCGCACCGCCAGCCTGAGCGTCGGCGAGTTCGCCACCTTCACCACCGGGCCGCACGACGCCGGCGGCGGGTCGGCCGGCCTCTGGCGCGCCCAGCTCGGCCAGCACTGGCACCAGGAGCTCCGCGCCCGCACCACCGACGAGTCCCCCGGCGCCGAGTTCGAGGTCGCCATCACCGGCCGCCTGGTGCACGGCGGCTGGACCCTCACGCTCACCGGCCGCCTCGACCAGCGGCTGCGCGCCCCGGGCACCGAGACCCTCCGCGAAATCAAGACCGTCACCCGCCCGCTGCCCGCCGCGGAAGCGGTCCTGCGCGCCGACTATCCGGGCTATTTCATCCAGCTGGCCAGCTACGCCACCCTCGCCCGGATGGCGCCCGCGGACCCCGGCCTGGGGCTCCCGGACCGGCCCCGCCCCGCCCTGCACGCGGAGCTGGTGTTCGTGGAGACCGGCAGCGGGCTGGCGCAGACGATCCCGCTCACCGCCGCCGATGACGGCCTCTTCCGCGCCCAGCTCGAGCGCGTGGCCGAGTTTCTCGGCCTCCGCCTCCGGGCCCGCGAGCGGCTGCGCGGCCTCCGCTTCCGCGCGCCCTTCGCCACGCCGCGCCCCGGCCAGGAATCCACCCGAGCCGAGCTGACGGCCACCTTCGAGCGCCAGCCGCTCGTGCTGTTCGAGGCGCCGACCGGCTTCGGCAAAACCGGCGTGCTGCTCGAGTTCGCCCTCGGCCAGCTCCGGGCCGGCCATTGCGACCGCGTCCTCTACCTCACGAGCAAATCCACCGGCCAGCTCCAGGTCGTCCGCACCCTGGGCACCATGACCGCGGCGGGCCCGGGCCCCGGCGGGCCGGCGGCGGACCCCGTGGCCCCCGCCGCGCCCCCCGTCGCGGTCTGGCATGTCCGCAACAAGGGCGAGCACTGCATCAACCCCGTCTTCCACTGCGTGCGCGAGTCGTGCGCCTACCTCGACCAGCTCGAGGCCCGCTGGCCCGCCAGCGGCCTCGCCCGCTTCTACCGGTTCGAGCACCAGGCGCGGGACCTGGAGACGCTCCGCGCCGCCGGCCGCGACGCCCGCATCTGCCCCTACGAGATCACCCGCGCCGCCCTCGCCTTCAACGACGTCTGGATCGGCGACTACAACTACGTCTTCGCCCCGCGCAGCCGCCCGCTGTTCTCCCAGCAGCCCGGCTTTGACCCGGCGCGCACCCTCCTGCTCCTCGACGAGGCGCACAACCTGCCCGCGCGCGCCGCCGACGCCCACTCGCACCTCGCCCGCGCCGACGACGCCCGGGCGCTGCTCGCCAGCCTCGACCACCTCGGCGCCCCGGCGCCGTTCGTGCGGGCCTGGGAGAGCTGGGTCCGGCTCCTCGCCGCCCTCCCGGCGGCCCCGGTGCTGGACCACGCGCTGGAGGCCGACGCCGCCGACACCCTGGGCCGGATCGTCGGCCTGCTCGCGGACCTGCCGCTCGACTACGCGGCGCTGGGGCCGGTCGGCAGCGAGCAGCTCTGGCAGGCCCAGCAGCTCCACGAGTGGCTGGCCGACGGCCAGCTGCAGAAGCTGCTCTGGTGCCCCCACCCCGGCGAGCTCGCCTTCACCTGCCTCGACGCGGCCGCCGCCATCGGCGCCACCCTGCGCGAGTACGGGGGCGTGGTCCTCGCCAGCGCCACGCTGTCCCCGGTGGAGAGCTTCGCCGAGGCCTGCGGGCTCGCCGCACCCGACTGGGAAGTGACGGCGTCCGACCGGCCGGCCCGCCCCGCCCCCGGCGCCGGGGAACCCGGGGGCCGGCCCCCGCCCGCCCGCATCGGCCACCTCCAGGCCCACACGCCCTGGCGGGACGGCGCCTATGACGTCGCGGTCGATGCCCGCGTGGACACCACCTTCCAGCACCGCACGCGGCATTTCGCCACGACCGCCGCGACCATCGCCGCCCTCCAGACGGCGGCCCGCGGGCCGGTCGCGGTTTTCTTCCCCAGCTACGCCTATGCCGAGGCGGTCGCCGAGGAACTGGAGCGCGCCGCGCCCCTCCGGGTGGCCCGGCAGCCGCGGCGGCACGACCTGGCGGCCCAGACCGCGTGGGTCGACCAGTCGCTGGCCTGCACCGACGCCCTCTTCCTCGTGCTCGGCTCGAGCTTCGCCGAGAGCATCGACAGCCTCGGCGGGCGCGTGACCCACGCCCTCGTCGTCGGCCCCGCCCTGCCCGAGGTCAACGCCGTGCAGCGGGCGCGCCTCGCGGAGTTCGCCCCGCTCGGCCGCGCGGCCGCCTTCCGCCGCGTCTACCAGATCCCCGGCATGACCAAGGTGAACCAGGCCCTCGGCCGGCTGGTGCGCGCCCCCGGCCAGCACGCCCGCGTCATTTTGCACTGCCGCCGCTTCCTCGAGCCGGACTACGCCAGCCTGCTGGCCCGGGACTACCAGTTCGGCGCCAACCTCCTGACCGACGCCGATCTCGCCGCCTGGCTCGCCGCCGGGGACCCGGCCCGCGCGGGCGGAGCGTCCGCGCCGGCGCCGGAACTTTGAAGTAGCCCCCGGCGCCCCTCGCCCCCAACCTTGCCCGCACTTTCCTCACCGGCCGCGGTCTGATGGCCGTAGCCTACAGCCCGCCTTGAACTCCACGCTGCTCCGCCTCGCCGGCCTCTGGCTGCTGCTCGCCTCCCTCGCGGGCGCCGCGCCGGCGCCCGACGACTTCACCGCCAAGGAACTGGCCCAGGGCTATCGCGAGGCCGTCGTGCTCGCCAAGCCCCGCGCCAGCCATCGCGCCCTGGCCGAGGCCGCCGAGCGCGGCGAGGGCCTGCGCGTGCGCCAGCGCTTCGACCGCCTCGGCGACCTGCGGGTGCTCGAGCTCAAGGCCGGGGACACCGTCGCGCAGGCCGTCACCCGCCTGCACGCCACGGGCCGCTACGAATACGTCGAGCCCGACCGCCTCCTCCACGCCAGCCTCACGCCCAACGATCCCGCCTTCGCCAGCACGCAGTGGGCGCTGAACAACACCGGCACGAACGGCCCCGGCGGCGGCACCGCCGGCGCCGACATTGCCGCGCCCGCCGCGTGGAACACCCTCAGCAGCGCCGCCGGCGTCGTGGTCGGCGTCCTCGACAGCGGCGCCCGGCTGACGCACGAGGACCTCGCCGGCAACCTGTGGACCAATGGCAGCGGCCAGCACGGCATGAGCGCCACCAGCGGCAACGGCACGACCACCAACACCGTCCCCAACGACTCCGACGTCGGCCACGGCACCCACGTCTCCGGCATCATCGGCGCGGTGGGCAACAACGCCCGCGGGGTCAGCGGCGTCGCCTGGGGCGTCCAGCTCATGGAGCTCCGGTTCCTCCACGGCACCGCCGGCACCGGCTCCACCTCCGACGCCGTGGCCTGCATCAACTACGCCATCACCAACGGGGCCAAGATCATCAACGCCAGCTACGGCAGCGACCACTTCTCCAGCTCGGAGTACGACGCCATCAACAGCGCGCGCACCGCCGGCATCATCTTCGTCGCCGCCGCCGGCAACGACACCCTCAACGTCGACACCGGCTCGGCCTACCCCGCCGGGATCGCGCTCGACAACGTGGTCACCGTCGCCGCCACCACCAACACCGACGCCCTCGCCAGCTACTCCAACTACGGCGCCGGCTGCGTCGACCTCGCCGCCCCCGGCAGCTCGATCTACTCCACCGGCTACGGCTCCGACACCGAGTACGTGTCCAAGAGCGGCACCTCCATGGCCGCCCCCCACGTCGCCGGCGCGCTCGCCCTGCTCAAGGCCCAGTTCCCCGCCGACACCTACCGCCAGACCATCAACCGCCTGCTCCGCGCCGTCACGCCGGTGTCCGCCCTCAGCGGCAAGGTCCAGACCGGCGGCCGGCTCAACCTCGCCAACGCCCTCGCCTCCACCGACAACCGGCCCTTCAACGACGACTTCGCCAGCCGCGCCGTCTTCGTCAACTGCCCCAACGCCCACGTCCGCGCCCACAGCGCCGGCGCCACCCGCGAGCCCGGCGAGCCCCTCCATGCCGGCGGCACCGGCTCCGCCTCGCTCTGGTGGTCGTGGACCGCCCCCGCCTCCACCGTCGTGACGTTCAGCACCGCCGGCAGCGGCTACGACACCCAGCTCGCCCTCTACACGGGCTCGTCGCTGGCCACCCTCGTCCCGGTCGCGGCCAACGACGACGACACCGCCCACGGCAAGACCACCAGCCTGCTCACGCTCAGCGTCACCGCCGGCACCACCTACCAGATCGCCGTCGACTGCAAGGCCGGCACCCCCGGGCTCACCCTCCTCACCATCGGCGCCATCCCCGCCAACGACGAGTTCGCCCGCGCCCAGGTCGTCACCGGCTCCGCCTTCAGCCTGAGCGCCACCACGCTCAATGCCGCGCGCGAAACCGGCGAGCCCGACCCCACCGCGCCGACCAACTACGCCGCCGCCCACACCGTCTGGTACCAGTGGGTCGCCCCCGCCACCGCCCGCTACACCCTCTATGTCTACAGCCCGCTCGTCGACCTGCTCGCCGCGGTCTACACCGGCAGCTCCGTCTCCGGGCTCACCAAGCTCGCCTGGAACGACGACGCGGCCGACGTCATCTCCTCCGGCACCTTCAGCGGCGCCGTCAACAGCAACAGCCGCGTCCCGTTCAACGCGACCGCCGGCACGACCTATTATTTCCAGATCGACACCACCAACGTGAGCCCGTCCGGCGGCGACTTCACCCTCACGCTCAGCGACCCCGCCTGGCAGTACGCGGCCTACGGCGGCATCCTCTCCTCGCCCACGGTCGGCAGCACCGGGACCATCTACTTTGGCGCCGGCACGACGCTCACGGACACCACCCTGGACAACGGCAACGAGCCCGAGACCCGGGTCTACGCGCTCAATCCGGACGGCACCAAGCTGTGGAGTTATGCCACGGGCGGCCCGGTGGAGCTGTCCACCCCCGCCCTCGGCAGCGACGGCACGCTCTACGTCGGCTCCGGCGACAAGAAGCTCTACGCCCTCAACGGGGCCACCGGCGCGCTGAAGTGGACCTATGCCGCCGCCACCGCGGTCAGCGCGTCCCCGGCCGTCGCCACGGACGGCACGGTCTACTTCCGGGATGACACCACGCTGTACGCCCTGACGAACCAGGGCACCAGCGCCACGCTGAAGTGGAGCTTCACCCTCAGCGGCGCCACCTACGCCTCGCCCGCCGTCGCCGCCGACGGCACCGTCTACGTCGGCGCCACGGGGGCGTTCTACGCGGTGAACCCGAACGGCACCCAGAAGTGGAAGTTCACCACCAACGGCGACGTCTACACCTCCCCCGCCATCGCCCACGACGGCACGGTCTACTGCGCGACCCTGAACGGCTACTGCTATGCGCTCAACCCGAACGGCACCCAGCAGTGGGTCTGGAGCACCCCGGGCAGCGCCATCACCTCCTCGCCCGTCCTGGCGACCGACGGCACCGTTTATTTCGGCGGCTACGACCACAAGCTGCACGCCCTGACGAGCGCCGGCGTGGAGCGCTGGGCCTACCTCCTGGGCGACGAGGTCCGCGCCGCCACCCCCGCGGTCGGGGCCGACGGCACGGTCTACCAGCCGGACTACGACGGAAAAATCTACGCCGTCAGCGCCAGCGGCGCGCTCGTCCGCACCTACCTCACCGCCGCCCTCATCCGCTCCTCCCCGCTGATCGCGAACGGCCGCCTGCTCTGCGGCAGCACCGACGGCCTGCTCTACGCGTACAGCCTCGACCCCGCCGTCAATCCCACCCCCGCCGGCTCGGCCTGGCCCGTGTTTCAGCACGGCCTGCGCCGCGACGCCCAGTACACCGCCATCGTCGCCCCCGCCATCACCACCCAGCCGTCGGCCCAGACCGTGAACGCGGGCGCGTCCGCCCACTTCACCGTGGCCGCGTCCGGCACCGCCCCGCTGACCTACCAGTGGTACAAGGACGGCTCCACCCTCAGCGGCGCCACGGCCGCCACCTACACGATCGCCACCGTCGCGGCCGCCGACGCCGGCAGCTACACGGTGACCGTCACCAATACCGCCGGCACCGCCACCAGCGACCGCGCGACGCTGGCCATCAACTACGTCACGATCTCCACCTCCCCGCTCACGCTCACCGCCGCGGCCGGATCCAGCGTGACCCTCGCGGTCACGGCCGCCGGCACGGGCACGCTGTCCTACCAGTGGCTGCGGAATGGCAGCGCCGTCAGCGGCGCGACCGGCCCGACCCTCACGCTGCCCGACGCCCAGGCCGCCGGCGCGGGCGCCTACACCGTCCGCGTGACCAGCACCACCGGTCTCACCGCGCTTTCCGCCCCCGGGGTGCTCACCGTCGCCGCGGCCGGCGTCCACTCCGGCCGCCTCAGCAACCTCTCCGTCCGCACCGAGGCCGGCACGGGCAGCCGCACCCTCATCACCGGCCTCGTGGTCGGCGGCGACGGCACCAGCGGCGCCCTGCCTCTGCTCATCCGGGGCGTCGGCCCGACACTGGCCGACTACGGCGTCGCCGGCACGATCGCCGACCCCAGCCTGGCCGTCATCCCCCAGGGCGCGGAGACGCCGCTCGCCACCAACGACAACTGGGGCGGCGACGCCCAGGTCCTCGCAGTCGGCAACACCGTCGGCGCCTTCCCCCTGCCCAGCGCGGCCAGCCGCGACGCCGCGCTGTACCTGACGCCCGCCCGCGGCGTCTACTCGGTGCAGGTCACCGGCGTGGGCGGCACCACCGGCATCGCCCTCGCCGAGATCTACGACGCCGCCAGCACCGGCTACACCCTCACCACGCCGCGCCTGATCAACGTCTCGGCCCGCGCCCAGGTCGGCACCGGCGACGGCGTGCTCATCGCCGGCTTTGTCATCGAGGGCTCGGCGGCGCGCACCGTGCTCATCCGCGCCGTCGGCCCCACGCTGACCGGCTACGGCGTCGGCGGCGCCCTCGCCGACCCGCAGCTCGAGCTGACCCAGTCCGTCGGCGGTGTCACCCAGGTGGTGGCCGGCAACGACGACTGGGGCGGCCAGACGCAGATTGCGGCCGTCGGCACCGCCGTCGGCGCCTTCGCCCTGGCCAGCAACGGCAGCAAGGACGCCGCCATCCTCGTGACCCTGCCGCCCGGGGTGTATTCCGCCAAGGCCTCCGGCGTCGGCGCCACCACCGGCGTCGCCCTCATCGAGGTCTACGAGGTGCCGTGATTTTCCCGCGGGACGGAGGGGCGGCTCAGGCCCGCACCGTCCGGACCGCCCTCACGGTGTTTCCGGGGCCGGGGCCTTCGGGTCCTCCAGCCGCTCGATCGGCAGCGTCCGCTGGAACGGCGTCGCCTGATCGTAGCCGACCAGGGCCAGCGAGACGACGTCCGCCCAGTTCGCCGGCCAAGTGACCCACTGGCCCCCGCGCACCACGCGCGGGGCGCGCACGTCCCACCGCGCCCAGGTCAGCTGGACCGCGTTCACCCACACGGTCGGCCCCATCCCCATGCTGGTCTGCCACCGCGCCTGGCCCTGCGCACGGTCCACCAGCCAGTACCCGGCGGTGCCGTCCAATTTAAATCCCCAGCCATAGCGAAACATCGGCACCAGCCACCGCAGGAGGTCGGAGGGCTGCGTCTCCACCGCCCTCACGATCAGGTCCGCCTCATGTCCCTTGGTCGGGTTCGGCTCGATCCGGGTGACCCGCACGCTGCGGGCGCCCTGGGACCGCCGCGCTCCCGGCTTCAGCGGCAGGTCGAGCAGCGGCACCGGTCGCGCCAGTTCGTGATCCGTGGTGAGTTCCCCCTCCGCCAGTTGCGCGGGCAGCTCGTCGCCGCGATAGCCTTTGACGTTCACATAGGCCGTGAACGCCTGTTCGCCCGGACGCCGGGCCGGCGGCGGCCCCTGCACCCATGACGTGCCGGTCCGGGCCCGCAGCTCGGCCAACCGCTGCGCCTGCCAGCGCACGGTCTCCGCGTCGGGCCGCTCCGGCGGAAGCTGCAGGACCTGGTGAACCGACCGGGCAAATTTCTCCTGGGGTGTTCCGCCCGAAACCCAGCCATGCGCCCCCAGCCGGGTCCCCTCCGGCCCGCGCCAGGACAACTGCGCGGTGTAACCCAGCGCCACCCAGCCGTCCGGCACGTTACGCACGGCGAATTGAACCCGGACATTGTTGGGCTGGTGCTCGGAGTTCCGGTCGAGCGTGGCCCAGGGCGAGGCCAGCGTCACGCCCCGCGCCGCGGCCGGGTTGGCCAGCCGGGCCGGCGTGACCACATCCCAGGGCCAGAGGCTGACCGAGGCGAGCGCGAGCGCGAGCGCCCCGAGGCCCAGCGCACAGGAGCGCCAGGTCCGGAGCGTGAGAAACTGGTGCAGCACCACGCCGACGATGCCGGCGAGCAACAGGGCCAGCACCACCCAGAACCGCGAATCCCTCACCGGCAGCGGCGCCTGCGCCGGATCCGGCAGGTAGGCCAGCTGCAGCATGCCGGCCAGGGCCACGAAGAAGATGACGGCCAGCGTCAGGGTGAAATACCGGCCAAAATTGTGAGAGAGCACGGCCAGCGCCAGCGACGGCAGCACGACCAGCGCCTGCCAGGCCAGGGTCTCCAGCACCGCCACGCCCAGCTCGCGGAGTCCGAAACCGCACACCCACCACCACGGCAGGCTGAGCAGCACCGGGAGCACCCCGAACATCAGCAGCGCCCCCAGCAGTTTCGCGCCGAGCAGCCGCGCCCGGGAAATCGGCCGGGTCCGCCACGCGGCCGACGCCTCCCCCAGCGCGTCCTCGTGGATCAGCAGCGCCACCAGCACGTAGACCATGAGCGCGCCCAGCCCCGTGCAGAGGTTGATATAAAGCTCCAGCCGCGCGAACCAGACGTAGTCCGCGCCGCCGCCCGCCCGCAGCATCGCGCCGAGCGCGAGCTTGGCCAGCAGCAGCAGCCCCCACAGCCCCAGCGGCAGCCGCAGCCGCGCGCCGTCCTTCCGGACGATGTGCCAGAGGAGTTTCATGCGGCGGCTCCCCGCCGGTTTTCGGCCCGGCCCGAGCGGGCCAGCGTGACAAAGATTTCCCGCAGGGTCATCGGCTGCGCCGTGACCGTCGCCCCGGGGAACCGCTCCCGCCACGCGGCCGCCGTCGCCTCCCCGGCGTAGGCCGGCTCCACAAACCGCGTCAGCGCCCCCGCCTGCTCCCAGTCCAGCCACCCGGCCGCGGGCCCCGCCGCCGCCGGCGCCTGGGTCACCTCCACCCGGCGGAACCGCCCCAGCAGGGCCTCCGCCGGCTCGTCCAGCTGCAGCCGCCCGCGGTCCAGCAGCGCCACGCGGTCGCAGAGCCGCTCGACCTCCTCGATGTCGTGCGACGACACCAGCACCGTCCACTCGCCCGTCGCCGCGACCTCCAGCATCCCGCGGACAAACTCGTCCCGCACCAGCGGGTCCAGCCCGCTGAAGGGCTCGTCCAGCACCAGCAGCCGCGGCCGGTAGGCCAGCGACGACAGCAGCGCCGCCTTCATCCGCATGCCGCGCGAGAGCTGCTGCAGCGTCCGGTCCGGGGGCAGGGCAAATTGCGCCCGCAGGGTTTGCTCCAGCGCCCGGTCCCAGGCCGGGTAGAACGGCCGGCAGTAGTCGAGGTACTGCCGCACGGTCATCCAGAGCGGCAGCGGCTGGTTCTCCGACACATAGCCGATCTGCGCGAACTCCCGCTCGCCCAGCCGCCGGACGTCGACGCCGAGCACGCGCGCCCCGCCCGCGGTCGGGGCCAGCAGGTTCAGGAGGAGCTGCAGCGTCGTGGTCTTGCCGGCCCCGTTGGGCCCGAGCAGCGCGCACAGGCTGCCCGCCGGCAGGTTGAAATCGAGCGCCTGCACCGCGGTGGTGCGCCCGAACCGCCGGGTCAGTTGCTGAGTTTCGATCAGGTTCATGGAAAGGGATCCGCCTATTTGCCGCCGAGCTTCCGCCAGTGCGCCGCCACCGCCGTCTGGACGTCGTCCAGCTCCAGGCCGAGCTTGCGCGCCTCGACCACCAGCCGCTCCACCTCCGCGCCCAGCAGCTCCGCGCGCTCCTTGCGCCCGCCCGCCTCGCGCACCGCCACCACGCTGCCCACCGCCGGCGTCGTCACCAGCACCCCCTCCGCCACCAGCGCCGCCACCACCTTGTGCGCCGTGTTCGGGTTCACCTTCAGCTCCTGGCTGAGCCCCCGCACCGAGGGAAACTTGTCGCCGGGCCGCAGCTGGCCCGTCACCACCGCCTTCTTCACCGCAAACAGGATCTGCTCCGCCACCGGGAGACCCGCCTTGAGCTCGAGCGTGAAGGGCAGCACGCTGTTCTATTCGCACTAGTACGGTTAGGACGGCAAGCGAATTCACAAAAAAGCCTTCCCTCGTTCGGCGCGAACCGTCACAAACGGGGAACGTGGCCACGTCCCTGACCATTGGTTCCGCCGAGGTGCAAGCTGCGATCCAGCGGCTGGCCGGAGCCATTGGCACTCGCCACGGTCGCGACCGCCCGCTCCTCCTCCTCGGCATCGCCAATGGCGGCGTCGAGCTCGCCCGCCGCCTCGCCCGCCACCTGGCCGCCGGGCGCCCGCCGGGCGCCGCCGTCGTCGCCGGCACCGTCGACATCTCCTTCCACCGCGACGACATCGGCCGCCACCCCATTCCCAAGGAGTTCGCCCCCACCCACATCCCGGCCGACGTCGACGGCGCCACCGTCATCCTGGTCGACGACGTGCTGTTCTCCGGCCGGACGGTCAAGGCCGCCCTCGACGAGCTCTTCGACCACGGCCGCCCCGCCAAGGTCGAGCTGGCCGTCCTCGTCGACCGCGGCGGCCGCCTGCTCCCGCTCGCCGCCGACTACACCGGCCTCACGCTCGCCCCGGAGCGCGCGGAAAAGGTCGTCGTCCTCCTCGACCCGCAGGACCCGCGCCGGGACCGCATCGCCGTGTCGCCCGCGCCGCGCTGACCCCTCCCCTCACCCCCGCCCTTTGCCCATGCCCTGGAACCGCCGCCACCTGCTCACCCTGGAAGACCTGTCGCTCGCCGAGATCACGCAGGTCCACACCACCGCCGCCGCCTTCAAGCGCACGCTCACCCGCAGCGTCAAGAAGGTCCCGGCCCTGCGCGGCAAGACCATCGTCAACCTCTTCCTCGAGCCCAGCACCCGCACGCGCATGGCCTTCACCATGGCCGCCAAGCGGCTCAGCGCCGACGTCATCTCCCTCGACAGCAGCAGCTCCAGCACCACCAAGGGCGAGACCCTGCGCGACACCGCGCAGAACATCCAGGCGCTGCAGGCGGACATGATCGTCCTGCGCCACTCCGCCGCCGGCTCGCCGCTCTACCTCTCGCGCATCCTCAACATCCCCGTGATCAACGCCGGCGACGGGGCCCACGAGCACCCCACGCAGGGCCTCCTCGACACCTTCACCATGCAGGAGCACCTCGGCCGCCTCCAGGGCCGCAAGGTCGTGATCCTCGGCGACATCCTCTTCAGCCGCGTCGCCCGCTCCAACATCCACGCGCTGACCAAGCTGGGCGCCGCCGTCACCCTCGTCGGCCCCGCCACCCTCGTGCCCCACTGGTTCACCGAGCTGGGCGTCAAGGTCTCCCACGACCTCCGCTCCGCCCTCGCGGACGCCGAGGTCGTGATGCTCCTGCGCATCCAGCACGAGCGCCAGGCGAGCGGCCACTTCCCGTCGCTCGGCGAGTACACCAGCATGTTCGGCCTGAACAAGACCCGCGCCTCCTGGCTGAACCCGAAGGCGATCATCATGCACCCCGGCCCGATCAACCGCGGCGTGGAGATCGACAGCGAACTCGCCGACGGCGAGCGCAGCGTGATCCTCGAGCAGGTCACCAACGGCATCGCCGTCCGCATGGCCGTCCTCTACCTCTGCGCCGGCGGCCAGCCGGAGCTCGTCTATGCCGGGCCGGATCCGAGCTGACGGCCATAAGCCCGTAGGCGAAAATCCAAAATCCGAGGGCGGCCGCTGCGCCCACTTTCCTTCCTCCCCCTTTCCCCCGAAACCTGTCCCCAAACCGCCGACTCCCCCGAATTTCGGATTTCCGCCTTCGTGCTTCGTCCCATGCCCACCCTCTGGATCCGCCACGCCCGCGTCATTGACCCCGCCGCCCGGCGCAACGCCGTCGGCGACCTGTTCATCCGCGACGGGCAGTTCGTCAAGTCCCTCCCCGCCGCCGCCAAGGCCGCCGCCCGGCAAATCGACGCGCGCGGGCTCGTCGCCTGCCCCGGGCTGGTCGACCTCCACGTCCACTTCCGCGAGCCCGGCCAGACGCACAAGGAGACCATCGCCACCGGCTCCCGCGCCGCCGCCGCCGGCGGCTTCACCACCGTCGTCTGCATGCCCAACACCTCCCCGGTCGCGGACAACGCCGGCACCATCCAGTACATCCAGGACGCCACCCGCCGCGACGCCGTCGTCAAGGTCCTCCCCACCGGCTGCCTCACCGTCGGGCAGAAGGGCGCCACCCTCGCGCCGTACGGCTCGCTCAAGCGCGCCGGCGTGGTCGCCCTCACCGACGACGGCGACTGCGTGCAGAGCAACGAGCTCATGCGCCGCGCCTGCGAGTACGCGAAGATGTTCGACCTGCCGATCATGGACCACTGCCAGGACGCGTCGCTGACGCAGGGCGCGGTCATGAACGAGGGCGCCCAGTCCACCCGGCTCGGCCTGCGCGGCTGGCCGCACGCCGCCGAGGACATCATCGTCGCCCGCAACGTCATCCTCGCCGAGTACACCGGCGCGCGCCTCCACCTCCAGCACATCTCCTCCCAGTACGCCGTCGGCATCATCCGCCGCGCCAAGGCCCGCGGCGTGCGGATCACGGCGGAGGCCACCCCGCACCACCTCGCGTTCACCGACGACGCGCTCGGGACCTACGACACGAGCTTCAAGATGAACCCGCCGCTGCGCACCGCGGCCGACCGGCAGGCGCTGATCGCCGGGCTGCGCGACGGCACGCTGGACTGCCTGGCGACGGACCACGCGCCGCACACCGACTACGAGAAGGACAAGGAGTTCGACTACGCCCCCAACGGGATCCTCGGCCTCGAGACCGCGCTCGCCGTGGCCCTCGACGTCCTCGTGCGGCAGAGCCGGTTCCCGCTCACCCAGCTGGTGGACCTCATGACCCGCCAGCCGGCGCGCATCCTCGGCCTGCCCGCCGGCACGCTCGCCGCGGGGGCCGCCGCCGACGTGTGCCTCTTTGATCCGGCGGAAAAGTGGCGCTACGACGCCAAGGCCGGGTTCAGCAAGTCGAGCAATTCCCCCTGGCACGGCCAGACCCTCACCGGCCGCGTGCAGCTGACGCTGGTCGACGGCCGCGTGGTCTACGACCGCGGGCAGATCGTGCCCCGCGACTAGGCGGGGGATCGTCCCGGACGGTCATGCCCCACGACGCGTCCCCACCCGCGGGCCGGCCGATCCCGGCCCGGCTCACGTTCGCCCTGTTCGCCGTCGTCCTGGCGCTGCACCTGCTCGGCGCGACCACGGGCTGGCGTTACGGCATGCTGCCGGGCAACTCCTTCCGCCAGGCCCAGACCGCCCTCACCACGCTGTTCATCCAGCAGTCCGGCGAGGCGGCGCTGGCCTACCCCACGCCCGTGCTCGGCAAGCCGTGGTCGATCCCGATGGAGTTTCCCCTCTACCAGTGGATCGTCGCGGGGCTGAACCACCTCACGGGCGGGCCGCTGGTCGAGAGCGCGCGCACCGTCTCGCTCCTCGGCTTCTACCTGACGCTGCCGGCCCTGTGGCTGCTGCTGCGGGAGCTCGGCGTCGATCCCGCCCGGCGCTGGCTCGTGCTGGCGTTCGTGCCGGCCTGCCCGGTCTACATTTTCTACTCGCGGGCCTTCCTGATCGAGTCCCTGGCGCTCCTGTGCGCCACCTGGTTCCTCGCCGCCTGCCACCTCGGCCTGCGCCGCCCGCACCGCGGCTGGCTCGCCGCCGCCGCGATCGCCGGCACGGGCGCCGGCCTGGTGAAGGTCACGACCTTCCTGCTGTTCCTCGTCCCGCTGGGCGTCGCCCTGGCTGGGCAGCTCGGGGTCGCCACCCGCGGGCCGGCGGCGGACCGGCCGGCCGCCTGGCTCCGCCTGCGCCTGGCCGCGCTCACCCTCGCGCTGCCCGCCGCCGCCACCACCGCGTGGATCCTGTTCACCGACGCCGTCAAGGCCCGGAACCCCGCCGCCGACATGCTGCGCTCCGGGCCGCAGCGGGCCTATAATTTCGGCCAGCTCGCCGACCGGTTCTCGGGCGACTACTGGACGCGCTGGCTGCACCTGGGCGCCCAGGCCGTGATCCATCCCGCCGTGCTGGCCGCGGTGGCGGCCCTCGCCCTCCTCGGGCCGCGCCGCTGGCGCGGGCCGATCGCGGCCGGCCTGGGGCTGTTTCTCCTCGCCCCGGCGGTCTTCCCGTTTCTCTACGCGTGGCACGACTACTACTATTTCGCCAACGCCGGCTTCCTCGGCGTGGCGACCGGCTTCGCGGCCGTCGCCCTGCTCGACAGCCGCCTGCCCCGCGCGCTCGGCGCCCTGCTCATCGCCGGCGCGCTCCTGCTGCAGGCCCAGCTCTACCGGACCCACTACCTCCCCGACCAGCAGCTGGCCGGCAACGGCGACTCCGGCCTCACCCAGCTGCTCTTCGACCTCACGGGCCGCTCGGACGTGCTCGTCGTGGCGGGGCAGGACTGGA
Source organism: uncultured Opitutia bacterium (assembly GCA_903830425.1). Taxonomy (GTDB): domain Bacteria; phylum Verrucomicrobiota; class Verrucomicrobiia; order Opitutales; family Opitutaceae; genus Opi-474. Next base: position 20,968 of record CAIKTR010000190.1, read on the forward strand.
ACTCCATGCTGCCGTGGTCGGCCCAGCGCCGGGCGCTGATGATCCGGCGCGGCCACGAGCACAACCTCCCCTACCTCGAGCGCGCCTTCGGCGACCTGCAGGGCGAGCTGGTGGCGGCCCTGGTGCTGACCGGCGACACCCGGGACAACGCGCGCCTGCTGGCCCTGGCGGTCGCCCGGCTCAACCTGCATCCCGAGCCCTTCCTGGCGTTCCGGGACTCGACCGTCTACGTGAACCGGGCGCTGCGCGACGAGTGGTCGGGCCGCGCCCCGTCGTTCGCCTACGACCAGGTGCGCGTGCTGCGGCGCAACGAGTCCGCCCCGCCGGTGCTGGCCGGGGCGGTCGGGGCGCTCCACGGCCGGGCGGTGTTCGACGGCCTGCGGCCCCGCCCGGTGCGCTACGACGTGCCGTTCGGCCTGAGCACGTTCTGGCCCACCCCGCGCTTCGTGCTCAACACCCACGCGCCCACCCACCTGTGGTTCGAGCCGGCGGCCGGCCCGCACCGCGCGAAGGTCGAGTTCGGCATCCTCGACGCCGCCTGGCAGGGACCGGGCCGGACCGACGGCGTGGAGTTCGTGCTGACCCAGCTCGGTCCCGGCAGCCGGACGCGCCGGCTCTGGAGCCGGCTCCTGAACCCCGCCGCCGTGCCGGCGGATCGCGGCCCGCAGGTCGCCAAATTCGCCTTCGACCTCCCCGCCGGTGCCACCCTGCAGTTCAGCACGCTGCCGGGCCCGGGCGGCAGCAACGCCTTCGACTGGGCGTACCTCGCCGGCCTGGTGATCCAGTAGCCGCCGACCCGCGCGGTTGGCGTTGCGCGCCCGCGGCTTTTCCTCCGGACTCGGGGGCCATGTCGCCTGCCGCCCTCAGCCTCCTCGAGGCCGCCCAGTTCGCCGGGATCCTCGGCGGCCTGCTGCTGCTGTGGCGGCTGGGCCTCAGCGCGGAGGCCCGCCGCACCCCTGCCGGCTTGTCCGCGTGGGCGGTCTCCGGGAGCGACTTCCTGCTCTTTGTCTGGCTCGTGATCTGCGGCGGGCTGGTGGCGCCGTGGGCCGCCACCCTCTGGCTCCGGCACACGGACAGCACCCCCGACTTTCGCCTGATCCTCGGCACGGCGGTGTTCCAGCTCGGGATGCTGGCCGGCGTCGGGCTGTTTCACGTCGCCTTCGGCCGGCGCACGCCCCCCGCCGACCCGGTCTCCGGCGCTGCCCGCCACCATCCGCTGCTCGCCGGCGCCGCCGCGTTTCTCATCTCCCTGCCGGTGGTCCTGGTCGCCAGCCTCCTCTGGCAGGGGCTGCTCAGGCTCTGCCACCTGCCCGCGCCCCCGCAGGAGGCGATCGAGATCCTCCGCCGCGTCCAGGGCACCCTCCCGGGGGCGCTCCTCCTGCTCAGCGCCGTGGGGCTGGCCCCGGTGACGGAGGAGCTGATTTTTCGGGCGGGCCTCTTCCGCTACCTCCGCACCCGGCTGCCCCGGTGGGCCGCGCTGCTGCTCCCGGCGGTCATCTTCGGCGCCATGCATGCCAACCTCGCCAGCTTCGCGCCGCTCGTGGCCCTCGGCCTGGTGTTTGCCCTCGCCTACGAGCGCACCGGCCGGATCAGCACCACCATCGTGGCGCACGCGCTCTTCAACCTGACCGCCACCCTGCTGGTGCTGGCGGGCGTGGACCTATGAGCCCGCGCCGCCCGCCCCACCAGTCGTAGCCCGCGCCCTCCCCGCCTGCCCGTGCATCCCTTCACCCAGCTTTTTTCCGCCTCGGTCTCGGCCCTGGGCGAGGAGCAGCTGATCACCGCCATCCGGCGGTGGCTCGGCCCCGTCTCGCCGCGGGCGCCGTTCGGCGTGGGCGACGACTGCGCCGTGCTGCCCGCCCGGCGCGGCCGCCAGCTGATCACGGTGGACCCCGTCATCTACGGCCGGCACTTCGACGACACCGTGCCGCCGCGCGCCGTCGGGGCCAAGCTGCTCAAGCGCAACCTCAGCGACCTCGCCGCGATGGGCGGGCGCCCCACCGCGGCGGTGCTGGCGCTGACCCTCGACGCCCGCGTGAGCCGGGCCTGGCTGGAGCAATTCTACCGCGGCCTCGCCGCGTGCGCGCGCCAGCATGGCGTGCCCATCGTCGGCGGCGACGTGGCCCAGGCCGACGGCCTGGTCGCGGCCAGCCTCACGCTGCTCGGCACCGCGGCCGGCCCGCGGATCCTCACCCGCACCGGCGCCCGCCGGGGCGACGCCCTCTACGTCACCGGCCAGCTCGGCGGCAGCCGGCCCAGCGGGCACCACTACCGCTTCACGCCGCGGCTCGACGAGGGCGCCTGGCTCGCCCGCCAGCCGGCGGTGCGGGCGATGATGGATGTGAGCGACGGCCTCGCGAAGGACCTGCGGGCCCTCACCCCGCGCGGCGCCGTCGCCGCCCTCGACCCGGCGGCCCTCCCCCGCCGCCGGGGCTGCTCGCTCGCCGCCGCGCTCAGCGACGGCGAGGACTACGAGCTGGTCTTCGCGCTCGCCGCCGCCGCCGACCACGCGCGCTTCGCGGCGGCCTGGCAGCGGGCCTTCCCCCGGACGCGCCTCACCCGGATCGGCCGGTGGGTGGCCGCCCACCGGCTCCCCGCGGACGCGCTGGACCTGTCCCAGTTCGCCGGCTACGAGCACCTGCGGGCCAACGCCGACCGCCCATGACGATCCTCGCCCAGCTCCGGGCCGGCGTGGCCACCGCCTCGGCCGCCGAGACCCAGGCCCTCGCCGGCCGGCTGGCGGCGGTGCTGCCGCCCGACACCACGCTGGCGCTGCACGGCAACCTCGGCGCCGGCAAGACGACCTTCGTGCAGGGCCTCGCCCGCGGCTTCGGCCTGACCGGCCCCGTCACCAGCCCCACCTTCAACCTCTACACCGTCCACGGCCCCGGCCGCGACCGCGCCGGGCGCACCCTCGTGCATCTCGACGCCTACCGGCTCGAGACCCCGGGGCAGGTCGAGGACCTGCTGCTGGAGGATTTCCTCGTGTCGCCCTGGTGCCTCGCCGTGGAGTGGCCGGAAAATATCGCCGCCTGGCTCCCGTCCGGCACGCTGCACCTCGACCTCGACATCACCCCGGACGAGCGGCACACCCTGCGGCTGCGATGATCCAGGTGCCTCCCCCCCGCCAGCCAGCGGGATCCGCCGCCGGTGATCGCAGGCATTCTTCACCCCGCCCATGCTGACCCGACCGCGCCGCGCCCTGTTCCTGCTGGCCGTGCTGCTCCTCACGGCGGGATGTGAGTCGCTGGCCCGGGGACTCGCCCGCGGCGCGGCGGAAGAACCCTACCGCAAGGCGCTGCTCGAGGGCCGGATGACTCCCGCGGACTTCCAGCG
>CAIKTR010000191.1 GCA_903830425.1 uncultured Opitutia bacterium
CGCCCATGCGAGGGCCAGCGAAAAAACCAGGCCGAAAATGGCCCACCGCTGGCGGGACTCCGAGTGCAGGATGCGATCCATCCCCTATGTCCTAGTTCATCCCGGCAATTATTGGGAAGCCGGATCTCCGCCCACCTCCCGGATGGCCGTTGACTCCCCGGGCCGCACGAACCTTGCAAGCTCGCCCGACCAGCACACCGCCCAGCCCGCCGGATCGCCCCACGCGACGCGTCTGCCTCCCCTGCAGTCCTACGGCGACTGGCGAGGCCGCACGTATTCGCTGTCGCTGACAGTTACATTCTGAGCTGGAGGCCGGTGCGGGGAGCAGACCGCCACCTGACAAGCACGACCTGATCGCCGGCCAATCTGGGGTGACAGTGGGAGCGGGAGGCGGCGCGGCCGTCGCGGACGGCACCGGCAGGATTGAGGGCCGAAAAGTTTACCCTCGGTTATTATTGCCGGACGCGATAGTGGATTGATGGTGCTTGGGTGTCATCATCTGGCGAACGAGCTAGGCTCTCAACCTGCCCCATTATGGAATCCTCTCCCTCGGCCTCGCTAGCACCACGTGTTCTGCCCACACTCACGGTCACGAGGAATTTTACGGCGGAGGACGAGGCGCAACTGCGCGTGGAACTCAAGCGTTGCTCGGCGTCCACCTTCGAGGCGGCGTGCCAGTTTCGTCAGACCGGCAACATCGAGCATCTCCCCGTGATCATCTTCGGCGTGGTGGAATGCTATGTGGAACCGGCGCGGCGGCTTAGAATGAAGGGGGCATCCGAGGACCTGCGACTGACCGAGGATCTTGGCATCGATTCGCTGACCATGATGGAGATCGTGATGCTGGCCGAGGAGATCCTGCAGGTCACGATCGACAACGAGGTATTACCCGAGTTGCGCACCATGGGTAAAATTCGGGATTTTCTAGAGACCAAATTTACCGGCCGGCCGATTGCGACCGCGGCGTGCCGACTGGCCTCCTAGCTGGGGAGCAAGGCGGCGAAGCGAAAATTATTCTCCTGTCCCCTGTTCGCCGCTGGCCCATTCTTTGCCCGTGTGCGGAGCCAGGCATGGGCTTGAGCAAGCGGAGCGGTGGTTGGGAGTGCTGCCGGCGGCCGCGAATGATGGGGCGCACCCACTCCCCTTGGTCTATTAGTCATTAGACATCCGCGCTTTGACCGCCCAATCTGTCCTCCAGTGCAGGTCTCTTTTATCCTACCCCTTTATAACCAGCTCGCGCTTACCCGGGCCTGCCTTGCTTCGCTCCGGGCCACCGTGCCCGCCAACGTCGACCACGAGATCATCCTCGTCGACGATGCTTCCACCGACGAAACCCGCGACTTCCTCCGCGAACTCGCCCCACCCCACGTTGTCCTCCGCAACGACCGCAACCGCGGCTACGCCGCCGCCAACAACCGCGCCGCCCACGTCGCCCAGGGCGAATTCCTCGCCCTGCTCAACAACGACCTGATCCTCGAACCCCGCTGGCTCGAGCCCTTGCTCGCCGCCTTCACCCTCCACCCCCGCGCCGGGATCGTCGGCAACATCCAGCTCAACGCCGCCACCGGCGCCATCGACCACGCCGGCGTCGTGTTCCGCGACGGCGGCTACCCCGTCCATCACCGCGACCTCCCCGCCGGGGAACTCGCCGAGTTTCCCGCCGTCACCGCCGCCTGCTGCCTCGTGCGCCGCGAGTGGTTCCTCCGCGCCGGCGGCTTCGACGAGGGCTACCACAATGGCTTCGAGGACACCGACCTCTGCCTGCGCGCCCGCGAGGACGGCCTCGTCAACCTCGTCGCCACCGCCAGCGTCGTCCGCCATCACGTCTCCAGCTCCGAAGGGCGCCGGTCGCACGAGTTCCGCAACGCCCGGCGCTTCCTCGCCCGCTGGGCGCCCCGCACCGCCGCCCTCGAACGCGAGTGGAACCTCAAGCTCGCCCGCGACCACGCCGCCGCCGCGGCCCGCCGCTACTTCACCCCGCTCCACCGGAAGCTCGGCGGCGGCACCCGCGCCCTGCGCCACTCCCACCGCACCGCCCTCGCCCAGGCCCAGCGCGACCACCACGCCTCCTCCCGCCGGCTCCGCATCGGCGTCGACCTGCTCCGCCTCCAGCCCGGCGGCGCCAACGGCGGCGTCAAGCCGTTCGTCCTCTCCTTCCTCGCCGAAATCGGCCGCCAACGCGGCGCCGAATTCAACTTCGCCGTCTTCGCCCCCGCCGCCGTGCGCGACGACCTCGCCGGCGTGCTGCGCCCCGGCGACTACGTCCTCGCACCCGCCGCCGACCAGTTCACCGTCACCCGCCGCCAGCCCAACGGCTGGCGCGCCGCCGGCACGCTGGCCGCCGCCGGAAACGTCGCCGCCCAAGCCGGGCTCGACGTCCTCTACGCGCCCTTCGGCACCTCCCAATTCATGCAGGCCGACCTGCCCTGCGTCAGCCTGGTCGTCGACCTCCTCCACCGCGACCTGCCCGCCGCCCTGCCCCCCGAGGAAGTCAACCACCGCCACCAGTGGTTCACCCAGATCGCCGCCCAGAGCACCTATTTCCAGTGCAACTCCCGCCACGTGATCGGCCGCCTCGGCGCGCACTATGGCGTCCACCCCGCCCGCTGCTTCCACACCTACAATGCCGTCCAGGGCCGCCTCCCCGCCACCGGCGGCCCCCTGCCCGCCGGCGCCCCCGAGGAGCCTTTCTTCTTTTATCCCGCCAACTTCTGGCCGCACAAGAACCACGAGGCGCTCCTCACCGCCTACCGCCTCTACGCCCAGGCCGCCGCCTCGCGCGCCTGGCCGCTCGTCTGCACCGGGCATCCCGATGAGCGGATGGAACTCCTCCGGGAACTCCGCGACGGGCTCGGCCTGAAAGACCGCGTGATCTTCCTCGGCCACGTCCCGGACGACGCCTTCACCGCGCTCTGGGCCCGCGCCGGCGCCCTGGTCTTCCCCTCCCTCTGCGAGGGCTTCGGCATGCCCCTGCTGGAGGCGATGCGCTTCGGCGTGCCCATCATCGCGGCGGACTCCTCCGCGCTGCCCGAGGTCGCCGGCGACGCCTGCGTGCCGGTCGACGCCCGCGATCCCCAGGCCCTCGCCGAGGCCCTGCGCCGGGTCGCGATCCGCACCGAGCTGAAGGATTCGCTCGTCGCCCGGGGCCACGCCCGGCTCGCCGCCTTCTCGCTCGAACTTGAGGCGGGCCGGCTCGCCCATTTCCTCGCCGCCGCCGCCCGGAGGCTCGCGCCATGAAAATCGGCCTCGACGTCTCCCAGACCTGCGCCGAGCGCGCCGGCTGCGCCTGGTACGCCGACGCCCTGTCGCGGGCGCTCGTCGCCGAGGGCCTCCCGCGCGGGCACACCTTCGAGCTGTACCACCACTTCGGCGACTGGATCAACGCCGACCCCCGCCGCGGGACGATGATCGATGCCCCGGGAGTGACCGCGCCGCTGCGCGGGCTGGACCCGACCGCCGCCCGGGCGTTCTGGCGCGAGGTCGCCACCGGCGAACCGCTGCCGGGCAAGCCCGACGTGGTGTTCTCCTTTAACTTCCACGCGCCGAAGATGCCGCACACCAAGCTGGTCTACACCGTGCATGACCTGGCGTTCTGGGTGCATCCGGACTTCGCCACCGACGCCACCCGGCTCGTTTGCCAGCGCGAGCTGCTACAGGCGCTGGCCCGGTCCGCCGGACTGCTGTTCGTCAGCCAGCACACGCAGGACGAGTTCGAGCAGCTCCTGCCCGCCTGGCTCAGGAACAGCCAGCGCCCGCACCAACTCGCCCCCGGGGCCAGCCGTTTCCCCGCCCCGGCCACGCCGCCCGCGACCGCGGACGCCGCCCCTTGGCTGGTCGTGGGGTCGCTCGAGCCGCGGAAAAACCACGCCGCCGTGCTCGATGCCTTCGAGCTCTACGCGGCCGCCTCCCCCCGGCCCCGGCCGCTCGTGCTCGCCGGCGGACCCGGCTGGAAATCCGACGCCCTCCACGCCCGGCTCGCCCAACTCAAGGAGCGCGGGTGCCCCGTCACCTACCTCGGCTACGTGTCCGACCCCGAGCTGGCCGCCCTCTACGCCACCAGTTTCGCCGCGATCGTGCCCAGCTGGCACGAGGGCTTTGGCCTGCCCCTGGTCGAGGCGATGACCGCCGGCCTGCCCGTGCTCGCGAGCGAGCGCGGCAGCCTCCCCGAGGTCGGCGGCCCGGCCGCCCTCTATTTTTCGCCCGAGCAACCCGCCGCCCTCGCCGACGCGATGCAGGCGCTGGAACGCACCCCGGGCGCCCACGCCCAGCGCCGGGCCGCCAGCCTCGAGCGCAGCCGCGCCTTTTCCTGGGCCGCCACCGCCAAATCGGTACTCGAATTCGCCGGGCGGCTTTAGCTAACCTCCCCCCGGACCCGCGTGAACATCCTTTTCATCAACTACGGCGACTTCACCAGCAACAGCCTCAACCACATCGGGGCGTTTGCGAACCAGCTCACCCGGCTGGGTCACGCCTGCGTGGTCGCCGTCCCGGAAAATCCCGCGACCCTCGACGTGATCCCGGAGCCGCTGTTCACGGCCGCCACGTTTGAACGCCTGCGGCAGGTCGAGCCCGTGTTCCCGGACCGCCGGCCCGCCGACGTCGTCCACGCCTGGACCCCGCGCGAGCTCGTCCGCGAGTTCACCCTCGCCTACCTGCAGCGCCACCCCGCCGCGGCCCTCTTCATCCACCTCGAGGACAATGAGGTTCACCTGATGGAGAGTTTCGCCCGCGAGCCGCTCGCGGTCCTCCGGCAGCGCAGCGACGAGGAACTGGCCGCCCGGCTCTCGCCGCGGCTGTCGCATCCGGTGCGCTTCCGGAATTTTCTGCGCGTGGCCCACGGCACCACCTTCATCACCGACCGCCTCCGGGAGTTCATTCCCGACGGGCAGCCCGCGCTGCGGCTCCTGCCCGGCATCGACCCGGCCCTGTACCAGCCGCTCGCCCCGGATCCGGCGCGGCGCGCCGAGCTCGGGCTCCAGCCCGGCGAGAAGCTGCTCGTGTACACCGGCAGCACCACCTTCGCGAACCTGGCGGACCTGCGCACCCTCCTCCTGGCCGTGCGGCTGCTCAACGAGGGCGGCACCCCCTGCAGGCTGGTCCGCACCGGCCTGAACCCCCCCGAGCTGGCGCGCGAGCTGGCCGCGATCGGCGGCGGCCACGTCCTCGACCTCGGCTTCATCCCCAAGGCCCAGCTCAGCCCCCTGCTCGCCCTCGCCGACGTGCTGGTGCAGCCGGGCGCCGCCGACGCCTTCAACGACTACCGGCTGCCGTCGAAGCTGCCCGAGTTTCTCTGCGTCGGCCGCCCCGTCATCCTGCCCCGCGCCAACGTGGGCCAGGCGATGGAGGACGGCCGCCACGCCCTGCTGCTCGCGACGGGCAGCGCCCAGGAGATCGCGGACAAGTGCCGCCAGGTCTTCGGCGACCCCGCCCTCGCCCAGCGCCTCAGCGCCGGGGCGCTCGAGTTCGCCCGCGCCCACTTCGACCTCGCCGCGAACACGGCCCAGCTGCTCGGGTTTTACGAGCAGGTGCGCGCCACCGCCCAGCCGCTCTTCACCGATCCGGCCACCCCGCCCTCCGAGGACGTGCTGCTCGCCACCGGCGATGCCGCCCTGCGGATGCGCGCCAAGGAGCACACCATTGCAACGCTCGCCCAGCGCGGCGCCGCGCTCCAGGCGGATAACACCGCGCTCCTGGCCGACCAGGCCGAGCTCCACACCGCCCTGAACGCGCTGCGGGCCGACAACGCCACGCTCAACACGGCGGTCGCCGCGCTCCGCTCCGACACCGCCCACCTCAACGCCACCGTCGGCACCCTCCGGGGCGAAAACGCCACTCTCCACGCCGCCGCCGCCACGCTCCGGAGCGACAACGCCGCGCTCCACGCCACCCTCTCCATCCTTCAGGCCGAGAACACCCGGCGCACCGCGGAGGCGAGCTACAACCGCGCCAAGCTGCAGGACAAGCGCAACC
>CAIKTR010000192.1 GCA_903830425.1 uncultured Opitutia bacterium
GAGTCCACCAGCCCCGTGATGGTGGCCCGGGTCACGCCCGTGCGATCCGCCAGTTCCGCCGGGCTGAGAGTCTGGCCGCAATTATGGTTGTTCCGACAGGCGCGCCAGAACGTCATCAGCACGCTGAAACGCCCTTGGGAAAGGCCCTTGGCGGCCAGGTGCGTCTCGATCGCGCCATAGGCCCCGTCGCCGCACCGCAGCAGGTGCAAAAAAGCCTCGGTCGCCGACGGATCCAGATCGGGAAACTCGCGCGACGCCTCGAGGAGGCACTCGTAGCGCGGCAGGTGTTTTAGCAGCAGTAACGGCACAAGGAATGGCGGCGGATAGTTAGGAAGCTAACTACAATAGCAAGCCGGCTCTTGCCAGGAGTTAAAACTCCGTTGACGACCCGGAAAAAACGGCAGTCAACGGTGAGGGTGCGAGTCTCAGCCGAGCGACCGCGCAGCCGCGACGATCGCGGCGGTGGTAACCCCGAGTTCCTGATAGACGATCGGCGCCGGGGCGCTCAGGCCGAAGCGGTCGATGCCGACGACCTTGCCATCCAAGCCGACGTACTTGGACCAAAAGCCGGTCACCCCGGCCTCGACCGCGACGCGGCGGCGACAGGCGGCGGGGAGAATGCTCTCCCGGTACGCGTCCGGTTGGCGGTCGAACCGCGAGGTGCAGGGCATCGAGACCACGCGGGTGCCGGCCCCCAGTTCCTTGGCCGCGGCAAGCGCGAGTTGGAGCTCGCTGCCGGTGGCAATAAGCAGGTGCGTGAGCGGCGCGGTTTCCGCGCAGGCCACATAGGCCCCTTGCAGCACGCCGGTCCGCCGGACCTGCGCGGGAATCTCGTTGAGCAGCGGCACGGCCTGCCGGGTGAGCGCGAGCAGCGTGGGCCCGTCCGCGCGCTCCAGCGCCGCGGCAAACGCCCCGGCCGTCTCCTCGGCATCCGCCGGCCGGATGACGTCCAGGTTGGGGATCAGGCGCAGCGCCGAGACCGTCTCGATCGGCTGGTGCGTGGGACCGTCCTCGCCCACCCCGATGGAGTCGTGCGTGTACAGATAGACGACCGGCAGCTTGGCGAGGGCGGCGATGCGCATCGCCGGTCGCGAGTAGTCGGCGAACACGAGGAAGGTGGCGCAGGACGGGCGGAAGAGCCCGTCGTAGGCCAGGCCGTTGCAGATCGCGGCCATGGCGTGCTCGCGGATGCCGAAGCGGATGTTGCGGCCGCCGCGGGTGGCGGGCTCGAAGTCGCCGCCGCCGGCAATGAGGTTGAGCGTCGAGCCATACAGGTCGGCGCTGCCGCCGACCAGCAGCGGGAAGGCGGCGGCCAGCGGCTGGAGGATGTCGCGGCCGGCGGCGCGGGTGCCGCCATGCTTGGTGTCCGGGGCGAACACCGGGATTTTTTCCAGGAAATGCGCCGCATCCGGATGCGCGGTGGCGGCGTCCAGCAGGGCGGCTTTCTCCGGCTGGGCGGTGCGCCAGGCCTGCAGGGCCCGGTCCCACCGGCGGCTGGCGCGCGCCAGGCGCTGGCACCGCGCCGCGAAATAGGCGCGGACCTCGTCGCTGACGAAAAACAGCTGGTCGGCGGGGAGGCCGAGGCCGGCCCGGGCGGTGGCGGAAAACTTCGCCCCACCCTCGCCGTGGCCCTTGGCCGTGCCCTGCACCTCGGCGATGCCCTTGCCGATGATCGTGCGGGCGATGATGAGCTGCGGCCGGCCGCTCTTCGCCTGCTTCGCCTTGCGGAACGCCTTCAGGAACCGCGCGAGGTCGTGCCCGTCCACCGTCTGCACATCCCAGCCGATCGCCTTGAAGTGCGCCGCGGTGTTCTGGCTCTGCGTCTTGTCCGCCATCGCGTCGAGCGTCACGTCGTTCGAGTCGTAGATCAGGATCAGGTTGTCCAGCCGCTGGTGGCCGGCGAACTCCGCCGCCTCCAGCGCGACGCCTTCCTGCAGGCAGCCGTCGCCCGCCAGGCAGACCACGTGGTAGTCGAAGATCGGGTGCTCGGCGGTGTTGAAGCGGGCGGCCGCCATCTGGCCGGACACGGCCAGACCCACGGCGTTGCCGATGCCCTGGCCCAGCGGGCCGGTCGTGGCCTCGACGCCGGGGGTCTCGCCAAACTCCGGATGACCCGGGGTGCGGCTGTGGCGCACGCGGAACTGCTTCACCTGCTCCAGCGGCAGGTCAAAGCCGCTGAGGTGCAGCCAGGAATAGAGGAACATGCTGCCGTGGCCCGCCGAGAGGACGAAGCGGTCGCGGTTGAGCCAGCGGGGCCGCGCCGGGTCGTGGGCCAGCGCGTGACCGAAGAGGACGGCCCCGATCTCGGCGCAGCCGAGCGGCAGGCCGAGGTGCCCGGAGGAGCAGGCGTGGATCGCGTCGATGGCAAGACCGCGGGCCTGATTGGCGGCCTGGGCGAGAAGGGTCGTCTGGAGCGTCATGGTTAAAAAATGGGAACGGGCGGCGGAGGGCGCAGGCCACCCGGCCGGGCCGGGCAGACGTGGCGAAAGGACCCGGGAAGGACCACCGCTGACCGCGGCCACGCTCCCCGGGGGTCTCCGCCACGCTCAACCTAACCAAGCCGGAGCCCTCAGCTTGCGGAGCATCCGGGACTGGGAAAGAAAAAAGCGAGCCGGGAGGGGCTCGCTTTGACTAGGGACCGAAATCGGCCGCGGCTCAGCTGGCGGCGGAGGCGGTGCGATTCTCGCGCACCTTGACGGCGACGGCCGCCTTGCCGGTGCGGTGGCGGAGGTAGTAGAGGCGGGCCTTCATGTTCTCGGACTCGCGCTCGACCTCGATCTTCTCGATGTTCGGGGAGTTGACGGGGAACACGCGCTCGACGCCCTCGCCGTAGCTGATGCGGCGGACCGTGAACGACTCATGGATGCCATGTCCCTTCCGGGCGATGACGATGCCGGAGTACACCTGCACGCGTTCCTTGTCGCCCTCGCGGACCTTGGTGTGCACGCGCACGCCGTCGCCAACCTTGAAGGGCGTAATGTCTTTTTTCACCTGCTCAGCGGTGATTTCGGTGATGATCGGGTTCATGACTGGTTATTTGAGTAAATCGGGTCGGACTTGGCGGGTTTTTTCCACCTGTCGCGCGTGTCGCCACTGCTCGATGGCGGCATGGTTTCCGGAAAGCAGGACCTCCGGAACGGACATGCCTCGATAGTCGGCGGGACGCGTGTATTGAGGAAAGTCGAGCAACTTGCTGGTGAAGGATTCGTGCGTCAATGACTTTTCCTCTCCCAGTACGCCGGGGATAAACCGGGCCAGCGCATCAATCAAAACCGCCGCGGCCAGGGTGCCGTTGGTCAGCACATAATCGCCAATGCTGATCTCCTGGTCGATGACCCCGTCCCGGATCCGCTGGTCGATCCCCTCGTAGTGGCCGCTGAGCAGCACCAGGTGCTGCTGCCGGGAAAGCTCCTCCGCCAGGGCCGGGGAGAGCGGCACGCCGTCGGGGGTCAGGTAAATGCGCCGACAGCCCGGAGTCTGCAGCTGCTCGATCGCGGCAAAGGCCGGCTCCGGCTTCATTACCATCCCCGCGCCGCCGCCAAACGGCCGATCATCCGCCGTGCGGTGCTTGTCGGTCGTCCAGGCCCGGAGGTCGTGCACGGTCACCCCCAGATGTCCGGCTGCGATCCCCTTGCCCAAGATGCTCTCCGCCAGGACGCTGTCCAGCATCCGGGGGAAGAGGGTCAGGACATCGATGCGCAACATGGCCATGGGTATTACCGCAAAGGGCGCGGCGGTCGCTAGAAAATTAAAAAGCCCCGGATGACTCCGAGGCTCGGGGGACCGGCCGGGCGAGGCGCCCGGCGTGGCCGGTAGGTGGCAGGATCAGACCGCGGGGGCGGCGGCCCGGCGGGCCTTCTTGATCATCGCGTGCACCGTGTCGGTCGGCTTGGCACCCTTGCCGAGCCAGTAGTCGACGCGGTCAAGCTTCAGCTTGACGGTCTCGCCCTTCAGGCGGGGATCATAGATGCCAACGACTTCGACCGGATCACCGTCCCGGCGCGAACGGGCTTCGGCAACGACGAAGCGGTAGTGCGGCTGGTGGACGGCGCCGATGCGGGTGAGACGGATTTTGAGAGCCATGACAGGTTTTTTGCGGTGCGTTTCTTGCTTGGAAAAACGAGGACAACACCGCCCGGCAATTGGCTTGTCAAGCCCTGACTCCCCCGCTCTGTTGACCAACCTTATGCTCAAAGCTGGTATCGTCGGCCTGCCCAACGTGGGTAAGTCCACCCTCTTCAACGCCCTGACTCGCTCCCGCAAGGCCGAGGCGGCCAACTATCCCTTCTGCACCATCGACCCCAACGTCGGCGTCGTGATCGTGCCCGATGAGCGGGCCTACGTGCTCAAGGCCATCGCCAAGACCAACGTCGTGGTCCCCGCCGCCATCGAGTTCGTCGACATCGCCGGCCTCGTCGCCGGCGCCAGCAAGGGCGAGGGCCTCGGCAACCAGTTCCTCGCGACCATCCGCGAGGTCGACGCCATCGTCCAGGTCGTCCGCTGCTTCGAGGACACCGACATCATCCACACCATGGGCAGCGTCGACCCGGTGCGCGACATCGAGGTGATCACCACCGAACTCGTCCTCGCGGACCTCGAGGCGGTCGCCAAGCGGGCGGAGAAAACGCAGAAGAAGGCGAAGTCCGGCGACAAGGAGGCCATCGTCGAGCTGGCGCTGCTGGAAAAACTCTCGCCCCACCTCAACGCCGGGAAGACCGCGAACACCCTCCCCGCCACGCCGGAGGAGATCGCGCTGATGAAGCTCTTCCAGCTCCTGACCGCCAAGCCCGTGCTCTTCGCGTGCAACGTCGCCGAGGGCGACCTCGCCACCGCCGAGCAGAATCCGTTCGTCCAGAAGGTCGCGGAATACGTCCGCACCCACCACGACGCCGCCTACGTGCCGATCAGCGCCAAGATCGAGTCCGAGTTGATCGACCTGCCGCCCGACGAGGCCAAGGCCTTCCTCAAGGACCTCGGCGTCGACGACTCCGGCGTTTCCGCCCTGATCAAGGGCACCTACACCCTGCTGGGCCTGATGACCTACTTCACCGCCGGCGAAAAGGAGGTCCGGTGCTGGACCATCAAGCAGGGCTGGAAGGCCCCGCAGGCCGCCGGCGTGATCCACACGGATTTCGAAAAGGGATTCATCAAGGCCGAGATCGTGTCGTACGCCGAACTCACCCGCCTCGGCAGCGTCGCCGCCGCCCGCGAGGCCGGCAAGTACCGCCTCGAGGGCAAGGACTACGTCTTCGCCGACGGCGACGTGGCCCTGTTCCGCTTCAATAACTAGCCGCACCGGCCCGACGCTTATCGGGTGGATTTTTCGGGATTCTCGCCTATACTCCCGTTGATGAGACACGTAGGCGCTATCCCTGCCCCGCTCGGGTGCAGCTATCGTCTCCTGCCCTGGCTCGGGGCAGCGGTCCTGTTCGCTTTGGTGCTGTCGGTTTCCACCCTGCGCGCCCAGACCACGGTTTACTGGGATATCAACGGAGTGGCCGCCGGCGCCGGCGGCGCGACCCCGAGCGGAACGTGGAACACCGCGGGGGCGGCCAACTGGAATGCCGTGGCCGCTGGCACGGGCGCCGTGTCCAACTGGGTGGCCGGGCGCAGCGCCGTTTTCAGTGCCGGCGGCGATGCCACCGGCACCTATACCATCACGCTGGGGGCGCCCATGAGCGTGGCCAACCTGACCTTTGAGGAGGGATCCGCGATCATCACGGGAAGCACCCTCACCTTCACCGGCACCGCCATCAGTGTCGCGAGCGGCGCGACCGCCACAATCAACAGCGTGCTGGCCGGCAATGCCGCCCTGAACAAGACCGGCGTAGGCACCCTCTTCCTCACGGGTGCCAATACCTATAGCCGGGCGACCACGATCAGCGCCGGCACCCTCAGCATCAACACCATCGCCAACGTCAGCGGCGGCAACACCGCCCTCGGCGCCCCAAACACCAAGGCCCGGGGCACCATCGCGATCGGCGCCACCACCACCGGCGCGACCCTGGCCTACACCGGCACCGGCTCGACGTCCGATCGCGTCATCGACCTCGCCGGCACCACCGGCGGGGCCACGCTGGATGCCTCCGGCACGGGCGCTCTGACGCTCACCTCCGACTTCACCGCCTCCGGCGCCGGCAGCAAGACCCTCACCCTCGCGGGTTCGAGCACCGCCGCCAACACCCTTTCCGGCGCGATCGTCAACAACTCCGCCGCCAACCTCACCTCGCTCGCCAAGGATGGCGGCGGCACCTGGGTCCTCGCCGGCACGACCGCCAACACCTACACGGGAACCACCGCGGTCAACGACGGCACGCTCAACCTCGGCAAGACCGCCGGCGTCAATGCCGTCGGCACCGGCGCCCTCACCGTCGGCAACAGCCTCGGCGCCGCCAGTTCCGCCAACCTCGTCCTGCTCGCCAGCAACCAGATCGCCGACACCGTGGCCGTCACGGTCAACGCCGACGGCCGCCTCGCGCTCGGCACCTTCACCGAGTCCATCGCCTCCATTGCCGGCACCGGCCTGATCGACCTCGGCACCAGCGGCTACCTCACGGTGGGCGCCAACAACAGCTCGTCCACCTTCGGCGGCGCGATCACCGGCGCCGGCACCCTCGAGAAGGCCGGCACCGGCACCCTCACCTTCAACAGCACCATCAGCTTCACCGGCAGCCTCACCCTGAGCGGCGGCACCCTCGCCCTCAACGCCGTCTCCCTCACCGTCGGCACCCTGCACATCACCGGGAACACCGTCCTCGACTTCGGCAACTCCACCGCCTCCACCCTCAACGCCACCACGTTCCTCGTCGATGCCGGCGTGACGCTGTCCATCATCAACTGGATCAACGCCACCGACTACTTCTACGCCCAGAACTGGACCGGGGCCACGCCGGATGCGACCGGAGCGATCCCGATGAACCAGATCACGTTCAGCGGATTTTCGAACAGCAGCACCAAGTGGCTGAGCTACGATCATCAGGTCACGCCCGTCCCCGAGCCCGCCGCCTACGGGGCCTGCTTCGCCGGCCTGGCCCTCGCCTGGGCGCTGGCGCGGCGGCGCGGCCGCGCGGGGTCCCGCGACCCGCTGGTCGCCGCCTAGGGCTGGAACCAGGCTCGGCGGAGAGTCGCCCGACCGGGCTAGTGCGACGCCCCGCCCGCGATCCGCAGGTCACGCCGGGTGGTGACCGCCACCGCCACGGCCAGCGCCAGGGCCTCGACCATCGTCTCCTGCGGCAGGCTCGGCTGCCCTTTCTTCGCCTGCTCCGGCAGCCAGGGCACGTGAATGAATCCGCCCCGCACGCCGCGGCGCCCCTGCAGCGCGTGCATCAGTCCATAAAAGACCTGGTTGCAGACAAACGTGCCCGCCGTCTGCGAGACCGCCGCCGGGACTTGATGTGCGGTCAACGCCGCCACGATGGCCTTGATCGGCAGCGTGCTCCAATAGGCCGCCGGCCCGCGCGCCACGATCGGGGCGTCCACCGGCTGCTGCCCGGCATTGTCCGGGATGCGCGCGTCCGCCAGATTGATTGCCACCCGCTCCGGGGTGATCTCCGCCCGCCCGCCTGCCTGGCCCACGCAGATGACCAGCTCCGGATCCAGCTCCCGCAGGAGCCGGCGCAGTTCCACGTTCGCCGCGCCGAAGACACACGGCAGGATCCGGCCCAGCACGCGCCGCCGGGCGATCACCCGGCCGTTGAGCTGCCGCGCAATCTCCTGCGAGGGATTGAGGCTTTCGCCTCCGAAGGGTTCAAAGCCCGTGATCAGGACGGTTTTCATGGTCGGGAATGGGTGAGGAGACGGCCAGACACTAGAACCGATAGACACAAAAGTACATCAGCAGGACATTCGCCAGCAGGATGACAGCGGCCAGAGGCACCTGCGCCTTGATGACGGCGTGCCGGTCGGGCAGCTCCAGCAGCAGCGCGGGGACGAGGTTGAAGTTCGCCGCCATCGGCGTCAGCAGCGTGCCGCAGTAACCGGAGAGCATGCCGATGGCCGCCATGATCGCCGGGTTGCCATGGTGCTGCTGGATGATCAGCGGCAGGCCGATGCCCAGGGTGATGACGGGGAACGCCGCGAAGGCGTTGCCCATGATCATGGTGAAGACCGCCATGCCGAGGCAGTAGGACGCCACCGCGACCAGCGGAAACTGGGTCGGCAGGGCCCGCGCGACCAGGTCGGCCACGACGGGGCCGACGCCCGCCTGAGCGAAGATGCCGCCCAGCGCCGCGAGCAGTTGCGGCAGGATCAACGACCAGCCCACCGTCTGCAGCAGCCGGCTGCCCTCCTGCACCGGCACCCGGGCCGAGGCCCCCGTGGTGCGCAGGCCGACGGCGAGCGCCAGCAGCGTGCCGAGGCCGAGCGACACGAGGGTCAGCTGCTTGGGCTCGATCAGGTGGTAGCCGCCCATCTGGATGCGGCCGAGCAGCAGCGTGCCGGCCACCGCGGTCGCCGGAATGAGCAGCGTCGGCCAGAAAACGGCATTCTGCAGCCGCGCCGCCTGCGCAGCCCGCTCCGCCCTCGGCGGGGCCGCCTGGTTGGAAGGCACCACCTGCCGCGCCGCCGCCAGCAGCACCATCGCGAGCACCAGATAGCCCGTCACCACTGAGGGCAGCATCTGGCCGAAAATAAACACCACCGCCAGCAGGCCCCAGAACAGCGCCGAGCCCCACCGTTTCGGATGCGCCGCGTCGAGGGCAATGCGGCCCGCGATCAGGGCGAGGATCGCCCCGACCAGCCCGTAGAAGCACCCGACCGTGAGGAGCGACTTCATGGTTGGCCCCCTTTCGCCCGGGCCGACTCCGCAGCCTCCCGCGCGATCCGGCGGTCGAGCGCGCGGGTCCGCCAGACCATCGCGGCAAACGCCACCAGCGCCGTCGGAATGCCCCACAGCGCCATCGCCCAGGTGCTCACCTCGATCTTCAGCACCTCAAAAAACCCCTTCATCAGCAGGATCGCGCCGACCGCGATGAAGATGTCCTCGCCGAAGAAGTTGCCGATATTCTCCGCGGCCGCCGCGTGCGCCCGGATGTCCTGCACCGTCCGGGCCGACAGTTCGCCCTGGCGCGCCCGCGCCGCCCCCTCGGCCATCGGCGCGATCAGCGGCCGCACCATCCCCGCGTGGCCGCCCAGGTTGACCCCGAGGCTGATCGAGACCTGGCGCACCGCCGTGTAGAGCAGCACCACCCGGCCCGCCGTGGCCGCCTGCGCGCGCCGGATCAGCGTCTCCGCCCGCTCCTGCAGGCCATAACGCTCGAGCAGCCCGATGACCGGCACCATCAGCACCACCGGCAGGGTCATGTAGCGGTTCTCGACGAAATATTTCCCGAACAGCGCCAGGATGTCGTTGAACGGCATCCCCGCGGCGAGCCCGGTGGCAATGCCCGCCGCCATGACCACCAGCAGCGTGTTGGCCCGCAGCGCGAACCCCGCCGCCACTACCAGGATGCCGATGAGCTTGATCATGCGCCGAAGGTCCTGACTTCCACCCCGGCCTGTTCCAGGGCGGCCCGCAGCCGGCGCGCCAACGCCAGCGCCCGCGGCCCGTCGCCATGCAGGCACACCGTGTCGGCCGTGACCGCCACCTCGGTGCCATCCGTCGCCCGGACCACGCCGGCGTGCACCATTCGCAGCACCTGCGCGACCGCGACCGCCTCGTCCGTGATCAGCGCCTCCGGCCGGGAGCGCGGGGTCAGCCCGCCGTCTCGCTGGTAGGTGCGGTCGGCGAATACTTCCTCCGCCACGCGCAAGCCGCGGGCCCGGCCGGCCCGCACGAGTTCGCTGCCGGCCAGCGCAAACAGGGTCAGCCCCGGGTCCGCCGCCCAGACCGCGTCCGCCACCGCCGCCGCCGCC
This sequence comes from uncultured Opitutia bacterium, assembly GCA_903830425.1. GTDB lineage: Bacteria > Verrucomicrobiota > Verrucomicrobiia > Opitutales > Opitutaceae > Opi-474. Next base: position 9,853 of record CAIKTR010000192.1, read on the forward strand.
GCCGGGTCGCGCGCCGCCAGGTTGTAGAGTGCGCCATGCGGCTTCACATGCCGGAGCGGCCCCAGGCGCCCGAGCGCGGCGATTTGATCGTGCACCAGCTGACGAAGTTTGTCCGCCGGCAGAGTCTGCTCCACCCGCCCAAAGTGCGCCGGGTCCGCGAATCCGGGATGCGCGCCCACCGCCACACCGTGCCGGCGCGCCAGCGCCACGGTCGCCTCCATCGTCGCCGTGTCGCCCGCATGCGCGCCGCAGGCGATGTTGGCCGACGTGATGAGCGGCATCAGCTCCGCGTCTGGGCCGGCGCCTTCCCCGAGGTCGCTATTGAGGTCGATGCGGGGCGGGGTGGTCATCCGGGGGTACAGCACTGAATCCAGAGCGCATTCCGGGCCGCGTCCAAGGAGATTTTCCCGCCGGGGTCGTCCGCCGGGCTTCAGCGGATTTTCTCCAGCAGGCCCTCGCGCAGCAGCGCGAGCGACCGCTCCTGGGCCAGGATGAGCTCCTGCGCCTCGGCCAGGGACACCGCCTCGAACCTGAGCCCGTCGCCCGGCCGGAGCTGGGCCACCAGCGGCAGATCCACACTGACGACATGCGCCGCCTGGGGATAGCCGCCGATCGTCTGGGCATCCGCCATCAGCAGGATCGGCTGGCCGTCCGGGGGAATCTGCACGGTGCCGGGGGCGACCGCCGACGACACCAGCTCGACGGCCCCGCCGATGCGCAACAGACGCGGGCCGCCCAGCCGCAAGCCCATGCGGTCGGACTGGGGCGTGATCCTGAACTCGGCGCCGCGCAGCGCGCTGCCGAACTCGGCCGCCTGGGCCCCGCGCACCACGCGCACCCGCGGAACGGTGGCGTAGGCCGGCAGGATCCGTTCGTCGATCCGCCAGTGTTCCCCCACCCGCCGCACGGTCGCCGTGGCCGGCAGCACATCCCCGTCGCGCAGCGCCCGGCCCTGGAAGCCGCCGAGGCCCGCCCGCAGATAGGTGCTGCGGCTGCCGAGCACCGGCGCCACGCCGATGCCGCCGGCCACCGCCAAATATCCCCGGCAGCCGCGCTGGACCGGGCCCAGCTTCAAGGGCACGCCCGCCCGCACCACCCACGGCCGCCAGGCCGGCACCCCGGCGAACACCGCTCCCGTCACCGCGACCACCGTGTCCGCCGAGAAAACCAGTTCCGGTCCGCGCAGCGTGCACTCCAGCGCCGCCGCGTCCTCGGCATTGCCCACCAGCAGGTTCGCCACCCGCAGGGCAAACGGGTCCATCGCCCCGCTGAGCGGCACGCCCGACGAGCGGTGGCCGCGACGGCCCAGGTCCTGGACCGTCGTCAGCAGGCCGCCGCGTTTGACCGTTATTTCCATGCGGCCAGCTCCCCCGGGGTGATCGCGCGAAACTTCACCCCGTCCCCCACCCGCAGCAGCGCCGGCTCCGTCGCGCCGGGCCGGAACAGCGCCAGCGGGGTGCGGCCGATGATCTGCCAGCCTCCCGGGGTCGCCAGCGGATAGATCCCGGTCTGCGCGCCCCCAATGCCGACCGACCCCGCCGGCACGGCGGGGCGCGGCGTTGCCCGCCGCGGCACGCTCAGCTTCGCCGGCAGGCCGCCCAGATAGGGAAATCCCGGCGCAAACCCCATCGCATGCACCAGATACTCCGCGGCCTGGTGGGCCTGGACGACCGTCGCCGGCTCCATCCCGCAGTGCCGGGCCACCTCCTCCAGGTCCGGTCCAAACTCGCCGCCATAACACACCGGGATCTCTACCGTCCGGGCCGGCTTGGCAAAATGCTTCTTCGCCTCCGTCTCCAGCAGCCGGGCCCGCTCCGTGATGAGCCGGCACACCCGGTCGTGGGGCGTCTCGCCGATCCCGGCCAGCCGGCCCGGCTCGTAGAACACGGTGACCGTCGCATAGGCCGGCACGATATCGACCACGCCGGCGGGCCGGTCGCGCTCGAGGGCGGCCGTGAGGGCGCGCACCTGCGGAAGCCCCGCCGCATCGATGCCCGAGCCCAGTGCCACCACCACGGCGGCGTCGCCGAGTGCGGTGAACGTCATGCGGGGTTTATTCCGGACCGGAGGCGGCTTGGCAAGAAACCACGGCGCGGTTCCGCGCAAGTTCAGCCGGGCCCGAGCAGCTCCTCGGCGTGCGCCCGGGCGCTCTTGCCCTTGCTGTCGCCCAGCATGCGGGCGAGCTCGCCCACCCGGGCCTTCCGGCTGGCCTGGATCGGCTCGATCGCGACCACCGCGCGGTCCTGCGACTGGTCCTTGGTGACCACGAGGTGGCAGGTCGCCTGCGCCGCGACCTGCGGCAGGTGGGTGACGCAGAGCACCTGGTGCCCGTGCGCGATGGCCGCCATCTTTTCCCCCACCACGCGCCCGATCTCGCCGCCAACGTTGGCGTCCACCTCGTCAAACACCAGCAGCGGCACCGCGTCGAGGTCCGCCAGCACGGTCTTCAGCGCGAGCATCACGCGCGCCAGCTCGCCGCTCGAGGCCACCCGGTTCAGCGGCAGCGGGGCCTCCCCCACGTTCGGCGAAAAGAGGAACTCCGCGCCGCCATCGCCCATCGGGCCCAGCTCCGCGGCCGGCCGCAGCCGGATCTGGAAATCCGCCTTCTGGAAGCCGAGCTGCGCGATGCCTTTCGCCGCGACCTTGGCCAGCGCCTTGGCCGCCTGCTCGCGCGCCGCCCGCAGCGCCGCCGCGTCCTGCCGCGCCACCCGCAGGGCGGCGGTGATCTGCTGCTCCAGCTTGGCCAGGGTGCCCTCGAGGTCGCCCTGCACCTCCAGCCGGCGGCGCAGGTCGTCCCGCGCCGCGAGCACCGCGGCCAGCTGGCCGCCATGCTTGCGCTTCAGCTCGAGCCAGGTGTCCATCTGCGCGGCCAGCTGCTCGGCCTGCGCGGGCTCCAGCGACACCTGCTGGCCCAGCGCCGAGAACTCGGCGCCGAGGTCGTTCAATTCCACCGCCGCCGACGCCAGGCGCGCCACCAGCGGCTGGCTCGCCGCGTCGATCGCCTCGAGCGCGCGGCCCTCGCGCAGCAACTGCGCCACGCGCGGCTGGACGCCCTCGTCGCCCGTCAGGCCCTCCGCCAGCGCCGCGGCCAGCGTCGCCAGCTCCTGCGCCCGGCTCATCCGCGCAAAATCCCGCTCCAGCGTCTCGATCGCTCCGGCAGACAGGTCGAGGGCGTCGATCCGCGCAAGCTGGTTCTGGAGAAACTCGATCTGGTCGGGCGCCAGCTTGGTCTCCAGCGCGAGGCGCTCGCGCTCCGCCAGCAACGCGCGCCAGGTCTGGTACTTCGCCTGGTAGGCCGCCAGCAGGCCGTCTGTGCGGCCGAACAGGTCGAGGAGCTCGAGCTGGCAGCTCTCCTTGAGCAGCCGCCGCGGCTCGCTCGGACCGTGGAAATCCACCCAGTGCTCACCGAGCTGCTGCAGCGCCGCCAGCGTGGCGAGGCTGCCGTTGACCGTGATCCGGGGCGCCTTCTCGCGCGGCAGGCTGCGCTTGAGGATCAGGAGCCCGTCCTCGCACGGCGGCAGGTCCAGCCCGGCCAGCACGGCGTCGATCTTCCGCGGATCGGCGAAGAACAGCGCGGCCTCGGCCTCGCACGCCGGGGCCCCCTGCCGGATGATCGTCTTGTCCGCCCGCTCGCCTGCCAGCAGGCTCAGCGCGCCCAGCAGGATGCTCTTGCCGGCGCCCGTTTCGCCCGTGACCGCGGTGAAGCCCGCCTCGAAATCGAGCGCCACCTCCTCCAGGAGGGCGAGATTCCGGATGCGCAACGATTGGAGCATGGCAGCTACCGATGCACACCCGACCCGGGTTCGTCAAAGCCACCTTTTGCCCGTCCCCCGCCACCACCGAGCCCGCCACGGGCCCCTCGCCCCGGCGCCGCCGACCGCGCGCCGTTCCCAGATTTGACGCCGCGGCCGCATCCTGCACTATCACGGGTGATGACAGCGGAAGAACTCAAGGTCGGCCACTGGTACCGGATCAAGCACGAGCGGAGCAAGGCCCTCGACTCCTACAGCGGACTCGCGCAATTCGTCGGGATCGACCCGCCGGGGTATCCCCCCGGCTCGCTCGACTTTCTGTGCGATGACGGCGTCGCCGGAGTTTTCCCCATCGAGGCCGTGGTGCGCGAGGAGCAGCCCCCGCAGCAGGAGCGCGACGTGCGGACCGTGCTGACGGAGGCCATGAAGCAGATGTACGCCCTGAACCACGACAAGCACGTGGAATTCGTCCTGACGCGGCTGAAGCCGTATTTGAAGAACCCGCCGGCGTGAGGACCGGGCGCCCTGGGGGGGGCCCCGACCGAGCCGCGCCAGTCACTCCTTGAACTCTGGGCCCGCCCCGGCAGCGTCAGTCCCGCGCCCATGAGTTCCACCCCCCGCCACGACGGGAGCCCGCCGCTCCCGACGCCCATTCCCCGGCAGATTCCGTACATCATCGGCAACGAGGGTTGCGAGCGCTTCAGTTTTTATGGGATGCGCAACATCCTCACCGTCTTCCTGGTGTCGTCGCTCCTGCAGTACCTGCCGGAGGGGGACCGGGCCGGCGCGGCCAAGGATGTGTTTCACACCTTCGTGATCGGCGTGTATTTTTTCCCGCTGCTCGGCGGCTGGCTGGCCGACCGCTTCTGGGGCAAGTACCACACCATCTTCTGGCTCAGCCTGGTCTACTGCGCGGGCCAGCTCTGCCTCGCGCTCTTCGTGACCAGCCGGACGGGCTTCTACACCGGCCTCTGCCTGATCGCGATCGGCTCGGGCGGCATCAAGCCGTGCGTCTCCGCCTTTGTCGGCGACCAGTTTGACCAGACCAACAAGCACCGCGCCAAGGTGGTGTTCGACGCGTTCTACTGGATCATCAACTTCGGCTCGTTCTTCGCGTCGCTGCTCATGCCCATTTTCCTGCGGAGCCTCGGGCCGGCCGTCGCGTTCGGCATCCCCGGGGCGCTCATGTTCGTGTCCACCGTGGTCCTCTGGAGCGGGCGCCGGCGCTACGTCCTGGTGCCGCCGGCCCCCCCGGATCCGCACTCGTTCCTGCGGGTCGCGCAGACGGCCCTGGCGGCCGGCCGCCCCGGACTCGGCCTGGCCGCCGCCGGCGCAGTCGCCGCCCTGGTCGCCCTCTGGTTCATCCCGTCCTTCGGCTTCGTCGTCTGCTGTTGCACCGCGCTGGTCGCGGTGATCGCCTTCGGCGGCGCCGGCGTGGCGCTGCAGTTGGAGGGCGCCCGGTCCCGCCACCCTGCCGAGGCGGTCGAGGGCGTGCGCACCGTGCTGCGCGTGCTGGTGCTGTTCGCGCTCGTGACGCCGTTCTGGTCCCTCTTCGACCAGAAGGCGTCCACTTGGGTCCTGCAGGCCGACGCCATGACCAAGCCGCACTGGTTCCAATCCTCGCAGATGCAGGCGCTCAACCCGCTGCTCGTCATGCTGCTGATCCCCTTCAACAACCTGGTGCTCTACCCGGCGCTGAAGCGGTATGGCCTCGAGCCGACCGCCCTGCGGCGCATGACCGCCGGCATCGTCTGCTCCGGCCTGGCCTGGATCGTGGTCGGCGGCATGCAGGTGGTGCTCGACGGGGGACAGGCGTTCGCGATCACCTGGCAGGTGCTGCCGTATGCCCTGCTCACGCTGGGCGAGGTGCTCGTGTCCGCCACCGGGCTCGAGTTCGCCTACAGCCAGGCCCCGCAGGCGATGAAGGGCGCGCTGATGAGTTTCTGGAACCTCTCGGTCACCGTCGGCAACCTGTGGGTGCTGGTCGTGAATGCCTCGGTCAAAAACGCCGCGGTCACCCGCTTCATCGGCTCGACCGGGTTCGGCGTGACCGCGTTCCAGATGTTTTTCTTCGCCGCGTTCGCCTTTGCCGCCGCCCTCGCGTTCGGCCTCGTCGCGCGGAGCTACCGCGTCGTCGACCACTACCGCCACACGGCGGTCAAGGCCTAGCCGCCGGGCGTGCCGCCGGGCACGGGCGGACGGCAGTACGCCTGCCGCAACCTAGCTCTGGCCCGCGGTGTCGGCTTGCGGGCGCCGGCGCGTCCGGGCGTGGCAGTCCTGGGCGGTGCGCGCCTCCGTTTGCCGCGCGCGGACCCGCTGCAGGGCCTCGCCGGTCGCCACAGTGAGACGCTTGTCATGCTCCTTGGCTCGCGACGGCACGAGTCGGGCCGGATCGTGCAGGTGCGTGCCGCATCGGCGCTCCATCACATTGGGCCGCAGCGTCGCATCCGGCGGCGCCACCAAAACGGGTCCCTGACCGAGGATGTTTTTCATAGGCGCTCCTTGTTTGGGTGCCTCCCACCCTAGCACCGTTTACCCAAACTACGCCGCATATCTTGCGCAGTTGCCGAACTGCCGGCCGGGCAAATAACGCCCACGATTCGCCAATTACTGCGTCACAGCGCATCGCCTCTAGCACTACTTTTATCCATGAAAATCACGCGGTTGGTTTTCGCGCTGGTTGTGTCGACTGCGCTGTTGGGACCGAAGGTACAGGGTCAGTCCTTTTATGTGGTCTCTAAAAATCAGAATTTTTACCAGACCTCAGCTTCCGGGGCGGTCGCCTCGCCGTGGCAACCGTATCTGTTCATGGCGCGAGCCCAGACCAGTGCCCTGCTGACGCTGCCGAACAGCAGCACCTGGACCTTTGCGGCCAACGCGAACGACGGGGGCTACATTCTGACCCAGGTCTTCGCGAGCAAGACGGCCCTCGACGCCACATTCCCCAATGGCACCTACCTGATGACCGGCACCGGCATCCCCACCCTCACCCTCAGCCTGACGAGCGACGCCTACCCGGCGACCACTCCCCAAGTGACCGGTGCCACCAACGGCGCGTGGAACAGCGGCGGCCTGCTGGTCATCAATCCGACCCAGAGTTCCACCATCAACTTCAGCACGTTCACGGACTATGCGACGGCCGGGGTAGCCGGCCACATGAACTTCAACGTCTATAGCACGAACGACACGGATCCGGTCGCCCTCAAGGCCGACATCGTCTCGCAGGCAATTGCCGGCGTGCCCTCGACGGTGCAGGCCACGCCCATGACATCGTACACGATTCCCGCCGGCACCCTGACCAGTGGGCATGTCTACCAAGCGTATCTCAACTATGACACGGCCACCACGATGAACGCCGCGATCGTGCCCGGCTCAGCCGTGGGCACGCTCTTCGGCAAGGAACTGCGCTTCTACATCGCAGCGCTCAACACCGGCACCGCCGCCATAACTCCGGTCATGGCGTCCCAGCCGGTCAATTGCACCGGCGTGCCGGGAGGCAGCGCGAGCTTCTCAGTCTCGGTCACGGTCGGTGGCACGAATTGGAACTCCGGTCCGTACGGCAACTTTGCGATTTCCTGGTATCACGATGGGGTGGAGTTGGACACCTGGTCCTCCTCCTCGGGGGGCAAATACTCGAGCACGGGAGATAGCCTGACCATCAACAACCTCACCAACGCCGACGCGGGCCATTACGGAGTCGTGTTCATCAATACCGGCGGCATCGCCGTCAGTTCGCTGGCCACTCTAACCCTCACCACCGCGAGTTCGCCCGCCATCACGACCCAGCCGGTCAGTGCGACCGTCCTGGCTGGTTCGCCTGTCTCCTTCACCGTGGCCGCCAGCGGCAACCCCACGCCGACCTACCAATGGTACCAGGGCGGCGTCGCCATCAGCGGGGCCACCTCGGCCACGTACACCATCGGCTCGGTCACAACGGGCCATGCGGGCCTCTACACGGTCGTGGCGTCCAACTCCGCCGGCACCGCCACCAGCGCGACCGCGTCTCTCACCGTGAATGTCCTGAGCGCGCCGACCATCACCGCGCAGCCGCGGGGCGCGACGGTCAACTCCGGCACCACCCTGGCCCTCACGGTCGCCGCCAGCGGCAACCCGACCCCCACCTATCAGTGGTACAAGGGCGGCGTCGCCATCAGCGGGGCCACCTCCGACACGCTGGTGCTCGCGAGCATCGATACCTCGGCGGCGGGCAGTTACACCGTCTATGTCGGAAACTCCATGGGCTCCGTCACCAGCAGCGCGGCCGTCGTGGTCGTGACCAGCGGCCAGCCGAGCCGCCTGCCCAACCTCTCGGTGCGCACCAACCTCGGCACCGGCCAGGTGCTCATTGTCGGCTTCGTCAGCACCGGCCCGAAAAACATGCTCGTGCGCGGGGTCGGCCCGACCCTCGCCGACTACGGCCTGGCCGGCGTCCTGCCCGATCCGACGATCGAGCTCTACAACTCGGTGCCGACCAAGGTCGACGAGAACAACGACTGGAGCGCCAGCCTGATCCCCGTCTTCGTGGAGGTCGGCGCGTTCTCCCTGACCACCGGCAGCAAGGACGCCGCCCTGCGGCGGACCTGTGACGGCCCGCACACCGCCCAGATCAAGAGCACCGGCAGCGGCGTCGTGCTGGTGGAGGTCTACGACACCGGCGACACCGGCAAGCTGGTGAACGTGTCGGCCCGCAGCGCGGTGGGCACCGGCGACAACATCCTGATCGCCGGCTTCGTGGTCGACGGCACCGCGGCCAAGACGCTGCTCATCCGCGGCGTTGGCGCCAAGCTGGCCGAGTACGGCGTCACCGGCGTCCTCGCCGACCCCAAGCTCGAGATCTACACGGTGGCGGGGGTCAAGATCGCCGAGAACGACAGCTGGAACGCCCTGCTCCAGCCCGTGGCGCGCAGTATCGGAGCCTTTGATCTCACGATTGGCAGCCGTGATGCCGCGTTGCTCATCACGCTCCCGCCGGGGGTCTACACGGCCCAGATCTCCGGGGTCGGGGCGACGATCGGCGAGGCCATCGCGGAGGTTTACGAAGTGCCGTGAAGTCCTGCGCCTCTGCCACCTGAACCGGACGCGGAATGCATGGGCGGGCGCTCGCTTAACTTGAGAATGCGGTTATCCTCCAGGCATGAAGCTGTCACTCATAGTCACAGCCGAACGACTGCTCACGATCGCCGTCGCCATCAGCCTGCTCGTGCTGTTTGCGATGCGCTACGCCCGCTAGGCTGCCCACGATAAATCCGGTCGTTGCCGGGCTAACCGACGCCGCGAAACTGTTCGCGGCGGAAGGCGGGGTTGCTGGGCCGGCACAGGAGCCCGACGGTTAACCGTAGTGAGCCCGGTTGGGTGAGACGACCTAGAGTGCCCCGCGAATGCCCAGGGGCTGATAACGGGATACCGGTGTACGCCGCGGACGAGATTTGCGACGCCAGGCAGTGCGACTGGCAATAAAGCGCTATCGCTCGAGGCTGCCGCCGCAGCTGTCGTTACGGCCAATCAAGCTGCTGCTGCTTCCTCAAGGGGAAAAGGCAGCTGATCGCTGCGTGGAACTGCGGCGGGCGTGGTTTATACCCCTCGGCCGACTACTGGAAATCCAGTGGTCGC
>CAIKTR010000193.1 GCA_903830425.1 uncultured Opitutia bacterium
CACAGCGTGTATTCCCGGAGCTGCGTCGGGAGCACCAGCCAGGAGTGCCCGGGGACGATCCGGCAATGCACCAGCCCGCGGTTCTCCGCGCCACCTCCGACCGGAATCAGCACCTCGCCGTCCGCCGGCGCGTCGAGCCGGTGCGGCCAGGCGCCCAGGGCCACGCCGCGGACCGCGACGGCCAGCGGACCGGGCTCGTCCGCCGGCTGGCGGAAGACCTCGGGGGTCATGCCGTTGTACGTCGGCCACATCGAGTTCGTCGGGATCTTGAACGGCTGGACGAAATAGGTGCGGATGCCGATGATCACGATCGCCGCCACGAGGAAGAACTCGATGTTCTCCACCAGCGCGCTCTTGGGGTAGATCGCCCCGCCCGTGCGCCGGAGCACGTCCTCCAGCGACTCGATGGCGAGCTTGAGCGGGCCGGCCTCCGCCTTCGCCTTGAGCCGCTGGCGCAGCGTCTCGGTCGACTGGCGCAGTTCGGCCGCCTCGGCGCTGGCCAGCAGGTCGCGGCGGAAGTGCCAGACCTTGTCTGCCATTTCCAGCCAGTGAGCCGCGCTTTCGCGCAGCTTCGAATCTTGCGAGGCGAACAGGCCGAACATGGCAGGAGGTCAGTTGTTTTGCAGCACCTTGATGAAGGCGTCCGGGGGGATCGAAACCTTGCCGATCTGTTTCATCTTCTTTTTGCCCTCCTTCTGCTTGTCGAGGAGCTTGCGCTTGCGGCTGATGTCGCCGCCATAACATTTCGCCGTCACATCCTTGCGCATTTCCCGGACGTTGTCGCGGGCGATGATCTTGCCGCCGATGGCGGCCTGGATGGCGACCTTGAACATCTGGGGCGGGATGATCTTGGCCAGCTTCTCGCAGAGCTGGCGGCCCTTGGCCTCGGCCTTCTCCCGGTGGACGATGCAGGCAAACGCATCGACCGGGTCGCCGTTGATCATGATGTCCATCTTCACCAGGTCAGAGGTCAGATAGTCCCCCAGCTCGTAGTCCATCGAGCCGTAGCCGTGCGTGACGCTCTTCAGTCGGTCGTTGAAATCCACCAGAATCTCGTTCAGCGGCAGCACGCAGCGGAGCATCACGCGGTTCATGTCGAGCGTGTCGGTGTGCTCGCAGACGCCGCGCTTCTCCATGATGAGGGCGAGGATGTCGCCCATCGAGTCGTTGGGCAGAATGATGGACGCGCGGATCGTCGGCTCCTGGATCTCGATGATCGTGCCGGGGTCCGGCATGTTGACCGGGTTGTCCACCGCGATCTGGAGGCCGCCGTGCTTGATCACGTGGTAGATGACGCTCGGATACGTGGAGATGATCTCCACGTCGTGCTCGCGGCGGATGCGCTCCTGGATGATCTCCATGTGCAGGAGGCCGAGGAAGCCGCAGCGGAAACCGAAGCCGAGGGCGAGCGAGCTCTCGGACGAGTAGACGAAGGCGGCGTCGTTGAGGCGGAGGCGGCCGAGGGCGGCCTTGAGCTTCTCGAAATCGTCGCTCTCGAGGGGGTACAGGCCGCAGAACACCAGCGGGTGGACCTCCTTGTAGCCGGGCAGCATCTCGGTGGCGGGCCGGGCGGCCAGGGTGATGGTGTCGCCGGTCTTGACGTCGGAGGTGTTCTTGATGCTCGAGACGATGTAGCCGACGTCGCCGGCGCCGAGGGACGCGATCTTGGTCATCTTCGGCATGAAGACGCCGACTTCCTTCACCTCGGCCTTCTGCCCGTTGCTCATGAGCATCATCATGTCGTTGGCCTTGATGGTGCCCGAGAACACGCGCACGTAGGCGATGCAGCCGCGGTAGGAGTCGTAGAGGGAGTCGAACACCAGGGCCCGGAGATGCGGATAGGTCGCCCACCGCGGCGGCGGCACGCGCGCCACGACCGCCTCGAGGATGTCGACGATGCCGATGCCCGACTTGCCGCTGGCGAGGATCGCCTCCTCGGCGGGAATCGACAGGATGTCCTCCAGCTGGCGGGTGCAGAGCTCGAGGTTGGCGCTCGGCAGGTCGATCTTGTTGATCACCGGAATGACCTTGAGCTTCTGCGCGAAGGCCAGATGGGCGTTGGCGACGGTCTGGGCCTCGACGCCCTGGGCCGCGTCGATCAGCAGCACGGCGCCCTCGCACGCGGCCAGGCTGCGGGAAACCTCGTAGGAGAAGTCCACGTGGCCCGGCGTGTCCATCAGGTTGAGCTTGTAGTCATGCCCGTCCTTCGCGCGGTACGTCATCGTCACCGGATGGGACTTGATCGTGATGCCCCGCTCCTTTTCCAGATCCATCGAGTCGAGGTGCTGGTCGGTCATCACGCGCTGCGCGATGGTGTGGGTGTTCTCGAGCAGCCGGTCGGAGAGCGTGGTTTTCCCGTGATCGACGTGGGCGATGATGCAGAAATTGCGGGTATATTTGGTAGCGGGCATCGTCAGGCGGTCAGATCCGAAAATTCAGCCAGACTCTTCACCGGCCACGTGGGTTCCGTCCGCCGGGCCAGGCCGGCCAGCACGCCCCCGGGCCCGAGTTCCCAGAATTCCGTCGCCCCGGCGGCCGCCGCGGCGCGCATGCAATCCTCCCAGAGCACGGAGGCCACAACCTGGCGGACCAACGCGGCCCGGATGGCTGCCGGCTCCGCCACGGCCTGGCCGGTGGTGTTGGTGAACACGGCAAAGCGGGGGGCGGCAAACGGCACCTGCTCGAGGAAGGCGGCGAAGGCGGCGCGCGCCGGCTCCATCAGGCGGGAGTGATAGGCCCCGGCGACCTTCAGCGGCATGACCTTCTTGATGCCCCGCGCCTTGGCGGCCGTCACCGCGGCGTCCACCTTGGACTTCTCACCGGTGACGATGATCTGGCCCGGCGCGTTGAAATTGGCGGCCTCGATGTCGAATTCGCGGCACAGTTCCTGAACCTTGGCGCGCTCCTCGCCCATGATGGCAGCCATGCCGCCGGTGGTCTGCTCGCAGGCCAGCTGCATGAGCCGGCCGCGCTCGGCCACGACCCGCAGGCCGGTCGCAAAGTCAAACACGCCCGCGGCGCAGTACGCCGTCACTTCGCCGAGGCTCAGGCCCAGCGCATACCGGGGTTCGCCGGCAGGCAGGCGGCCCTGCTCCTGCAGCGCGGCCAGCAGGGCGAGTCCGTGCACGAACAGCGCCGGCTGGCAGACCTTGGTCTGCGTCAGCTCCGACTCCGGCCCGGCGAAACAGACCTGTGCCAAGTCCCAGCCTAGCACGGCCTTTGCCTCGTCATACCGAGCCCGGGCGGCCGGCGAGTGCTCGTACAGCGACTGCCCCATGCCGATTTTTTGGGCTCCCTGACCGGAAAAAATGAGTGCCAATGCCATGGTTGAACCGGCTAGAAAATCGCCCGCCCCCGGAAAAACCAAGCCCTAAAAACGCTTCAGCTGCCGGAAATACTTCGCGTCATCCGTCGGTTTGAGCCGGTCGTCGGGCGGCGGATCGGTTTTCACCGGGGCCGTTTCGACTTTCGGCGTCGGAGCCAGCAGCGGCGCCGGCCCGTCCGCGGGCCCTCCGGCCACCAGCAGGCCCGTTCGTTCATTCGGCCCAGCCGGGCCTCCCATCGACCCCAGGTCAGCGAGATAGGGATTGGTGGCGCGGGTCGCGACCGGCGGCACGGCTGTTCCGGCCCGCCCGCCCCCGCCCATCGAGGCCTCCCCGCGCAGCAGACCTTCCAGGCCGGCGGGGTCCGACGCCCGCTCGGCCTCCCGATCCGGCGCGGCGTTGAAATTGGTCTCCGCCGTCCTGACCTTGAGCAGTTCAAAATCCTTCGGGGTCATCCAGCCCGCCATGTACGACGTGAGCGGATTGTCCGCACTCACCGATGGCTTGGGCCCGAGTGGCTCCTTTTTACTTTCCACGGCGGGCGCCTCGAGCGGGTCGGTTTCCGTCTCGGGCTCCGTGGCCGTGGTTTCACGCCCCCCTTCGCCCGCCCGACGCTCGTTCCGGGCATCGGGCCGCTTTTCGGTCATGGCGTCGACCAGCCAGTTGGCGGATTTGGCCCCCTTGGCGGCCGCGGAACCCTTGGACCGCGGGTCCGCGCGCGGATCCGCCGTGGGCGGCAGGAACAGCGCGGACTCCTCGCTGGACAGGTGCAGGGGCGGCGGCGTGGCCATGGGCAGGCTGAGGCGCGGCGATTCCGCCGGACCGCGCGTCCCCTTGATGGTGTCGAAGTCCCGCCGGGCGGCGGCGATCGCATCGGGCGGGGCCGGGCGGACCGGCGGGCGGGGCGGATCCTCCGCCCGAGTCCCGACCGCCAGGGCAGCCAGCAGCAGGCAGGTGCGTCGGCGCGGGAGGACCATGGACCGCCTCAGCTCCGCATGAAGATGCCCTTGAGGTTCATCTCCAGCGCCTGGGGATTCGGGGAGAACCGGAGGGCCTCCGCCTTGCTGATCTTGCCGGCCTTGATCAGCCGGTAGAGGTCCTTGTTGAAGGAGAAGCTGTTCGAGTCGGTGTTGCCGTCGAGGATGCCCTGGATCTTCTCGAACTGGCCCTCGAGAATGAGGTTCTTCACCACCGTGTCGGCGTTGAGGATCTCGTTGCTCGGCACCCGGCCGCCGCCCTCGAGGGCGGGAATGAGTTTCTGGCAGATGAAGCCGCGCAGGGAGCCGGACACCGCCCGCCGGGCCTGAATCTGCTCCTCGGGCGGGAAAAACTCGAAGAGGCGCGTCAGCGACTGCGCCACGGTGGAGGCGTGCATCGTGGAGAACACGAGGTGGCCGGTCTCGGCGGCGGAGATCGCGGTCTCGAACGTCACGCGGTCGCGCATTTCGCCGATGAGGATGATGTCGGGGTTCTGGCGCAGCACGGACTTGATCGCCAGTTCGAAGCTGGGCACGTCGAGGCCGATCTCGCGCTGCTGGAACAGCGACTTCTCGTCCTGGAAGGTGTACTCGATCGGGTCCTCGATGGTGATGATGTGCTTGTCCATCGTCTGGTTGATCCAGTTGAGCATGGCGGCCATCGTGGAACTCTTGCCGGAACCGGTGGCGCCGCAGACCAGCAGGATGCCGTCCTTCGCCTGGGCGAGCTTCAGCATGGGCTCGGCCTGCACGCCGAGGTCCTCAAAGGACGGCACGCGGCTCTTGATGTGGCGCAGCACGAGGCTGACGAGGCCCCGCTGATGGAAGGCGTTGACGCGGAAGCGACCCACGCCCTCGGCGGAATAGGCGAAGTCCACCTGCCCGTCGTCGTCCCATTGTTTCTTAAAGACCTTCGGCACATGCTCATCCACGAAGGCCTGGGCCTCGGGGCAGGAAATCGGGTCCATGTCGACCGGCTTGAGGCGGCCCGAGAGTCGCACGTAGCCGGGTTTGTTGGATTTCACGACGATGTCGCTCGCGCCACTTTCCACGGCGAGTCGAAGCAGGTCGTTGAGCATTTCCGTGTGGGGAGTGGCCATGGGTAAAAAAGCGTTGCGGATTATCTATTTCACCATGCCTTCTTCCGCAAGGAACTTTGCCTGCCCCATGAAACTCCGCCCGCTCACTGGAACCATCACGGCGCTCGTCACGCCTTTCAGCCAACAAGCCGTCGCCTACCGCGACCTCGCGAAACTGGTCGAGCACCAGATCAAGGGCGGCGTCAACGGCCTCGTCCCCGTCGGCACCACCGGCGAGTCCCCCACGCTCAGCCACGAGGAGCACATGGACGTCATTCGCGCCGTGGTCACCGCCGCCCGCGGCCGCGTGCCGGTGATCGCCGGGACCGGCTCCAACTCGACCCACGAGGCCGTCGAGCTGACCGAGCACGCCCACGCCGCCGGCGCCGACGGCATGCTCGTGGTCACGCCCTACTACAACAAGCCGAACCAGGAGGGCCTGTTCCGCCATTACTGCGCCGTGGCCGACGCCACCGACCGCCCGATCATTCTCTACTCCATCCCCGGTCGCTGCGGCATTGAGATCAGCGTGCCCGTCGTGGAGCGGCTCCGCGCCCGGTATCCCCACGTCCGCTGGATCAAGGAGGCGGGCGGCAACGTCGACCGGGTCGATCAGCTCAAGCAGGCCCTGGGCGCCGACATCACGGTGCTCAGCGGCGACGACTCCCTGACCCTGCCCTTCATGGCCGTCGGGGCGGAGGGCGTCATCAGCGTCGCCTCCAACCTCGCGATTCGGGAGGTCGGCCAGATGGTCCGCCTGGCCCTCGCCAACGATTTCACCCAGGCCGCCCGGCTGCACCGCCGGCTCTATCCCCTGTTCAAGGCGCTGTTCCTTGATCCCAATCCCGTGCCGATCAAGGTCGCCCTGGCCCGCGCCGGACTCATCACGTCCGCCGCGGTGCGCCCGCCGCTGTGCGACCTGACTCCGGCTCACCTGCCCCCGCTGGTCAAGGCCCTCGCCGCCCTGCGCAAATAATCCCATGCCCCCCCGCATCCTCATTCATGGCGCCAAGGGCCGCATGGGCCAGACGCTCGTCACCGCCGCCCAGGAACTGGGCCTGGTGGTCGGCGCGGCGGTCGACGCCGGCGACGACCTCGCCGCCGGCCTCGCGCAGGCGGACGTGGCCGTCGATTTCAGCTCGCCCCACGCCACCCGGGCGCTGCTCGAGCTCGCGATCGCCCAGCGCAAGCCCGTTGTCATCGGCACCACCGGACACCCCGCCGCCGTCAAGGCCGAGTTGCGCGCGCTGGCGGCCCGGGTGCCGTGTGTCTGGGCCGGAAATTTCTCGGTCGGCGTGAACCTGCTGTTCGCTCTCACCCGCCGCGCGGCCGCCGTCCTCGGCTCCGACTATGACGCCGAGGTGGTGGAGATGCACCATCGCTTCAAGCAGGACGCCCCCAGCGGCACCGCCGCTCGCCTGCTCGAGATCATCCTCGAGGAGCGCAAACTCACCGCCCAGGCGCTGCGCCACGGCCGCCACGGCCTCACCGGCGAGCGCTCCCCCTCCGAGGTGGGCGTCCACGCCCTCCGGGGCGGCGATGTCGTCGGCGACCATACCGTCCTCTTCGCCGCGCTCGGCGAGCGCCTGGAGCTGACGCACAAGGCCAGCGACCGGGGGATTTTCGCCCGCGGCGCGCTGCGGGCCGCGCAATGGGTCCTCACCCAGCCGGCCGGGGTCTACGACATGCAGGATGTCCTTGGCCTGAAGTAAGTGATCCCATGATCACCTCCATCCAGGGTACGCTGGTCTCGGCCACGCCGCTGCAGGCCATCATCGAGCTCAACGGCTTCACCTACGAGGTCCATCTCCCCGTCACCACCGCCGAGCGGCTGCCCGCCCCGGGCGCCCAGGTGAAGCTGCACACGCTCGTGATCTACCGCGAGGATTCCCAGACGCTCTACGGCTTCGCCGCGCCGGCGGACCGGGATTTTTTCCGGCTGATGATCGAGCATGTGACCGGCGTGGGGCCCAAGGTCGCGCTCAGCATCATGAGCCGCCTGTCGCTGCCCCTGCTGGAGGACGCCATCCGGGTCGGCGACATCGCCACCCTCGCGAAATGCCCGGGCATCGGCAAGAAAACCGCCGAGCGCCTAGTGGTTGAATTAAAGTCCAAGGTCGGCACGGGGCAAGCCGGTCGCGCGGGCGCCGAGCCCGCCGGCTCGCCCGGGGCCACGGGGGCCGGACTGCATCGTGATGCCGTCGCGGCGCTCACGGCCCTGGGCTACAAGGCCGCGGACGCGGACCAGGCCGTGCGGCGCGCCGCGCTGGTGCTCGGCCCCCAGGCGACGACCGAGGCGCTGATCAAGAAGGCGCTGAGCTGAGTCTCGGCCCTGGCGGCGGCCTACTTCTGAAAGCGCAGCGCGGCCATCTCGACCTTGCCCTGAAACGGGCGGACGGCCCGGCTGGCCCGGTTTTCGGCGGGACGCGGGTCGCGACCGTCGAAGCGGAGATCCTCGAGCGAGACGTTCTCCATCGAGGAAAGACGGACGTCGTTCATCCAGTCGCCCCAGCCCGCCGGATAGCCGGCGGTGGCGTCGGCGAGGTCCGCGTTCTGATCGCCGAGCTTGAGTGAGCGCGGGCCCAGCACGGGATGGAGGACCGGGCGCGCCGGGGTGACGGCGGCCACGGCGGCGAGTGACGGCGCGGCAGCGGGACCCTGGGCGACCGTGTCCGCCACGGGGGTGACGGGGTGCGGGCGCATGATGAAGGCCACGGCGATGGCGGCGGCGACGGCGCCCAGCGAGGCGGCATATGCGGCGAAGCGGAACGGCGCCGGGCGCGGCGCGAGCCGGGGACGCGCGGCCGGCGCGGGGGCGGCGGTGCGGAAGGTTTCGCCGAGCTGGGCGCAGGCCTGCTGCATCTGGCAATACTGCCGGTAAACGCGGCGCCGCTCCGGGCTGCTGCGGACCTCTTCCTCCAGCAGCGCGGCGTCCGCCGGGCTGATTTGGTGGTCAACGTACAGGTTCAGCAGTTCGATGAACTTGGTTTCTTTCATGGTGGTGTCGGGTCGGTGGTTCGCAGGGTCAAGCTGCGGGTAGTCAGGTCTTGAAATCTTCGCCGAGTTTGGACCGCAGGCTCTCGCGGGCCCGGGCGATGCGGCTCTTCACGGTGCCCACGGAGATGCCGAGGATGTCCGCGATCTCCTCGTAGGAGAGGTTCTTGATGTTGCGCAGGGTCAGGATCTCCCGGTGCTTCGCACTGAGCTTTTCCATGCCCTGCGCAATCCGGTCGATGAACTCCTGCGTCACCGTGATGTCGTCCGGGGTCTCCACCTCGGCCGGGATCAGATCCGCCAGAGTGGTCGAATTGTCCGCACTGACCGGGGCATCGAAGGAGACCGACTTGTCCCGCTTGCGCCGCCACCAGTACCAGTAGCGGTTGCGGGCGAGGTTGGTGGCAATCTGGTAGAGCCAGGTGGAGAAAGCGGAGTCGCCGCGGAAGTTCACCAGCCCGCGATGGGCCCGGATGAAGGCGTCCTGGGTGACCTCCTCGGCGTCCTGCGAGTTTCGCAGGAGCTGGTTGACCATCGCATAGATGCGGTCCCAGTAGCGCGAGACCATCTCGTCAAAGGCGGACTGGTCGCCGTTTTTGAACCGGTCCACGAGCACCTGGTCGAAGGCTACTTCCTGAGCTTTAGTTGACATGCGTTCAACTTCGCTCTGACGGGTATATTGCTGGATAGTTCCCAAATTAGTAAAAGGATGAGGGCTGGCTTAAGCGGGTGGCCCGGTGCGGTCAATGCCCGCCGGCAACCCGGCCCGTCCACCGGCCCTGGCGGTCGCTGGCAAACGACCGGCCGGCTGGTTCACCCGACGCGGCGCGGCTTTTGGTGGCTATATTCGCGATTACCAAGCTAGATTTTTCACGCCGCCAGCAATCCACCCCAGCGCGTGACCGCCGTACCCGTATACCCAAGGCCAGCTGATGAAAACACCGCCCAAAATTGAGGCGAAGATCGAGGACGAGTTCGCCGCGTCTGCCCGGGCCTGGTCCCCGGAAGCCGTTTATTATTGGGACAGCCACCTTCCGCGCTACCGTTATTTCGCCGGCCTGCTGGGCGACTTGGGGGCGCGGCAAGCCTTTGACCGGGTGCTGGATATAGGCATGGGGTTTCAAACACTTTTGCTGAGGAAGTTGCTGCCCGAGAGCCAAATCGACTGCCTGGGCGTCTACCACGACCCCCGGTTCAGCCCCGAGGGAAAGTCTGCCTTCCTCCCCGGGGACTTGAACAAACTCGCGCACGAATCCGGCCCGGGTAATTTGGCGGGCGGCTACGATCTGATCGTGTTCATGGAGGTGCTGGAGCATCTCTACACTCCCCCGGATCTCGTCCTCAGGTACCTCTCCTCGCTCCTGAGCGCAGGCGGCGTGATCGTGGTGACGACGCCGAACGCGGCCTGGTTGAAGAACCGATTGAAGATGCTGCGCGGCAGGAATCCCTTCGAGACCCTCCGGGCCAATCCGAGTGACATGGGGCATATCCGGGAATACACGGCGGCGGAGTTGGAGGCGGCCTTTGCCGGCACCGGCCTGCGCAAGGTGCGCGCCGAACGACGGGGATTGTATCGCTTCAACAATCCCAAGGACAAATTTTACAGCTGGATCGCTGATATCACCCACCCATCCCTGCGCCGCACCCTGGTCGCGGTGTACCGCAAGGAGGGTCTAGTGCCCGGGCAAACCGGTCCGGTCCGACCCTGACGACCGGTCGTCTGCCCCTCTGGACCCGCCACAACCGCCCGGGACGAGACTGTTTTTTCCACTCAAATGCGTTGGTGCGTAACGAGTGCCAGATTTGCTTGCCTGATAGCGTCCAGCGACCGTAATCTGGGCCACTGGCAGAGTTTTAAGCAGGTGTTGAATTAGAGTTTCTGCCATGTATTGGTGCTCATGTTTCGTTAGGATTCAGCAGTAAAGGCAAGCTAGGCAAGAGGTAGTAATACCAGCAGAAAGCATACAGTAATAAATACGCAAGTAGCAGTTAACCAACACAAAGGGCTGGTAGCTCAATGGTAGAGCAGTTGCCTTTTAAGCAATTGGTTCTGGGTTCGAATCCCAGCCGGCCCACCACTTTCATCAATGACCAAACCCCACCTCGCGCCATCCTCGCGTGCGCCCTCATGAAGCGTCTTATCATAGTCGAAGACCAAACCGCAGTCCGCGAGATGCTGGTCGAGATCCTGCGGTTGGATCCCAACTATCAACTGGTGGGCGAGTGTGGCGACGGACAGAGTGCCGTGGCGCTCTGCCTCGAGGCGAAGCCGGACCTGCTGGTTCTGGATGCCAAGCTGCCGGGCCTGAACGGGGTCGATATCCTCCGCCGGATCACCAAGAAGCTACCGGAGATGCGCGTCCTGATTTTCTCGGGCCATGAGAACCCGATGCTGGTCCGCGAGATGCTGGAGGCGGGCGCCCATGGATTTGTCGAGAAGACCGCCGGCCTGATCGAGCTGAAAAAGGGCCTGGAAGCCATCGCGAACGGCGGCACCTACTTCGGTCCAGCCGTGGCCGCCCTGCTCCGCGACGTGGTGGCCAATCCCGAGGCGAGCAGCGCCGCCGACTTCCTGACCGACCGGGAGCGCGAGATTCTGCAGCTGGTCGCCGAGAGCCACAGCACGCGGGGAATCGCGACCAAGTTGGATATCAGCATCAAGACGGTGGACAACCACCGGACCAACCTGATGCGCAAATTGAACCTCCACGACGTCGCCAGCCTCACCCGCTATGCCATGGAGGTCGGGTTGATCGCGCAGAAGAAAGCGCAGTAAAGCCTTGCCGCAGCAACAAGGTTGCCCATTAGATTTTAGCACGACCCACCTCGACCACTCCATGAATATCGCCTCGAAGAAACTTTGCCTCGTCATCGCCAGCGCCGTTTTCATCCTTGCGGGCTGCAAAAAGAAGCCGGCCCGCCCCGATCCGAGCGCCACCGTCCTCGGGCCCAACGGCGGCGGCAACATCTCCCCGGAACAGGTGAATCCCGCCCTCGACCCGAACGCGGCCGGGCTGACGCAGCGCGACCCGAACGTCATCGAGACCGATGACATGATCAAGGGCCTGCTTGGCGCCGTTTACTTCGACTTCGACAAGTCCAACGTCAAGGAGAGCGAGCGCGCCAAGGTTCAGGCCGCCAAGGACTACCTGGCGAAGAACCCCAAGCACCGCATCCTCTTCGAGGGGCACTGCGACTGGCGGGGCACGGATGAGTACAACCTGAGCCTGGGTGACCGTCGCGCCACCGCGGCGAAGAATTACCTCCTGTCGCTCGGCCTCGCCGCCGACAAGGTCGAGGCCAACTCCAAGGGCAGCCTGGAGTCCTCCAAGAATGCGGATGACGCCACCATGGCGAAGGACCGCCGGGCGGAGATCATTGTGCTGAAGAAGTAATTCTTCCCCTTCCCTTCCAAGCCCCGGTTTTCACCGGGGCTTTTTTATGGCCGGCGCTCCCGGCCGCCGGCCGGACCTCGCCCCCGATCCTACGGCTGGGCGATCGCCAGCAGGATCCGCCGCGAGGTCTCGATGCCCTTTTTCATGATCTCCAGGTCGAAGCTTTCGTTGGGCGCGTGCAGGTTGTCCTGCGGCAGGAACAGCCCCATCATCACGGAATCGAGGCCCAGCACCCGCTTGATCTCGCCGATGATCGGCACGCTGCCGCCTTCCCGCAGGTACAGCGGCGCCTTGCCCCAGACCTCCGCGACTGCGGCGTCGGTGGCGCGGAACATCCGCGCCAGCACCGGCGACTGATCCGGCGGGGTGTTGGTCCGCCCGGGCGGCACCACCACATAGGGCCGGCCGGTGTGCCCGGCGATGATCCGCAGCTGCACGCCGCGCGGCGCCCGCGCCGCAATGGTCTGCTCAAGCAGCACCTTCATTTTTTCCGGGCTCTGGTTGGCCACCAGCCGGCAGCTGATCTTCACAAAGGCCCGGCTGGGGATCACGGTCTTGCCGCCCTCCCCCTGGTACCCGCCCCCGATGCCGTTGAACTCCAGCGTCGGGTAAAACCGGACCGCCTCAAACGGCGTCACCCCCGGCGGGGTGTGAAACGCGTCGATGCCGAGAAATTTAAGGTAGTCCTCCTCCCGGCCGCCGAGCTTCGCCAGCTCTGCGCGCTCCCACGGCTCCACCTCCAGCACGTCGTCGTAGAAGCCCGGGATGTTCACCCGCCCGTCGGGCGTGTGCAGCGAGGCGCAGAGATCCACCAGGGCCTGGATCGGATTCAGCAGCACCCCGCCGTGCAGGCCGGAGTGCAGGTCGCTGGTCGGCCCGATCGCCTCGACTTCCAGCGTGACCAGCCCGCGCAGGCCGGCCGTGATCACCATCTGCTGCTCGTGGGGAATGCCGGTGTCCGAGAGGAAGACGAAATCCGCATCCTGCAGGGTCTGCTGGTAGCGCTGCAGGAACGGCAGGAAGCTCGGGCTGCCCATCTCCTCCTCGCCCTCGACCAGGAACGTGATCCGCAACGGGAGCGCCGGATGCTGCTCCAGCAGCTGCGCCACCGCCGCCAGGTGCGTCAGCAGCGGACCCTTGTTGTCCGCCGCGCCCCGGCCGTACATCCGGTGGCCGCGGATCGTCGGCTCGAACGCGGGGGACTGCCAGAGATGCAGCGGGTCCGCCGGCTGGACGTCGTAGTGGCCGTAGATGATGACATGCGGCCAGGAGGCGTCGCCGCCGCGGTGGCCGAGGATGATCGGGTGCAGGTCGGTCTTCACCACCTCCACCGCAAAGCCCATCGAGCTCAGGAGGCCCGAGACAAATTCCTGCGCGCCGCGCATGCCCGCCGCGAACTTCGGGTCGGCCGAGACGCTGGGGCAGCGGATGAATTCCTTCAGTTTTTCAACAGGATCGAACATGCCGCCAGCCTGGCGGCAAAGCCCGGCCCACGCCAACCGCAAAACGAGCGAACTTCACCCGCCCGCCGCCGCTCAGTGTTTGAAATGCCGGCTGCCGGTGAAGACCATCGCCAGGCCGCGCGCATCGGCCGCCGCGATGACCTCCGCGTCGCGCAGCGAGCCGCCCGGCTGGATGGCCGCCGTGGCCCCCGCGTCGGCCGCGGCGATGAGGCCGTCGGCAAAGGGAAAGAGGGCCTCGCTGGCCACCACCGAGCCCCGCAGGTCGAGCCCCGCCTCGCCGGCCTTCCAGACCGCGATGCGGGAACTGTCCACGCGGGCCATCTGCCCCGCCCCCACCCCCAGGGTCTGCTCGCCCCGGCAGTACACGATCGCATTTGACTTCACGTGCTTGCCGACGATCCAGCCGAACCGCAGCCCCGCCCACTCCTCCGCCGTGGGCGCACGCCGGGTGACCACCTTGACGTCCGCGGCCGGCCCCAGCGTCCGGTCCCGGTCCTGCACCAGCACGCCCCCGACGACGCTCCGGACCTCGCGGAGCGAATCCGCCCCGAGGCCTTCCTGCGCGATCATGAGCCGCAGGTTCTTCTTCTGGGCAAAAATCGCCCGCGCCTCGTCGCTGAACCGCGGCGCGATGATCACTTCGGTGAAAATCTCCGCGATCGTCCGGGCCAGCGCGGCCTCGACCGTGCGATTCACCACGATGACCCCGCCGAACGGGGCCTGCCGGTCGGTCGCATACGCCCGCTCCCAGGCGGCCTCCAGCGTCTCGGCGCTGGCCACGCCGCAGGGATTCGTGTGCTTCAGGATCGCCAGCGTCGGGCGCTCAAACTCGCCGATGAGATAAGTGGCCGAGGTGATATCCAGGATATTGTTGTAGCTGAGCTCCTTGCCCTGCAGCTGCCGGTAGTGCTCATGAAACCGCCCGTACAGCGCGGCCTGCTGGTGCGGGTTCTCGCCATAGCGGAGGCTCTGCGCCTTCGGGTACGTCAGCGTCAGCGTCGCGGGAAACCCGGCCAGCGCGGCCAGGTCCGGTTCCGCGGCCTGCGTCTCCAGATACTGCGCGATCGCGGTGTCATAGCGGCCGGTGCGCTGAAAGACCTTCAGCGCCAGCCGGGGCCGCAGCGCGGCCAGGTCGGCCGGTACCGCCAGCGCGGTCAGCACCGCCGGATAGTCGGCCGGGTCGCAAACCACGGTCACGCTGGTGTGGTTCTTGGCCGCGCTCCGCAGCATGGAGGGGCCGCCGATGTCGATGTTCTCGATCGCCTCCTCGAGGGTGACGTGCGGCTTGGCCACGGTTTCCTCGAAGGGATAGAGGTTCACCACCACGAGGTCGATCAGGTCGATGCCGGCCTGCGCGGCCTGCGCGAGATGCTCGGCCTTGTCCCGCCGGCACAGCAGCCCGCCGTGGATCTTCGGGTGCAGCGTCTTCACGCGCCCTTCCATCATCTCCGGGAAGCCCGTGTGCTGGCTCACCTCGGTGACCGGCAGGCCGGCCGCGGCGAGCAGGCGGGCGGTGCCCCCGGTGGACAGGAGCGTGTAGCCGTGCTGCCGGACCAGCGCCGTGGCGAATTCGGCGAGCCCGCTTTTGTCGCTGACAGAGAGAAGCGCGAATTTGGCCATCGAAGTACGGCATGGTGTGGCGGCGTCCAAATCGGTCGCAAGTCCGAAAGCCGCTTGCTCAGCGTGCAATCCCGACTCTGTTATGGCCCGTGGCCTCCTCCCTCGAACTTCCCGGACTCACCGCCCGCCTCGACCGGCTCCATTACCACCATGGGGGCGCCACCCTGCCGCCGGACCAGCCCCACGCGTTCGTCTACTTCATCACCCTGCGCAACGGCTCGGACCACACCGTCACCCTCCTCGGCCGCAAGTGGGTCGTGGAGCACGCCGATGGCAGCCAGCGGGTCGTCGAGGGGGACAAGATCGTCGGCGAGACCCCGCGGCTCGCGCCCGGGGAGGAGTTCTCCTACAACAGTTACCATGTGACCGGGGCCGACGCCACCGCGCGCGGCTCGTTCCATGGCGTCGACGACCAGGGGCGCCAGGTGCATGTGCTGCTGCCCCCCTTTCGCCTGACAATTCCCGCGGCCTGAAAAACAACCTCGTTCTCGCGACCTTTCTCCTCCTGTGTCGCCCCACTAAATGAAGCTCATTGATTTGAATCGCGACGGCGGCATCGGCGCCAACTCCAATTTCGTCCAGTTCGGCGACCTCCGCGTCCTGATCGACTGCGGCCTGAATCCCAAGAAAACCGGCCGGGCCGCCACGCCCGACTTCAGCCTGATCCGCGGCCACCCGCTCGACCTCATCATCATCACGCACTGCCACCTCGACCACATCGGCAGCCTGCTGGTCGCGATGCGCGAGCACCCCAGCACCCCCGTGATCATGACCACGTCCAGCCGCATGCTGATCGAGCGCATGCTGCACAACTCGGCCAACGTGATGCTGCGCCAGAAGGAGGAGGACAACATCCCCGACTATCCCCTGTTCACCCACGACGAGATCGACCGGGCCGCCGGCCGCATGACGGGCCTGCCCTTCAACCACGCGAAGAAGTTCCGCGGGGCCAAGGAGGAGATCGAGGTCATCTTCCATCCGGCGGGCCATGTGGCCGGCGCGGCCGCGGTGGAGATCCACCACAAGCACCGCCAGGTCTTCTTCACCGGCGACGTGCTCTTCGAGAACCAGCGCACCCTGCCGGGCGCGAAGTTCCCTGCCGGCCACTTCGACACCGTGGTCATGGAGACCACCCGCGGCGTCACCGAGCGCCCCCTCGGCAAGGAGCGGGTCAACGAGGTCGCCCGCCTGATCCAGAGCATCAACGACACGATCAAGCGCGGCGGCTCCTTTCTCCTCCCGGTGTTCGCCCTCGGCCGCATGCAGGAGATCCTGGCCATCGTCCACGACGCCCGGAAGTTCGGCCGGCTGGTCGAGTGCCCCATCTTCGCCTCCGGGCTCGGGATGGACCTCGCCGACTACTTCGACGAGATCAGCCGCAAGACGCGGCATGTGAATTTCAACCGGGGCATCATCAAGGAGCTGAAGATCAAGCCCACGCCCCGCAAGCTGACCCCCGGGCTGGACCCGCAGCAGAACGCGCTCTACATCATCAGCTCCGGCATGCTGGTCGAGCGGACCCCGAGCTACACCCTCGCCTCCGGCCTGGTCGGCCACGCCCGCAACACCGTCGGCTTTGTCGGCTACTGCGACCCGGACACCCCCGGCGGCAAGCTGCTCACCGCCAAGACGGGCGACACCTTCCTCTTCGAGACCGCCCACGTGAAGGCCAAGCTCAAGGCCCGCATCGAGCGCTTCGAGCTCAGCGGCCACGCCGACCGGGAGGAGCTCCTCGAGTTCGCCATCCAGACCGAGGCCCGCTGCGTCGTCCTGACGCACGGCGACCCGCCCGCCCGCGCCTGGTTTGCCGCGCAGCTGGCGCAGCAGGCCCCCAAGATCAAGGTCCTCGATCCCGTGCCGCTGAAGACGTACCAGGTGTGAGCAAGGCCCGCAGCCGCGCGCACATCGCGGCGTTGCCGGCGATGTACCGGATGCGGGCCATGTTGAGGTCGAACTGGCGCAGGGGGAACTGCTCGCCGTTGAGGAATTCCACCTGCCCGCCGCCGGCGAGGCAGAGCGGCACCGCCGCGGCGATGTCCCAGATCTTGACGTTGTGGTCGACCGTGCCGTCGAGGAGCCCGATCGCCACGTAGGCCAGGTGCAGCGTGCTGCTGCCCAGCCCGCGGATCTTGAAGTTCTCCACCAGCACCTGCGCATCCGGCGCGAACCGCCGGTCATGGGGGCTGTGAAATCCCACCACGGTCTGCGCCCCGGGCGGCTCCGTCCGCACCCGCGCCGCCCGCTCGCCGTCAAACAGCCCCAGGCCCGGCCCGCCATGGATCAGGCGGCGGCGCGCCAGGTCGTAGACCACCCCGTAGACCGGCCAGCCGTCCTCCAGCAGGGCGAGCGAGATGGCGCAGTTGGCGATGCCCAGCGCGTAATTGTTGGTGCCATCAATCGGGTCGAGCACCCACGCGAACCGCCGCGTCAGGCGCCGCGGGGCGTCCGTCGGCGCCAGTTCCTCGCTGCACGCGTCGTCGTCGGGAAACTGCGCCTGCAGCTCGCCCACGATGCCGGCGGAGATGGCCAGGTCGACCGCCGTCACCCGCGTGCCGTCGGCTTTCCACTCGCTCTGGGCCCGACCGAACTCCCGGTGCAGCAGGTCGGTCTGCGCGAGGACCGCCCGCTGGGCGGCGGCGATGCGGGCGGTGAGTTCGGGCGGGGCCATCCCCTAGTTGTTCGGGGCAATCGCCGGACTCCTCAAGCGCATAACGCGGCGCGTCAGGGGGCCGCGGGCGGGTCGCCCAGCTGGTGCCCGTGCCGGACCACCGGCGCGCCGCCGCGGCGGTTCAGGGCGTCCCGCACGCCCGCCAGCCGGCGGCGCTTCTCCTCGGCCTGCGCAAACATCTCCAGCTGGGCCGACCCCGCCTCCACGCCGGAGAACCGGACGCTCACCAGCCGCAGCGGCTGGCGCTTGCTCCAGGCCGCCTGCAGCAGCGGTCCGACCAGCGGATAAAACGGCGCCTCAAGGTCTGTCGCGGTCTCCAGGCTGCGGCCGTGCGCCTCCTGCGTGAAGTCCGGATAGCGGACCTTCACCGTCAGCGTGCGCACCCGCTTCCGGTCCGCCCGGATCTTGGCCAGCAGTTCGTCCACCATGCCCTTCAGCACCCGCTCGATCTCCGCGCGATCCGACCGGTCGTGGCTGAACGTCTCCTGCTGGGAATAACTCTTCGCGTCCTCCTCCCCCAGTTCCACCGGCCGGTCGTCCTCCCCCCGCGCCATCGCCTGCACCTCCCGCCAGCCCGCCCCAAAGATCGCCCGCAGCTCCGTCTCCGTCCGGGCCGTCACATCGCCCACCAGCCGGAGGCCGTGGCGCTCCGCGAGCGCCGCCTCGGTTTTGGCCCCCACCCCGGGAAGCTTGCCCACCGGCAGCGGGGCGAGGAAGGCCTGCTCCGTGCCCGCCGGGACCACGACGAACCCGCGGGGCTTGCGCAGCTTCGAGGCGATCTGCGCCACCAGCTTGTTGGTCGCGAGCCCGAAGGAGACCGGGAGCTGCAGTTCCAACCAGAGCCGCTGCTGCAGGGCCCGCACCCGCGCCTCGACCTCGGCCGCGGTCCGCAGGCCGCAGGGGCCCAGGTCGAGGTAGCCCTCGTCGATCGAGTTGCGCTGCACCAGCGGCGTGAGGGTCTCGCAGAGGTCGAACATCTGCTGCGACACGCGGCCGTACAGCCCCGACGTGTGCGGCAGCAGGATCAGGTCCGGGCACACGTGCAGCGCCCGCGCCGTCGGCATCGGCGTGTAGACCCCGCACGCCCGGGCCTCGTAGCTGGCCGAGGAAATGATGCCCCGCTCCCGACCGCCCACCGCGCATTTCGTCCCGCGCAAGGCCGGCTGTTGCGCCAGTTCGCAGGACACAAAGAACGCGTCGGCGTCGAGGTGGACGATCAGCGGCAGCGTCATGGCGGTCCGGGTCCGGAGGCGGTTCCGCTGGTGTGTCCAGTCTGCCCGTTCAGCGCCCGGCCGGGGCGGACTGCGCCCAGTGCCGCAGCGCCGCGCCGGTCAGCGAGCGGGCGCAGGCCTCGATCGCGGCCCGCGGTCCCGCGCAGAGGAGTTCGCCCCCGTGGCGCCCCCCGCCCGGCCCGAGGTCCAGGATCCAGTCGGCCAGGCCGATGACGTCGAGGTTGTGCTCGATCACGATCACGGTGTGGCCCTGGTCCCGCAGCTTGAAGAGCAGGTCCATCAGCTTCTGGATGTCCACCCAGTGCAGGCCCGTGGTCGGCTCGTCGAGGATGTAGAGCGTGGGCCCGGGGGCGCGCTTGCTCAATTCCAGCGACAGCTTGAGCCGCTGGGCCTCGCCGCCCGAGAGGCTCGTGGCCGACTGCCCCAGGGTCAGGTAGCCCAGCCCGACGGCCTCGAGGGTGCCGAGCTTGTCCAGCACCCGCGGGATGTGGCGGAAGAGCGCGATGGCCTCGCGCACGGTCATGGCCAGCACGTCCGCGATGGACTTCCCGTGAAACAGGATCTCGAGGGTCTCGCGGTTGTACCGCCGCCCCTCGCAGCTCGGGCAGGGCGCGTAGGCGTCGGCCATGAACTGCATGTCGAGCTTGATCGCCCCGTCGCCCTGGCAGCGCTCGCAGCGGCCGCCGCGGACGTTGAACGAGAAGCGGCTGGCCTTGTAGCCGCGCACCTTGGCCAGCGGCACCTGCGCATAGAGGTCGCGCAGCAGCGTCAGCAGGTCGACATAGGTGGCGGGATTGGAGCGCGGGCTCCGGCCGATCGGCTCCTGGTCCACCTGCACGAGCTTCTCAAAGCTGTCCAGGTTCTCGATGTGCCGGTGCGGGCCCGGCAGGGTCTTGGCCCCGTTGAGCCGGCGCGCCGCCGCCGCCGCCAGCACGTCGTTCACCAGCGTGCTCTTCCCCGAGCCGCTGACGCCCGTGACGCAGGTCAACAGCCCGAGCGGAAACCGGGCGTCGATGCCCCGGAGGTTGTTCGCCCGCGCCTCCCGGACGGTAAGCCAGGCCCCGTCCGGCTCCTTGGTGCGGGCATCCTTGGTGACGCCCAGCTCGCGCGCGAGGTACGGGCCGGTGCGCGAAACTTTGGCCGACAGCCGCATGCACTGGTCCGGCGGGCCCTGGAACAGCAGCTGGCCACCCTCCACCCCTGCCTCGGGCCCCAGCTCGATCAGCTCGTCCGCCAGGCGCATGGTGTCCGCGTCGTGCTCCACCACGAGCACGGTGTTGCCGCGGTCGCGGAGCGCCACCAGGGTGTCGAGCAGCTTCTGGTTGTCGTGGGGGTGCAGCCCGATGCTCGGCTCGTCGAGGACGTAGATGACGCCGATCAGTCCCATGCCGAGCTGGGTCGCCAGCCGCACCCGCTGGGCCTCGCCGCCCGAGAGCGTCGCGTAGTCCCGCTCCAGCGTCAGGTACCCCAGCCCCGTTTCCAGCAGGAAGTGGAGCCGCTGCTCGATCCCGGTCACGACCTCGCGCACCGCCTCATTCGCCGCGTAGTCCGCGACCAGCTGCCGGGCGAACGCGTGCGCCTCGGCGACGTCCAGCTGCATGAACTGCGGAAAGGTTCGCCCGCCCAGGAGCACGGCGCCGCTCCGCTCGTTGAGCCGGGTGCCCCGGCACCCCGGGCATTCGCCCGCGACCATGAAGGTGCTCAGCCGCGCCTGAAACCCCTCGCTGTCGGTGTGCCGGAAGCTGTCCTCCAGATCGGCGATGACGCCGGCGAAGGGCATCGCCTTGGCCTCGCGCATCCGGCGCAGCTTGAACGCAAAGAGCCGTTCTCCCGCCCCGTGCAGGATGGTGTGCCGGGTGGCCTCGGGCAGCTCCTGCCAGGGCACGTCGGCGTCAAACGGCAGCTGCTCGGCCAGCTGCTTGAGCAGCGCGTTGTGCTTGATGATGAGGTTTTTCCCGCCGATGCGCCAGGGCTTGAGCGCGCCCTCGCGCACCGACTTGGCGGGGTCGGCCACGATGAGCTCGGGCACGAAGCGCCGCTTCCGGCCCAGGCCGTCGCAGGCCGGGCAGGCCCCTTCCCGGTGGCCAAAGGAGAAATGCCGCGGCGTGAGCGGGGCGAACAGGTCGCCGCAGGTCTCGCAGGAGCGCGACTGGCTCAGCGGCAGCTCCCGCCAGGGGCCCTCCGGCTGGCTCTGCGCGAGCACCAGCACCCGGTCCTTCCCCTCGCGAAACGCCAGCTCGAGCGAATCCGCCAGCCGCGACCGCTGGTCCGCCGTGGCCACCAGGCGGTCGATGACAATCTCCACCGCGAGTTCCCGCAGGCCGGTTCCCGCCGGGATCAGCTTGGGCTCGTCCAGGCTCACAATCGCGCCGTCCAGGCGGACCCGGGTGAACCCGCGCTGGCGCAGGCGCGGGAGTTCCTCCCGCAGCACGCTCGGCTTGGCCGTCATGAACGCCGCCAGCAGCATCACCCGTTCGCCCGCGCAGGCCGTGAGGACCCGCTGCACGTTGTCATCGAGGGAACGCTGCACCACGCGGCCGCCGTCCCGGGGGCAGCGCGGCTCGCCGCAGACCGACCAGAGCAGCTGCGCGTAGTCGGCCAGCTCGGTGGCGGTGGCGATGGTGCTGCGCGGACCGCCGGCGCCGGTGCGCTGCTCGATGGCGAGGACGGGCGAGAGACCGTGGATGAAGTCCACGTCGGGACGCCGGAGCTGCTCCAGGACCTGGCGCGCCTGGGTCGAGAGCGACTCCATGTACTTCCGGTAGCCCTCGGCGTAGATGGTGTCGAAGGCCAGGGAGGACTTGCCGGAGCCGCTCGGCCCGGTGAGGACCACGAGCTTCCCGCGCGGGATGCGCAACTCCAGGTTCTTGAGGTTGTGCTCCCGCGCGCCTTTGACGTGAATGTGGGTCGCCGGCTGCATGGATGGAACTCGGACCTTACGCAATTTCCGGCCGCGGCAAAGCGCGAAGCGTCGTTTACCCGCAAATGGACCCAGAATTCGTTCTTGAACTGCGGCAGGCGGTTCCGTTTCGTTCGGGCTGAAACAACCCCGGCGGATGGCCGCCACTACCCCACCGCTGTCGTGCAGACCCCTGTGCGGCAGGCATTCCGTCCGGTTTCCTACCAACTATGAACGTCATGAAGTCCCCCCGTGCCTCCAATCTCCTGACCCGTCGGGCGCTCGCCCTTGGGTTGGGATGCCTCCTGCTGACCACCACCAGTCGCGCTGTCCAGTTCACCAACGGTGACCTGAGCGGCAGTTTCGATACCACGCTGTCCTTCGGCGCCATGTACCGGCTGGGCGACCCGAGTGCGGACTTCTACGGCACCACCAACAGCTTCAACGGGGTGGCCGGACGCCAGAACTCGGTCAACAGCGACGAGGGCAACCTCAACTACGGCAAGGGCTGGGTCTCGGAAATTTTCAAGGCCTCGTCGGATTTTGAGCTCAAGTACCACGACTACGGCCTGTTCGCCCGCGGGTACGTCTTCGGCGACCTGAAGTCGGACCACACCCGCCGCGCCCCGCTCAGCCAGCAGGCGCGCGACCGCGTGGTGCGCGGCAGCGAGATCCTGGACCTCTACGTCGTCGGCAAGTTCGAGCTGGGCCAGGATCTCCCGCTCGACCTCCGCTTCGGCCGCCAGGTGCTGAGCCTCGGCGAGAGCACCTTCATCCCCAACGGCATCAACGTCGTCAACCCGGTGGACCTCTCCAAGCTCCGGGTCCCCGGCGCCGAACTGAAGGAGGCCTTCCTCCCGGTCAACATGCTCAAGGCCTCCCTCGGCCTGACCAAGAACATCACCTTCGAGCCGTACTGGCTCCTCGAGTTCCGCCGCAACGAGCTGGAACCGGCCGGCACCTATTTCTCGACCAACGACTTTGCCAGCCGCGGCGGCGAGAAGGTCTACCTCGGCTTCGGCACCCTGTCCGACAGCGGCACCCTGGGGGCGATTCCGCGCGCCAAGGACCGCGACGGCAGCAACCTCAACCAGTACGGCGCCTCGCTGCGCGTCATGGTCCCGAGCCTGAATGACACCGAGTTCGGCTTCTATTACGCCAACTACCACAGCCGCTCGCCCCTGATCAGCGCCCGCACCCCGACCGACCCGATCAGCTCGGCCCTCGTCGTCGCCACCGCCACCAGCCTCGCCACCACCAACCTGGTGCCGGTCATGCTCTCCTACGGCTATCCGCCGGCCGGGATCTCGTCCGCCCTCACCACCCTGATCGGCGCCGCGCTCACCGGCGTGCCGATCAGCGCCCTGCCCCCCAGCCTGCAGCCCTTCTACCCGGCCACCCAGACCATCGCCGCCGGCGCCGGCAAGATCGGCCTGCTCACTGCCGCCGCCACCGGGCGCTATTTCACCGAATATCCCGAGAACATCTCGATGGTGGGCGCCAGCTTCAACACCTCCCTCGGCAACAGCGGCATCTCCTGGCAGGGTGAGTTCTCCGTCAAGAACGGCGTGCCGCTCCAGGTCGACGACGTCGAACTGCTCTTCGGCACCCTCTCCTCGCTCAACCCGGCCTTCGGCGCCAACAACCAGGTCGGGAACTATCTCGGCCAGCTGAACAAGGAGATCCCCGGCTTCCGTCGTCACCGCGTCGTGACCACGCAGTCCACCGTGACGAAGGTCTTCGGCCCCACCTTCGGCGCCCAGCAGCTGAGCGTCGTCGCCGAGGCCGGCGGCGTCTGGGCCAACCTGCCCGACCAGAGCGTGCTGCGCTACGACGGCCCGGGCTCGTTCTCCAGCGGCAGCGCGACCACCATGGTCAACACCGGCTTTGCCGCCATCCCGGCCACCAACGAAGCCGCCTTCGCGGACTCCTTCTCCTGGGGCTACCAGATCCTCGCCAAGCTCGACTACACCAACGTGTTTGCCGGCGTGAACGTCTCGCCGTCGATCGCCTTCGCCCACGATGTCCGCGGCACCACCCCGCTGCCCCTCGGCAACTTCATCGAGGGTCGCCGGAGCATCAACCTCGCGGCGGAGTTCACCTACCAGAACGCCTGGGCCCTCGAGATCCGCTACGTGAACTACTCCGGCGGCGGCCTCTACAACCTCATCGCCGATCGCGACTACGTGGCGACCACCCTGAAATACTCGTTCTAACCCACCCCCTGATACCCCTCGCCATGAAGAAGCTCGTCCTTGCCACCGCGTTCGCCCTTGCCGCCGCCGGGCTGCAGGCCGCCATCAGTGAAACCCAGGCGGCCCGCCTCGGCGCCGACCTCACCCCGCTCGGAGCCGAGAAGGCCGGCAACGCCGACGGCTCCATCCCGGCCTGGGACGGCGGCATCACCACGCCCCCGGCCGGCTACAAGGTCGGTGATCACCATCCCGACCCGTATGCCGCCGACCGTCCGCTCTACGTGGTCACCGCGTCCAATCTGGCGCAGTACCAGGACAAGCTCACCGCCGGCCAGGTGGCCGTGCTCAAGGCCTACCCGGACTACAAGCTGGTCGTTTATCCCACCCACCGCAGCGCCTCCAACCCGCAGCGCATCTACGACGCGACCCGGACGAACGCCACCACCGCCCGTCTGACCGAGGGCGGCAACGGCATCACCGGCTCCGTCATCGGTACGCCCTTCCCGATCCCCGCCAGCGGGCTCGAGGTCGTCTGGAACCACCTCACCCGCTACCGCGGACTCTCGGCCTCGCGCCCCATCGGGCAGGCCGCCCCGCAGCGCAACGGCAGCTACACGATGGTCAGCTTCGAGGATGAGTTTCTCTTCAACTACTGCCGCGAGGGCATCACCGAGGCCGCCCTCGACAACACCCTCGTCTACTTCAAGCAGTCCGTCGTCGCCCCCGCCCGGCTCGCCGGCACCATCCTCCTCGCCCATGAGACCATGGACCAGATCAAGGAACCGCGCCGCGCCTGGGTCTACAACGCCGGCCGCCGCCGCGTGACCCGCGCCCCGAACGTCTCCTACGACAATCCGGGCACCGCCGCCGACGGCCAGCGCACCAGCGACCAGTTCGACATCTTCAACGGCGCCCCCGACCGCTACAATTGGAACCTGGTCGGCAAAAAGGAGATGATCGTCCCCTACAACTCGTACCGCCTGCACAGCGGCCAGGTGAAGTATGCCGACATCCTCAAGCCCCTCCATATCAACCAGGAGCTCGCGCGCTACGAACTGCACCGCGTCTGGGTCGTCGATGGCACCCTCAAGCCCGGCACGTCGCACCTCTACTCCCGCCGCACCTTCTACGTGGACGAGGACAGCTGGCAGATCCTCGCCGCCGACCAGTACGACGGCCGCGGCGCGATCTGGCGCGTGTCCGAGGCGCATTGCATCAACTACTACGATGCCCTGGCCTTCTGGAGCACGCTCGAGGTCCACACCGACCTGCAGAGCGGCCGCTACCTGGCGATCGGGCTCGATAACGAGGGTCCGACCTACAACTTCGGCCTGAAGCGCACCCCGGCCGACTACAGCCCTGATTCCCTCCGCCGCGAAGGCATCCGGTAATGGCACCGTGCCTCGTCGCACACCCACAGGCGCGACCGCGCCTGAAATCAGGTAGTTAACAAGCAGGCGGGCCTTGGCCCGCCTTCTTTATGCCATGAACCTTCCCCCCCTCCGCCCGCACTGGCTGGTCCTGCTGGCCCTGCTGGCTGCGCCGGCGGGTCGGGCGACGGAGGTGCGACCCACCATGCTGCTGCTCGACGGCGCCCGCACCGGGCCTGCCGTGGTCGTCGTCGGCGAGCGCGGCACGATCCTCCGCTCGACCGACGAGGGCCGCACCTGGGCCGCCACCGGCGGGACGTTTTCCCCCGCCTTCACCGGGGTGGCCTTCGCCGGGGACACCGCGCACGGCTGGGCCGTGGGACACGACGCCCTGATCGTGGCCACGACCGACGGCGGACTCACGTGGCGGAAACAGTGGCAGGCGGAAAACCTCTCCGACTCCTTCCTTGATGTGCTCGCCCTGGACGCCCAGCGGGTCATCGCGGTCGGGGCCTACGGCCTGTTTGTCACCACCGCGGATGGCGGCCGGACCTGGCAGCGGCGCAAGCTCAGCGAGGATGACTTTCACTTCAACCGGATCACCCGCGGCCCGACCGGCACGCTCTATCTGGCCGGAGAACGCGGCACCCTGCTGCGCTCCCGGGATCAGGGGCTGAGTTGGAGCCGGATCGATTCGCCCTACGACGGATCATTCTACGGCATCCTGCCGCTCGAGGAGCGCACGCTCCTCGCCTACGGCCTGCGCGGCCGGATCTACCGCTCGACCGACGACGGCGACACCTGGACGGCGGTGCCCAACGAGCGCCGCGTGCTCCTGGCCGCCGCGGTGCGGGCCGCCAACGGCACCCTGGTCCTGGCCGGGCAGTCGCGGGCGCTGTTCGCCAGCCGCGATGCCGGCGGCTCCGTCGCCGACTGGGCGGTCCCCTTCACCACGGCCGTGGCCGAGTTGCTGGCGCTCCCCGATGGTTCCCTGCTGGCGCTGGGCGAGGCCGGCGCCACCCGCCTGCCCGCCCCCTGACCGCCATGCTCGCGAAATTCTCCACCTGGATGTTTCGGCACCGCTTCCCGCTGGTGGTCATAATCATCGTGGTCACCGCCATCATGGCGGTCTTCGCCAGCCGCATCCGGGTCGATGCCAGCTTCAACAAGTCGCTGCCGCTCGACCACCCCTACATCCGCACCTTCACCAAGTACCAGAGCGAGTTCGGCGGCGCCAACCGCGTCCTGATCGCCCTCATGGTCAAGCAGGGCGACATTTTCACGCCGGAATACTTCGCCCAGCTGCGCAAGGTCACCGATGAGACCATCTTCCTGCCCGCGGTCGACCGGCCCCAGGTCCAGTCCCTGTTCACGCCGAACGTCCGCTACATCGAGGTCATCGAGGACGGGTTCGCCGGCGGCAATGTCATCCCGGCGGACTTCACGCCCACGCCGGCCAATTTCGCCAAGGTGCGGGAAAACATCATCAAGTCCGGCAAGCTGGGCCAGCTGGTCGCGACCAACTTCACCGGCGCCATCGTCAGCGCCCAATTGCTCGAGGACGACCCCCGCACCGGCCACAAGATCGACTACCTGAAGGTGGCCGACGGCCTCGAGGCCATCCGCCGCCGGGTCGAGCGGGAAAGCGGCGGCGCGATCACCGTCCACATCATCGGTTTCGCCAAGGTGATCGGGGACATCGGCGACGGCGCCCGGGGGGTCTTCCTGCTCTTCGGCATTTCGATCGTGATCACCGCGCTGCTGGTCTGGAACTACGCCGGCCGGTGGAAACTGGCGGCCGCCCCGATCATCTGCTCGCTCGTCGCGGTCGTGTGGCAGCTCGGCGGTCTCACCCTCCTCGGCTACGGCATCGACCCCTTCTCCATCCTCGTCCCCTTCCTCGTCTTTGCCATCGGCGTCAGCCACGGCGTGCAGAAAATCAGCATGTTCCGGAACGAGATGTTCAAGGGCCACGACGGCCCGACCGCCGCCCGGCAGGCCTTCATGCAGCTCATCATCCCCGGCGTGGTGGCCCTGATGACCGACACCGTCGGCTTTATCACCATGCTCGTGATCAAGATCCCGACCATCCAGGAGCTCGCCATCATCGCCAGCCTCGGGGTCAGCGTGATCGTCATCACCAACTTCTTCCTCCTGCCCATCCTGCTCTCCTACCTCCACCTGCCCGCCACCTACGGCCAGTGGGTCGCGGCGCGACGCGCCGGGACCGACCGCTTCTGGGTCCGCCTGGCCAACGGCATGAAGCCGCGGCCCTCGATGATCATCATCGTCTGCTGCTTCGCCCTGGGCGCCTGGGGCTACTGGAAGGCCGAGCAGGTGCACATCGGCGACACCCAGGCCGGCGTGCCGGAACTGTGGCCCAAATCGCGCTACAACCAGGACACCCGCGTCATCACCTCCCAGTTCAGCATCGGCGTCGACATCCTCTCGGTCGTGGTGGAAACCGTGCCGAACGGCTGCGTCGACCACGAGGTCGTGACCCTGCTGGACCAGTTCGAGGGACGCATTCGCGCCGTGCCCGGGGTCCAGTCGGTCATCTCGCTGCCCGCCATGGCCAAGCTGGTGAACGCGGGCTACAGCGAGGGCTCGCTGAAGTGGCGCATCCTGCCCCGCAACCAGCAGACCCTCGCGCAGGCCGTCTCCCCGATCGAGACCTCCACCGGGCTGCTCAACGCCGACGGCAGCGTGATGCCCATCATGATCTTCCTCGCCGACCACAAGGCCGAGACCCTCCGCGCGGTCACCGACGCCGTCAAGGCCTTCGCCGCCGCCCATCCGTCGCCCAAGGCCACGTTCCTGCTCGCCAGCGGCAACGCCGGGGTGATGGCCGCCACCAACGAGGTGGTCCAGTCCGCCCAGACCCCCATCGTGCTCTGGGTGTTCGGGGCCGTCATCGCCCTTTGTCTGATCACCTTCCGCTCGGTCCGCGCCACCCTCTGCATCGTGGTGCCCCTCGCCATCGTCAGCTGGCTGGCCTACGCCCTCATGGTCTACCTCGGCATCGGCCTCAAGACCTCGACCCTGCCCGTCGTCGCCCTCGGCGTCGGCATCGGCGTCGACTACGGCATCTACCTGTTCGCCAGCCTGCAGACGGCCCTGAAGAACGGTGCCTACTTTGAGGACGCGATGTTCCAGGCCTTCAAGGACACCGGCGCGGCGATCGTCTTCACCGGCCTCACGCTCGGGATCGGCGTGAGCACCTGGATCTTCTCCGCGCTGAAGTTTCAGGCCGACATGGGCCTGCTGCTCACCTTCATGTTCCTCGTCAACATGCTCGGCGCCATCGTGCTGATGCCCGCCATGGCCCGCTGGCTCTGGCGGCACCACCACGGCCCCACCGCCTCCCCCTTCCCCAAGTCGTAAGGGCGCCGGAGCCGACGCACCGCGCCGTGGCCTGGGACGTACATTACCGCAAGGGGGTCTGGCTGCCCCAGATCGGCTGGTGGCTCGATGCCCAGGCCCGCACCCCGCGCTCGTTTGTCTCCCATGCCCACGCCGACCACATGGCCCGGCACCCGGAGGTGCTCTGCACCGCCGCCACCGCCCGGCTGATGCAGGCCCGCCTGCCCGGCCGCCGGGCCGAGACCGTCCTGCCGTTCGGCCGCGCCCACGCGCTGGATTTCACCACCACCGCCACGCTGCACCCGGCGGGGCACATGCTCGGTTCCAGCCAGATCCAACTCGACCACGCCGAGCATGGCAGCCTCCTCTACACCGGCGACTTCAAGCTTCGTCCCAGTCACGCGGCCGAGCCCTGCGCCACCCCCCGCGCCGACGTCCTGGTCATGGAAACCACCTTCGGCCTGCCCCGCTACGTTTTCCCGCCCGAGGCCGAGACCATCGCCCGGATCATCACCTTCTGCCAGGAAACCCTCGCCGCCGGCGCCACCCCCGTCCTGCTGTGCTACAGCCTCGGCAAGAGCCAGGAGGTCCTGCGCGCCCTCGCCCCGGCGCAACTGCCCGTGATGCTCCACGCGGAAACGCTCCGCCTGACCCAGGTTTGCCAGCGGCTCGGCATGACGTTTCCGGCCTTCCGCGAATTCGATGCCCAGGCGCTCGCCGGCCACGTCGTCCTCTGCCCGCCGTTTGCCAACGGACTCCTCAACCGGATCCCGTCCCGCCGCACCGCCGCGCTCACCGGCTGGGCCCTCGATCCCGGCGCCCTCTACCGCCTGCGGTGCGACGCCGCGTTCCCGCTCTCGGACCACGCCGGCTTCGACGACCTCCTCACGTTCGTGGAGCGCGTCCAGCCCCGGCGGATTCTCACGCTCCACGGCTTTGCCCGGGAATTCGCCCAGACGCTCCGGACCCGCGGCTGGGACGCAATTGCCATTGGCCAAGGCAACCAACTTGAGTTCAAGCTGTCGGGGTGATGTTCCTCCTTATGCGCCGCGCCCTCCTCCTGCTGCTGCTCCTGACCGGTCCCGCGCGAGCCGACCTGCAACTCGCGCTGCGGCCCGGGGAGGAGCTGACCTATCGGGTCAGCTGGGGCGTGCTGAGCAATGCGGGCGAGATCCGGATCGCCGCCCGCACCGAGACCAACGACCGGCAGCCGTGCACGCTGGTCGTGACCACCACCTCCACCCGCGGCTTCCTGCGGGGACTGTTCCAGTTCGACGCGCGGGCCGAGTCCGTCTTCAGCGACCGCACCGGCCGGATGCTGGTGCACACCGAGCGCAGCGCCGCGGGCAAGAAGCCGACCGACACCATGCTGACGTTCGACTACGGCCAGAGCCGCGCGGACTTCCGCGACCTGATCCAGCCGGCCAAGAACCAGGTGGTCGCCCTGCCGCCGGGCGACCCGCTGGACCTCATCACCTGCCTCGTCCAGACCCGCTCCTGGAACCTGCAG
Source organism: uncultured Opitutia bacterium (assembly GCA_903830425.1). Lineage (GTDB taxonomy): Bacteria > Verrucomicrobiota > Verrucomicrobiia > Opitutales > Opitutaceae > Opi-474. The sequence goes on from CAIKTR010000193.1 coordinate 30,089, forward strand.
CCCGGCGAGCAGCGCGACGTCCTCGTCATGTTTGAGGAGGAGCCCTATGTGCTGACCGTCCACGCCCTGCGGTACGAGACCCTCCGCACGTCGCTGGGCACGTTCAACACCCTCGTGCTCGAGCCCCGCATGGAAAAAACCGCGCCCAAGGGCATGTTTAAGCGCGGCTCCAACGTGCGGGTCTGGATCTCGCAGGATGCCCGCCGCCTGCCCGTGCGCTTCGAGGTCGAGTTCAGGTTCGGCGCCGGCGTCTCGACCCTTGTCCAGTACACCGCCCCGGCGGTCGCGGATGCACGTCCTAGTTCTTAGGGGCGGGGCCTTGGGCGACTTCCTCGTCACCCTCCCCGCCCTCGCCCTCCTCCGCCAGCGCTGGCCGGACGCCCGCATCGAATGCGTCGGCAACCGGACGGCCGCCGCGCTCGCCCTGCACCGCGGACTGATCGACGCGGCGCACTCGCAGCATGACAGCCGCTGGGCCGCCCTGTACGCCCCGGAGCCTTTGCCCCCCGGCCTCGCGGCCTGGCTGGAACGTTTCGATCTGGTCCTGAACTACTGGCCGGATCCACACCAGGAACTTTCCCGCCATCTGCCCCGGCGTCCCGGCCAGACCCTGCTGCGCGCCGCGGCGCACCCGGTCGTCGCCCCGGCGGCGGCCCATTTCTGCGCCCCGTTGCTGCTCCCGGGCCAGGCAGTCGGGGACCTGCATTACCGCCTGCGGACCCCCGCTCCCACGCCGGACCGCGTGGCGCTGCATCCCGGCAGCGGCAGTTCCCGCAAAAACTGGCCCGCGGATCGCTGGCGCGCCCTCGCCCACTGGCTCCAGGCGGAACGGCAGTGTGGCGTGCGGGTCATCACCGGCGAGGCCGAGCCCGCGGACCTCCTCGCCGGCCTCGGGATCCACCTGCGCCAGCGGCCGCTCGACGAGGTCGCCGACGAGCTGGCGCGCTGCCGGCTGTTCATCGGCCATGACTCCGGCATCAGCCATCTCGCCGCCGCCGCCGGGGCGCCCTGTCTCCTGCTGTTCGGCCCGACGGATCCCGCGATGTGGGCGCCGCCCGCCCCGGGGGTCCGCGTGCTGCAGCGGGGCGCGGACCTCGCGGACCTGTCGCTGGCCGAGGTCCAGCAGGCGGTGTCCGCCGCGCTGTCGGATCCCCGGTGAGCCGGCCCGGCCCGGGGTCGCCCGCCGCGGCATGACGCGCTGGGGATGATTTCGGGCATGACTTTCCCGGACCACGCTGTTTTAGCCTGTAGCCAGTGCACGCCACTTCCACGCCCAGCGAAAGAGTCTCGCCCCTGCGCCACAACCTCCGGCTCGGCCTCTGGGACGGCATCACCGCCATGCCGCTGGTCGCGCTCAGCCAGCCGGGCAACTTCGTGCTGGCCGCCCTCCTCACCACCTCGTTCGGCTTCTCCACCCGCACCTACGGCCTGATCACGTCGCTGCCGTTCTGGTTCAACTTCCTCCAGGTCCTCCTGACGCCGGTCCTCGCCCAGCACCTGCACTCGCGGTCGATGACGATCCTCAGCTCCTGGCTGCATATCGCCGGCTGGGTCGCCCTGCTCGTGGCCCTGCCGTTTCTCGAGCCCGGGGAGAGCGCCCGCACCCTCACCGTGTTTCTCACGGTGTTTTCCGTGGTCGCGCTGTCGGCCGCGATCAACGGCGTCTCCTGGAACGCCTGGATGCAGGAGTGCATCCCCGTCCGCCTCCGCGGCAAATACTTCGGGTCCCGCAATCGCCTGCTCTACCTCTCGCTCGTCGGCTTCATGCTCTCCGTCTCGGGCCTGCTGGCCTGGTTCAACGGCACGCTGCGGGCCTACCAGTGGATCTTTGGCGGCGCGATCGTCCTGCGCATCATCTCCGTGCTGGCCCAGCAGCGCATGCGCAGCACCACCGCGACCCACCTCCCCGTGCCGCAGCCGCCGTGGCAGGACCAGCTCCGCGTGGTCTGGCGGGACGTCACCCTCAAGCGCTTCATCCTCTTCGCCTCGGTCATGGGCTTCGCGGTCAACTTGTTCGGCCCCTTCTATCCCGTCTTCATGTACGAGCAGCTGCACCTCACCGCGGCCCACACCAACCTGCTGCTCCTGCTCGGCGTGCTCGGGGCCGCGATCTCGTTTCCCGCCTGGGGGCGCCTGCTCGACCGCTTCGGCAGCGTCCCCGTCATGATCGTCTCGGTCGGCCTCTGGCAGTCCGCCAACCTGTTCATGAGCATCGCCGTGCCCGGCAACATCTGGATCCTCTACCTGATCGTGCCCGCCGGCGGGCTCTTCAGCGCCGGCTACGGCATCGGGCTCTTCGGCCTGCTGCTCAAGTTCACCCCGGCCGGCGCCCGCACCATGGGCATGGCGCTGTTCGTCTCCCTCTCCTCCCTCGCCGCCGCCTTCGGCCCGATCACCGGCGGCTACCTGCTCAACGCCGCCAAGGCGCGCGGCCTCTCGCTGATCGACGCCTATCACGCCGCCTTCATCATCAGCCCGCTGATCGTCGCGCTCAGCTGCCTCCTGCTGCGCCGCGTCCGGGAGGCCAACGCCGCCGGCGTGACCGAGGTGATGGGCGCCATGCGCAATGTGCGCACCGTGGCCTCGCTCTTCGGCCTCACCTTCCTGGTCAACCAGGTCTTTTTCCGCACCGCCGAGGGCCGCTTCTCCAACCGCCCGCCGCGGACCGGGTCGTGAGCATGCCGCCGCCCTGGCTCACGCTGACCGGCAATCTGCTCAGCGAACGCACGCTGGAGTTCGCCGCCTGGTCGGCCGGCCGAACCCAGCGCGCCAGTCGCGAGACGTTTCAAGTCGGCGGCAAGGGCATCAATGTCTCCAAGATGCTCCACCGCCTGGGCGTCCCGACCACCGCCCTCTGCTTCACCGGCGGGGCCAGCGGCGCCGAATGCGAGCAGTGGCTCGGCCGGCAGGCCTTCGGCCACCAAGCCTTCCGCTCGAGCCGTCCCACCCGCTCCGGCGTCGTCATCCGCGGCGGGCCGACGCCCGAGACGACCTTCCTGGGCCCGGATGTCGCGCCCGATGCCGCCGCCGTGCGGGCCTGCGCCGATTTTCTCGATGCCCAGCCGGCCGGGCTGAACCTGGCCGTCTGCGGCAGCCTGCCGGGCTGGGCGTCGGCCGACTTTGACCCGCTGCGCGCCGCGCTCGGCCGCTGGCTCCAGCGCGGGCGGCTCGCCGCCGACAGCTACGGCCCGCCGCTCGCCTGGCTCGCCGCCCAGCCGCTCGACCTGGTCAAGATCAACGACGACGAGCTGCGCACCCTCTTCCCCGGCGAGCCGCCCGGCACCGCGACGCCCGGGCTGCTCGCCGCCGCGGCGCAGCGCTGGCCCGCCCGCCGCTGGATCGTGACCAACGGCCGCCACCCGGTGTGGTTCTGCGCCGCCCCCGACCAGCCGGCCTCCGCCCAGCCGCCCGCCGTGACGGAGGTCTCGGCCACCGGTTCGGGCGATGTCTTTTTCGCCAGCGTCCTCGCGACCCTGGGGCGGTCGGGGTCGACGCTCGCCGCCGCCGTGGCGACGGCGCTGCCCTACGCCGCGGCCAACGCCGCCCACCCGGGCATTGCGGATTTCCCGGACCCTTAAGCGGACTTGCGGTGGCGCCGCCGCCGGTCATTTTCTTGCGCGACGCCCGAACTTCCCGGCCCGGCCGGGGTCGATGATCGCGCCACTCCCCATGAAACGCACTCTCCTCGCCATTCTCCTCGGCCTCGTCGCCGTCACCGGGCTCGTCGTCGGCTATCGCGCCTACAAGCAGGCCGCCGACCGCGCCCTCGCCGAACAGCGCGCCGCGGTCCAGCTCGCCCAGATCAAGGAGCACGAGGCCGAACTGGCCCGCCGCACCGCCGCCATCCGGGAGGCCCGCCGCATGGCGGAGGCCCGCGCCCTCGAGGAAGTGGCGCGCCAGGAACGCCAACGCGAGGAGGAACAGGCCGCGCAGGCGGCCCTCGCCGCCGCCCAGGCCGAGCTCGCCCGCCTCGCCGCGGAGTCCGACCGCCTCCTAGCCGAGCGCAACCTCACCACCGCCGACGCCGCCCGCCTCGCCGCGGAACGCGCCCGCGCCGCGGCCGACGCCGACGCCGCCCGCCTCGCCGCCTTGCAGCACCTCCGCGACCTGGAGTCCCGCCGCGCCCAGGCCGACCGCGAGACCGCCCGCCTCGCCGCCCTGCTCCGCCAGCAGGAACTCGAGCTCGAGGCCCAGCGCCTCGCGCTGGAACGGGAGCGCCAGGCCTACGAAGTCGGCGGCTACCTCGTGCGCGACTTCAGCTCCCTCTACATCCTGAAACCCCTCCCGGCCGGCCCGCCCAAGCCCAACCCGACCCCCTGACGCCCATCCGCCGCGGTTTTCCGGGAAATTATCCTTGCGTTACCCTCGGCTAAACCGCTTTATCCGCGGTTTTATTTTATGAAAGCCACTATCAAAACCCAAGGACAGCAGTTCACTGTCACCGAGGGCGACATTCTGATCGTAAACCGCTATCCGAATACGGAAGCCGGTGCCACCGTGGAGATTAAAGATGTTCTCGCCACCGGCGAGGGCGAATCCTTCCGGGTCGGCACGCCCACCCTCGCGGGCGCTTCGGTCTCGGCCAAGATTCTCGAGAACAAACGGGGCGACAAGGTCATCGTTTTTAAGAAGAAAAAGCGCAAGGGCATGGAGCGTAAACGCGGCCATCGCCAGGAGCTTTCCGTCATCAAGATCGAATCCATCAAAGTTTAAGGAGAATTACCCGTCATGGCGCACAAGAAAGGTCAGGGCACATCCAGCAACGGCCGCGATAGTCGCTCCCAGCGGCTCGGCGTTAAGATTTTCGGCGGTCAGGCCGTCATCGCTGGCACCATCATTGTCCGGCAGCGCGGCAGCAAGCTGCACGCCGGCCGCAACGTCGGCATCGGTCGCGATTGGACGCTCTATGCGCTCAAGGACGGCACGGTCAAGTACGACAAGGCCCACCGCCGCGTGGCCGTCGTCACGGCCTGAGCCCGCGATTCATTTTAGTCTTTCCAACGCAGCCCAGAACGGGCTGCGTTTTTTTTGGGCCTCGCCCCGCCACCCTCACCTGCCATGCCCGACCGTCTCGACGCCCTCCGCCACCAGCGCGCCTTGGTCGCGGAGCAGTTGGCCTGGATTGACCAGGAGATCGCCGCCCTCAGTCCCCGCGCCCCTGTCCCCCGTCCCGGGGTCGTTGCGCCTCTCGTGTCCGCCGCCGCGCCGCAGTCGCCAGCGGCCGGCCTCGGAGCAAGCGCGGCCACCCTGCCTGATTTTCCCGACTACCAGGCCGATCCGGCCCGCCTGCAGAGTTCCACCCGCCGCGGATGCCTGCTCTACACCGCCCTGGGGTTGCTCCTCCTGTTGGTCGCCGCGCTGGCCATTTACTTCCTGGCCTACCGCGACCATCCCCTGCTGTTCATCGGCGACTCCGGCGCGCCGGCCGCCCAGGCGCCACGACGGTAGGACCGGCCGCGCTCAGCTCGCCGCCGGATAGCTGCCGAGCCACTTCACCAGCGGACAGGTCTTCTGCAGTTCCGCCAGCGCCTCCTTCATCGCGGGGTCGTCGTAGTGCCCCGACACATCGATGAAGAAATAGTAGTCCCACGGGCGCTTCTTGCTCGGGCGGGACTCGATCTTCGACAGGTTGATGCCGCGCGCCGCCAGCGGCATGAGCATTTTCAGGAGCGAGCCGGAATGGGACGCCGCCGCGTCGCCGAGGGAGATGGCAAAGCTGGTGATGTCCTTGCCGCCGCCGACCGCGCCGGACGGCTGCTTGCCGAGGACGAAGAAGCGCGTGGTGTTGTCGGCCTTGTCCTGGATGTTTTTCACCACGATCGGCACGCCGTGGGTCGTCGCCGCCAGCTCGCTCGCCACCGCCGCCGCCCCGGGCTCGTCCTTGGCGATCTGCACCGCGCGCGCCGTGCTCGGCGCCTCGACCAGCTGGGCATGGGGCAGGTGCCGCAGGAGCCAGTTCCGGCACTGGGCCAGCGCCTGGTCCTTCGAGTAGACCCGCTCGATTTTTTCCAGCGGCGAGGTTGAGATTAGGGCGTGGGTGATCTCCCGGTAAATCTGGGCCACGATCTTGAGGTCGGACTCGACAAAGAGGTCGAGCGCATCTCGCACCGACCCCTCGGTCGAGTTCTCGATCGGGATCACCGCATAGTCGGCCTCCCCCTTTTCCACCGCGGTGAAGATGTCCCCGATGTTCGCCATCGCATGGTAGTCCACGCTCGCCCCGAACTTCTTCATCGCCGCCAGATGCGTGTTCGTCGCCTCCGGCCCGAGGTAGGCGATCAGCAGCGGCTTCTCCAGCGCGATGGCCGCGGACATGATCTCCCGGTAGATCGCGCGCAGCGCCTCCGGCTTGATCGGGCCGGCATTCTGGTCCGTGACCTTCCGCAGTACCGCCTCCTCCCGCTCCGCCACGTAGATCTGGCCGCCTTGGCTCCGCTTGAGCTTGCCGATCTCCGCCGCCAGCTTCAGGCGCTGGTTGAGCACGTCGACCAGTTGCAGGTCGAGCGCGTCAATCTGGGCGCGGATTTTCCCGAGGTCCATGTCAGGCGGTGGCCGGGGGTTCGCCCACCGGCGCTGCGACTGCGGCGACCACCGGCGCTTCGACCGGCGCGGCCGTGCCGTCGAGCGGGAGCTCTTCGTTGGACAGGCCCATGTCCGTGTCGCCCAGCTTGGTGGGGTTCATGGCATTGGCCAGCCACTCGTCGATCTGGCGCGACGACAGCACGTCCGACGCGGGCAGTTCGTCGAGCGACTTGATGCCGACAAACTCGAGAAAGTTGTCCGTCGTGCCGTACTGGATCGGCCGGCCCGGGAGGTCCGCGCGTCCAACGACGTAGATGAGTTCGCGCTCCAGCAGCTTGTTGACCCCGGCTTCCGCCGACACGCCGCGCACCGTCTCGATCTCGCCGCGCGTGACCGGCTGGCGGTAGGCGACGATCGCCAGGGTTTCCACCGAGGACTGGCTCAGCTTCAGCGGCGGGGGTTCCGCCCGCAGGATGCGCACCCAGCGGGCAAACCGGGGCTGGGTGACCAGCCGGTAGCCGTTCGAGCCTTCGATCAGCAGCAGGCCCTGGTCGGCCGCGCGCATCTCCGCCGCAATCTCGTCCATCACCTCGCGGATCTGCGTCACCGTGACCAGCGTGGGCACGTCCTGGTAAAGTTCGCTGTCCTCCGGCGCCTCGGCGACCGTCTCCGGCACCTCCTCGGGCAGGGGCACGACCGCCTCAGCCGTGGGCGCCGTCTCCCCGGCCGTCGGCTCCGTGGGCACGGCCCCGCCGTCGACCTGGACCGGGGCGGAGACGGATGCATGGAAGCGCGTGAAGGCGGCTTGGATGTCCTTGATCGCCAGCGGCTGGCTGGAGGAGAGCAGCAGTGCTTTGAGCACCTTTTTCAGGTTGAAGGCCATGCAGTAAGGTTGCCCAGAGTGAATGCGGCGCGCCCGAGGCGAAGCAATCCCGAAACGCAGGCGAAAATCTCTCTGGGGGGCCAGTCGCCGCCTCCGCCCCCGGCCCGGACTGCTTCCGGCGCGCCCGAACCGCCTACTCCCGGCCAACCCGTGCGCTGACATGCAGCTTGCCCGCACCCCCGCGCTTTGGTTCGCTCCTCACGAAACTTTCCCCTCATGAGTTCCACCCGCCCCGATCCCCTGCGTCCCCATTCTTCCGTTGTCATCGACGGTCCCAGCCGCGCCGGCGCCCGCTCGATGCTGCGGCCCGTCGGCTTCTCCGACGCGGATTTCAAGAAGCCGATCATCGGCATCGCCTCCACCTGGAGCATGGTCACGCCGTGCAACATGCACATCGACCAGCTCGCCCGCGAGGCCGAGGCCGGGGCCAACACCGCCGGCGGCAAGGCCATCATCTTCGGCACGATCACCGTCTCCGACGGCATCTCCATGGGCACCCTCGGCATGCGGTACTCCCTGGTTTCACGCGAGGTCATCGCCGACTCCATCGAGACCGTGGCCGGAGGCGAGGGCTTCGACGCCATCGTCGCCATCGGCGGCTGTGACAAAAACATGCCCGGCTGCGTGATGGCCCTCGCCCGGCTCAACCGTCCCGGGGTCTTCGTCTACGGCGGCACGATCCTGCCCGGCCTTCATCCCGACTCGCACAAGGAGTGCGACGTGGTGTCCGTCTACGAGGCCATCGGCCAGCACGCCGCCGGCAAGATCGACGACGCCGGCCTCCGCAAGATCGAGGCCTGCTCCGTCCCCGGCCCCGGCGCCTGCGGCGGCATGTACACCGCCAACACCATGGGCTCCGCGATCGAGGCCCTCGGCATGTCCCTGCCCAACTCCTCCGCCCAGATCGCCATCTCCGACGAGAAGAAACTCGACTGCCGCAACGCCGGCGCCGCCGCCCTCGCCCTGCTCAAGGCCGGCATCCGGCCGCGCGACATCATGACCCGCAAGGCGTTCGAGAACGCCATCACGGTCGTCATCGCCCTCGGCGGCTCGACCAACGCCGTGCTCCACCTCCTCGCCCTCGCCCACGAGGCCCGCGTCAAGCTCTCCATCGACGACTTCACCCGCATCGGGAAGAAGGTGCCCGTCCTCGCCGACCTCAAGCCCTCCGGCAAGTACGGCATGGCCCACCTGTCGCGCATCGGCGGCCTCCCGCCCCTCATGAAGGTGCTGCTCGATGCCGGCCTGCTCCACGGCGACTGCCTCACCGTCACCGGCCGCACCCTCGCGGAAAACCTGCGCGACGTCGCGCCCTACCCGGTCGACCAGGACGTGGTCCGCCCGCTCTCCCAGCCGATCAAGCCGGACAGCCACCTGCGCATCCTCTACGGTAACCTCGCCCCCGAGGGCGCCGTCGCCAAGGTCACCGGCAAGGAGGGGCTCACCTTCTCCGGCCAGGCCATCACGTTCGAGTCCGAGGAAACCGCGCTGACGGCCATCCTCGCCGGCCGCGTGAAGCCCGGCCACGTCATCGTCATCCGCAACGAGGGGCCCCGCGGTGGGCCCGGCATGCGGGAAATGCTCGCGCCCACCAGCGCCGTCATGGGCCGGGGCCTCGGCAAGACCGTCGCCCTCATCACCGACGGGCGGTTCTCCGGCGGCAGCCACGGCTTCGTCGTCGGCCACATCACCCCCGAGGCCTTCAACGGCGGCCCGCTCGCCCTCGTCCAGAACGGCGACCCCATCATCATCGACGCCGTCAAGAACCAGCTCACCCTCGACCTCCCCGCCAAGGTGATCGCCGCCCGCCGCAAGGCGTGGAAGCAGCGCAAGCCCAAGGAAACCCGCGGCGTCCTGGCCAAGTACGCCCACCTCGTCACCAGCGCCTCCGAGGGCGCCGTCACCGACAAGCACCTCTGAACCGTCCCGCCATGACCTGGTCCCGCTACAAGACGCACTGCTACCACGACGCCGAGCTCGGCGTCTCGCTCGACGTCAGCCGGATGCCGTTCCCGAGCGAGTTTCTCGCCACGATGGCTCCGCCGCTGGAACAGGCCTTCGCCGCCATGGCCGCCCTCGAGGCCGGCGCCCTCGCCAACCCCGACGAGCGCCGCATGGTCGGACACTACTGGCTCCGCGCCCCCCAGCTCGCGCCGACCCCGGAGCTGGCCGGCGCCATCACCACCACGCTCGCCGCGATCCAGGCCTTCGCCGCCCAGGTGCACTCCGGCGCCGTCGCCGGCCCGCGGGGCAAATTCAAGCACCTGCTCGTCATCGGCATCGGCGGCTCCGCCCTCGGCCCGCAGTTTGTCAGCCACGCCCTGGGCCAGCCGCGCCGGGACCGCCTCGCCGTCTCGTTCTTCGACAACACCGACCCCGACGGCATGGACTACGTCCTCGCGGGCCTCCGCGGCCGCCTGCCCCGGACCCTCGTCGTCGTCATCTCCAAGTCCGGCGGCACCGCCGAGACGCGCAACGGCATGCTCGAGGCCCGCGCGGCCTTCACCGCCGCCGGGCTCGACCCGGCGCGGCATTTTGTCGCCGTCACCGGCGAGGGCTCCCAGCTCGACCGCACCGCCGCCCGCGAGGGCTGGCTGGCACGGTTCCCGATGTGGGACTGGGTCGGCGGCCGCACCTCCGTGCTCTGCGCCGTCGGCCTCCTCCCGGCCGCCCTGCAGGGCCTCGACATCTCGGCCCTGCTTGCCGGCGCCGCCGCGATGGACGCGGTCACCCGCCGCCCCGTCACCGCCCAGAATCCCGCCGCCCTGCTCGCCCTGATGTGGCACTACGCCACCGGCGGCCGCGGCGCCAAGGACATGGTGGTGCTGCCCTACAAGGACCGCCTGCTGCTCTTCTCCCGCTACCTCCAGCAGCTGGTGATGGAATCGCTCGGCAAGGAGCACGACCTGCAGGGCGCCGTCGTGAACCAGGGCCTCGCCGTCTACGGCAACAAGGGCTCCACCGACCAGCACGCCTACGTCCAGCAGCTCCGCGACGGCGTGAATAATTTCTTCGTCACCTTCATCGAGGTGCTCCGCGACCGCAGTCCCCGGGCCTCCCTCGAGGTCGAGCCGGGCGTGACCGCCGGCGACTACCTGCAGGGCTTCTACCTGGGCACCCGCGACGCCCTCAGCGAGAAGGACCGCCATTCCGTCACGCTCACCCTGCCCGACGTCTCCCCGCGCTCCATCGGCATGCTGATCGCCCTCTACGAGCGGGCCGTCGGCCTCTACGCATCCCTCATCGGCATCAACGCCTACCACCAGCCGGGCGTCGAGGCCGGCAAGCTGGCCGCCGGGGCCGTCATCGCGCTCAAGCTCCGGCTGGCCGCCGCGCTGCAGGCCCGGCCCGGCCAGTTCTGCACCGCCGAGGAGTTGGCCGCCGCCCTCGGCGCCGCCGAGCAGACCGAGCTGGTGTACAAGCTCCTCGAGCATCTCGCCGCCAATCCGGGCAGCGGCGTCCGGAAGCGCGCGCGTACCCCGTGGCACCAGTCACGCTACGCCGCCAAGCCCCCGCGCCAGGCCGGAGCCGCGCCCCGCGCCTAATCCGGCGGAACCCCGGGCCGCTTTCCCGTTCCCACCAGCAGACCCATCGCCACCCTTGGGCGCACCCGGTGCGCTTGCTCCTTGCCCCCAACTCCATCCCCCTTATCTATTCCTCTCGCATGAACTCGCTCAAGAAACCCGTCTTTGCCCTGCTTCTGCTCGCGTTCGGCGCACTCCTCGGCGGCTGCACCAGCAAAACCGAGAAGGACAGCTCCATTCCGTGGAGCCGCCCCGCGGACTGGGAAGGCCAGATCCCCGGCATGGGCGGCGGCCGCTAACGCGTCCGGCCTCACCGCGCAAAAATCCGGCCTCGCGCCGGATTTTTTTATGACCGACACCCCCGCCCCCAACGCCTCCCTCGCGGCGCTGCCCGGCCACCTCTACGTCGTCGCGACGCCGATCGGGAACCTGGCGGACATCACCGAGCGCGCCCGCGCCATCCTCGGCGCCGTCGACCTCATCGCCTGCGAGGACACCCGCACCACCGGCGCCCTGCTCACCCGCTTCGGCCTGCGCAAGGACCTCGTCGCCTACCACGAGCACAACGAGACCGAGATGGCCGAGACGCTCGCCGCGCAGATCGCCGCCGGCCGGTCCGTCGCCGTCGTCAGCGACGCCGGCACCCCCGCCCTGAGCGACCCCGGCTTCCGCCTCGTGCGCGCCTGCCGGCGCCGCGGCCTGCCCGTCGTCCCCGTCCCCGGCCCCAGCGCCCTCACCGCTGTGCTGTCCGCCGCCGGCCTGCCCACCAACGGGTTCCTCTACGTGGGTTTCCTCGCCTCGAAAAGCGCCGCCCGCATCGCCTTTTACTCCCAGCACCGGGACTTCCCCTACACCCTCGCCCTCTACGAGAGCTGCCACCGGATCGACAAGGCGGTCGCGGAAATCGTCGCCACGCTCGGCCCCGGGCGCGTGATCTGCGTCGCCAAGGAAGTGACCAAGCTGCACGAGACCTTCTTCGTCGGCCCGGCCGCCGATGTGCAGGCCCGCCTGGCCCGGGCCAGTCTCCGGGGCGAGTTCGTCCTCCTGATCGCCCCCGCCGACTTCGTCCTGTAGGCCGCGCCTGCTGCCTTTCCTTTCGCTGATTTTCGGTATTGCGTGAGTCATGTCCTCGGTCGCCGTCATCGATGTCGGGAGCAACTCGATCAAGGTGCTCGTCGCCGCCGCCGCGGCTGACGGCGGGCTGACGATCCTCCGGACCCGCACACTCGACGCGCGCATCAGCGCCGGGATCAGCCAGGCCGCCCCCCGCCTCAGCGCCGCCGGCCTGGCCGCCGGCCTGGACGCCATTCGCACCCTCCTGGAGGACGTGGCCCCGCTGGCGCCGGCGGCCACCGTGCTCGTCGCCACCAGCGCGGTGCGCGACGCGCTCAATGGCGAGGACTTCCGCGCCAGCGTCCACGCCGCCACCGGGCACCGGCTCCGGATCCTCAGCGGCGACGAGGAGGCCCGCCTGATCGGCCGCGGCCTGACCAGCGACCCGGCCCTGGCGCGGCTGCAGGATTTCTACGTGTTCGACCTCGGCGGGGGCAGCCTCGAATGCCTCGCTTTCCGCAACCGCCAGATCGCCTGCACCGCCAGCCTGCCGCTGGGGTGCGTCCGGCTGACCGAGCAGTTCGTCGCCGATCCGGCGGGACCCCTTGCCCCCGCCGCACGGCAGTCCATCCGCCAGCACGTCTCCGACTCCCTTGCCCGCTCCCCCTTCGCTTTCTCCCTGCCTCCCGGGGCCGCGGCCATCGGGACCGGCGGCACCTTCTCGGTCGCCCGCGCCATCCTCGCGGCCCGTTCCGTTCCGGCAGCGGTGGACGTGCCTCCCTCGGTGACCGCCGCCCAGTTGCGGGCATTGCTCGACTGGCTCGGGGCCCTGCCCCTCGCGGAGCGCCAGGCCATCCCCGGCCTCCCTGCCGCCCGCGCCGATGTCATGCCGGTGGCGCTCGCGACCCTGGACGCCCTCGCGGGCTTGGGCGGACTCACCACCTTCCGGCACTCGTTCTACAACCTGCGCTACGGGCTCGCCGCCGAGGCCCTCGCCGCCCTCTAGCGGGCCTCGTCCTACCCGATCGTCACCACCTGCGCCTCGGTGGTCAGCGGAAAGCTCAGGCGGCCGACGTAATCGGCCGGCGTCGGCAGGCCGTCCTGCGTGTAGGAATTGTGCGGCACGAGGGGATAATCGATCACCGCGCCCGGCGGCAGCCGCCAGACCAGCCCGCGCCAGGTCATCACCCGCACCGGCCGGACGCCGCCGTTGAGATGGATGAGGGACGCGGGGTCCAGCGTCAGGGTCTCGTCGTCGAGTTGCACCGTCTCGCCGGGCCGGAAGGCCAGAATTAGCGCCGCCTCGTAATGCGCCGCCGTCCCGGGCGGCACGAGCCGGGCGCTGAGCAGGCAGCTTCCGCCCTGGAGCGTCAGCGTCACCACCACGTCATCCGCGCCGAAGCTGAGCCGCGCCTCCGCCTGGGTCGCCGAGGCCTGCGTCCCGCGGGCGCGGTCCGGCAGGTACGCGCGGCCGGCGTCCGTCCGGCGCACGGTGGAAAAACGCGGCATGTAGCGGCTGCCGCCGGTGCCGGCGAGATAGCCGCCGGTGCGGTGCCAGAGCTCGACCAGGTTCTGGCTGTCGAGCACGAAGCGACTCGTATGTTCCGGCACGAGCTGCCAGCCGAGGTAGGCCCGCCAGGCGTCCTGCTCCAGCCGCGCCACCGGCAGCGTGGCCGGGCGCCGCACCTGAATTTCCCGCGGATGGGTGTCCGGCCGAAACACGTACTCGGCGAACGAGGCGAAAAACGCGAAGCCCTGCGCCGAGTTGTCATGCACCCCCGCCTCGCGCAACTGGGCCCGGCCCGCCTGCAGCCGGGCCTGCACCAGCTCCCGCCCGGCGGCGCAGCCGAGAAAGCCCGGGGGGAGGAAAAGGAAGGGCGCCCGGGAGTAGCGCATCCGGACATCGCTCACCACCGCGGTCGTCCCGTCGGGCAGGCTGTAGAAATCGTAGAAGCCGAAGAAGCGGCCGATGCTGGCGTGCGCCGCCTCGTCGCCGGAGAGCTCGGCATACAGCGAGACGGCCTCCGCCGTGACCAGCGCGTAGCCCACCACGATGCCCTGCCCCTCGGGCCAGTAGCCGTCCGCGTGCTGGAACGGAAGCACGCAGCGGGCGAAGAAATCGCGGGCATACGCCATCCACTCCGGCCGCTGGAAATACCGGCCCGCCCGGTAAAACAGCAGGCCGTGCCAGGTGGCGTGGTTGCCCACGAAGTCCGTGGGCGGCGCCGCGTATTTCTCCACGAACCGGGCGTGCAGGACCCCGACCGCCCCCTGCACCGCCGCGGCCAGCCGGGCGCGGCGCTCCGCCCCGCCCAACTGGTGCCGCTCCAGCAGCTCGAGCGAGGCCAACAGATAATAATTGAGCCACTCCCCCACATGACGGCCCCACTCGCGGCCGCGGGAAAAATGCGGCGTGTGGAAGTCCGCCGCCGTGACCCCGAGCACGTAGTCGAGGTTGTGCAGGGCGAGCCGCTGGTAATCCGCCCGCTCCTCGGGCGTGGCCCCGGGCACCTCCCCGGTGGCGAGCTGCAGCAGCCCAAAGTGGGCGAACTGGTTGTAGTACGTCGGTCCCTGCGCGTGCGGCCAGTCCCGCAGGTCCAGATCCATGCTGCCGCTCGGGCCATAGTGCGGGGCCAGCA
>CAIKTR010000194.1 GCA_903830425.1 uncultured Opitutia bacterium
CCGCCGCGGCGGGGGCGGCCGCCGGGCGGGCGGCCCGCCGCCGGAGCCAGCCGGCGCGCAGTCGCACCGCCACCAGCCCCAGCAGCGCCAGCAGCAGGACGGTCCCCGCGACGGGATGCCGGTAGTCCACCCAGCCGGGCCGGGCCGCGCGCTGGCGTTCACCCTCGGCCGCCGCCTCCAGGCGCTCGCCAAACTGCCGCGGGGTGATTTCCCCGCGCATCAGCCGCATCCGCGCGTCGGTCAGCGCCTGCCGGATCGCCGGCGGCTGGGAGAGATCTGCCGCGGTGTTGATCGCGGCGGTGCTCGCCTCGATGAGCGCGGCGGTGGCGCGCATTTTTTCCGAGAAGGCGGCGCGCGGGACGCCCCGCACGGCCACCGGCGAGTCAACGGTGCGGACCCAGGCCTCCGCGCGCTGCCGGGAGGTGAGGAAGCGCAGAAAGTCCACCGTGGCGCGCTCGCGCCCCCGGTCGCCGGTGGCGAAGACGAAGAAATAGTCGGTGCCCACCTGCAGCAGGGTCGGATCGCCCGGGCCGTCGGCGTAGACCGGCAGCCGCATGGCCCCGAGTTCGAAGCCCGCGGGAAACTTGCCCTTCATTTCGCTCACCATCCACGAGCCCGAGAGGTTCATCGCCGCCCGGCCCTCGAGGAGTTCCCGCTGGGCCGCGGTGTGGGTCATCCCCTGCCAGCCCGGTGAAAAATAGCCGCCCGCCCGCTGCCAGGTGGTCACCGCGCGGAGAAACCGCGGATCGAGGTAAACCCCGGGAGTCGAGTTGCGGTAGGCCGGCCAGGCGTCCGCCCCCGCGAGGTTGCACCACGCCGCGCGCAGCAGGCAGTCCGTGTAGCGCAGGTAGACTCCCGGCACGGAGAGGGGCGACCGGCCGAGCCGGCGGATGTTTTCCGCCAGCGCGAAAAACTCGTCCCAGGTGACCGCCGGCCGGAGGTGGTGCTCGCGAAAGAACTTTTGGTCGTAGAACAACGTCCAGCAGGAATAGCTGAACGGCACGCCGTAGGTTCCGCCCGGCCCCTGCCAGGCCTCGAGCGCCCCGGGCAGAAAGGAGGCTCCCCAGGGCCTATCCCCCTCCCAGTTTTGCTCGCCGGAAAAATAGGGCGCCAGATTCAGCAGCTTTCCGGCCCGGATGAGCTGCGGCCACTGGATGTCCGCCACCGAGGCCGCGTCCGGCAGGTTGCCATCGATCAGCCGGATGCGGAGCTGGTCGGCAATGCGCGGATCGCCGTAGATCCGGATCCGGATGTCCGGGCGTTGCTGCTCGAACTGGCGAGCGGTCTCCTCGTAGAACGCCGTGCCGTAGCCGCCGGCAAAGACCGGGATGTCGAGGGTGGTGACCGCGGCGAGCCGGGAAACCGTTCCCCAGCAGAGCCAGGCGGCCAGCACCTGGCGGGTCAGGAACTTCCTGGTCATTGCTCCACGACGAGCGGAAAGCCGTGCCGTTTCAAGGCGCGCCGCAGGGCCGTGACATGGGGGTGGTCCCGCGTCTCGACGGTGCAGACGACGTGCACGGCGGAGACGTCGGGTCCGCTGAAGGCGCGGTCGTGGGCGATGTCCTTGATGCTGGCGCCGGCGGCGGCGATCGCCCGGCACAGGACCGCGAGCCCGCCCGGCCGGTCGCTGATCTTCGCGGTGAAGCGCGTCAGGCGGCCGTCCCGCACCAGGCCTTGCTCAATCACGCGGCTGAGAATGGCCGGATCGATGTTTCCGCCGCCGACCACGAGGACAACCCTCTTGCCTTTCAGCTTGGGCAGCCGGCCGGACAGCAGGGCGGCCAGCGGCGTGGCGGCGGCGCCTTCGACGACGGTTTTTTCCAGCTCCACCATGCGGAGAATCGCGAGCGAGATCCAATCCTCGCTCACGCTCACCACCTGATCCACCTGCCGCCGGGCGAGCGCAAAGGCGTTGGCCCCGACGGTCAGCGTGGCGAGTCCGTCCGCCAGCGTGGGCCGGCGCGGGACGGAAACGGGGTGGCCGGCGCGGAGGGCGGCGGCGAAGTTGCCGGTGGCCGCGCTCTCGACGCCGATCACCTGCACCCGGGGTTTCAGGCTTTTGACGGCGAGCGCCAAGCCCGCGATCAAGCCGCCTCCGCCCACCGGGCAAACAATGGCGTCAACGTCAGGCACCTGCTGGAGAATCTCCAGTCCCATGGTGCCCTGCCCCGCAATGATGGCCGGGGCGTCGAAGCCGTGGATGTAGGTGAATCCCTGGCTGGCCACGAGGGCGTCGGCCTCCGCGCGGGCCTCGGCAAAATCCTGCCCGCGGATGAGCACCGTGGCCCCGAGGCGCTGGCAGGTGGTGATCTTGATGAGCGGGGCGTAGTCAGGCATGACCACGGTGACCGGGATGCCGAGCAGACGCCCGTGATAAGCCAGTCCCAGCGCGTGGTTGCCGGCGCTGGCCGCGATGACCCCCTTCTTTTTCGCCGCGGGCGTGAGCTGGAGCAGCGCGTTGCGGGCGCCACGCTCCTTGAATGAGCCGGTGCGCTGGCAATTATCGAGTTTGCAGGAGATGCGCGCGCCCGTGATCTCGGACAGGGGAATGGATACCGGACAGGGCGAGACAATCAATCCGCCGGCGATGCGCCGCTGGGCAGCTCGAATGTCCTTCAAGGTAACAGGCATCCTGACGGTCTAGTCCGGGCAAAGTCGGGTGGGAACCAGAAAGATCGCGGAGATTTTTTTCCTAGGGCACCAACCCCACCCGATAGGTGTCTCCCGCCCCATCCAGATTAACGCTTCGAGCACGCCCAATCGGCTCTTTATCCTTCTCTCCCCCGGGAGCCTCCTTGACTAATCGCCTGCCCCTTAATCATGGAATATCATTGCTGTCATGAAGATCGGTTGGAGACCTGATTTTATTGGCTCCCTAATCCAATAATAATCCCCAAGAACATCCCTCGGCGTGACATCGGGCCCCAAGGCTGGTTAGGTGTGATTCGTCCTCCATGTACCAAGTCACTTTTTCTGAACAGAGCATGCATGAGCTCAACCAGCTGGACAAGCTGGCCCAGCTCGACCTGATCGAGCCAATCAGCTCCCTGAAACCGGCGGATCTGGCTAATCCCCGCGAACCGCTCGGCCGTTTTCACCGCGGCAAGCGCGAGTATTACCGTCTGCGTTCGGGCGACTACCGCTTGTACTTCGAAATCAAGACCGAGTCCCTCCACACCCACTACATCCTTCATCGGAACTCGCTCGAAGACTTTCTTTTACGCAATAAGTTGCCTGTGTCTGAGCAGCAGTTGGTTGAACAGAACTCAAAGTTTTGGAAATATCTGGAGAGCCTTACGAAAAAATGAAATTTCTCCGCCCTGATCCCGAAGATCTCGCTGCGCGCGAGGATCCTTACAACGTCACCCAGGCCAGCCGGATCTATTTTCTGCCCAACCTGATGACGGCTGGAAACCTGTTCTGTGGTTTTGTCGCGGTCATTCATTGCATCCAGGCGCGCTTGGCGGAGACGGTTTCCACCGGCGAGTATCTGAACCAGTCCTCCTCCGGGCATTATACCCAGGCGGTGTGGTTTATCTTCGGCGCGGCGGCCTTTGATACCCTGGATGGGCGGCTGGCCCGCATGGGTGGGCGAGAATCCCTGTTTGGCGCGGAGTTCGACTCCTTGGCGGACATCATTTCGTTCGGCATCGCACCCGCGCTGATGGTTTTTTTCCTGATCCTTTCGCCCACCCAGGGTTATGAGCTTTTCCGCAACATTGGCTGGTTTATTGGCTTTATTTATCTGCTGTGCGCGGCGGTCCGGCTGGCCCGGTTCAATGTCATCACCAATCCCCTGCTTCACGGTGAAAAGAAGGATACCAACAAGGACTTTGTCGGCCTGCCTGTACCTGCGGCGGCGGCCACCGTCGCCTCGCTGGTTTTATTCCTGATTCACCTGGCGGCCATGGATAAATCCCTGCGGCTTTGGGCCCTGGCCCTGCCTCCCTTGATGCTCCTGATTGCGGTCCTGATGGTCAGTACCGTCCGCTATCCAAGCGGCAAGGGGGTGGATCTGCAGACCCGGACCCGTCTCCAGCCGTTTGTGCTGTTCCTGGTCTTTGTCGGCCTGGTGGTCGTCTTCAAGGAAGTCGCCCTGCTCTGCTCCTGCCTTGGTTATATCTTCTTTGGCCTGATTCGCCACTGGCGCCGGCCGGCCCGCCCGCGGATCCAAGCTAATCCGGTTTGAGAATCCCTTGTGAGCAACCTGCCGATGTCTTGCCAGTAACCTCAGCCCTGCGAATAACCCCATGGTTGCCCGCCCTCAGGCCAGAGTTCTTCACCGGCAAAATCCGGCCTGTTTTCACTCGGTAAAAGGCGAGTTGTTCGCGTTGCTCACCGCCTATAATAATACTGCTTTAATTACTTATTGATCCCTTATCTTAATACACTTTGTTAGTTTCTCCCAGCCGGACATTCACCTCGCCATCATGAAATTCAAAATCAACCGCGATCACTTCGCCAATGGCCTTGCCCAAGTGCTCAACGTCGTCGGCTCCAAGGCCACGATGCCGATCCTGAGCAACGTGCTGATCGAAGCGGAGAAGGACCAGATTTCCCTGACCACCACCAATCTCGATCTCGCCATCCGCTGCAAGATCAAGGCCGAGGTCAAGGAAACCGGATCCGTCACCCTGCCGGTCAAGCGCCTCGCCACCATCGTCCGGGAATTGCCCAACGTTGACGTGGCCTTCGACGCCACGCCGAACCACCAGGTCAAGCTGACCTCCGGCGGCTCCATTTTCCGCATCATGGGCATTGGCAAGGAGGAGTTTCCTCCGCTGCCCGAGTTCGGCGACGAGAAGGCCTACACCCTCGAGCAGGGCGAGCTCACCGCGATGCTCAAGAGCGTCGCCTACGCCCAGTCAAGCGACGAGACCCGCTACATCCTCAACGGCGTCTATTTCAACTTCAAGGACGACAAGCTCTCGCTGGTGGCCACGGACGGACGGCGCCTCGCGCTGGTCTCGAAGGAAATTGACGTGCCGGCAGCTTCCGCCGGAGCCATCATCCTCCCCGCCAAGACGGTGGGAGAGCTGACCCGGCTGCTGGACAAGGGCGAGAAGGTGAAGATCAACTTCAATGAGCGCCGCGCCGCCTTCCAGATTGCCACGGACAAGGACACCAGCGGCCTGATCGACCACGTTTATCTCTACTCGAAGGTCGTGGAGGGAAACTACCCGAACTACAACCAGGTCATCCCCAAGGAGACCCACCAGCGCATCAAGCTCGAGCGCGAGCTGTTCCTCCACTGTGTGCACCGCGCCGCGCTGGTCTGCTCGGAGAAGTCCAACTCGGTGAAGATCAAGCTGTCGAGCAACCTCTTGGAAATCACCGCCCAGAGTCCCGACTTCGGCGAGGCCCACGAGTCGATGGCGATCGGCTACAGCGGGCCGGAGCTGCAGGTCGCCTTCAACCCGACGTTTGTCATGGATCCGCTGCGGGCGCTGACGAAGGACGAGATTTTCTTTGAGCTGAAGGACGAGGTGAGTCCCGGGGTCTTCAAGACGCTCGACAGCTTCATGTGCGTGATCATGCCGGTGCGGCTCAGCTGATTTTCCTCTTGGTTATTTCGGGGGCGGAGCGGTTCATCCCGTAAGGGGATGCGGCGCGCCGACCCCGGCGACCAACGGAAAACAAGCCCCCGCCCGCTTCCCTCGTGGAAATTCCCTATCTCATCCTTGGCGCGATCCTGGTTTCCCTGGTGCTGGCCCAGGTGAACCAGCGGGTGGCCTCCCCGCTGCTGTCGATCGCGGACCGCTGGCTGCGCTGGCTGGTGTTTGCCTTTGGCGCGGCGCAGGTCTGCCAGGATTTCGAGTTCATCGACCGGCCCTACTGGGCCCTGGCGATCGTCTTTTTCCTCCTCTGGTTCCTGGGTGAGACCCTGCTCAACTGGCTCAGCATCCACGCGCTGAGCATCAGCCCCCTCCCGCTGTTCCCGCGGTACATCGCGAACCAGGTCGGCGATGAGTGGCCCACCCAGCGCCGGGCCCTGCAGTTGCGCGACTGGCTCCGGGCGCAGGGGTTCAAGCAGGCCCAGGCGATGAAGGCCGAGATTGGCGGCGGAATTTATCTGCGGCTCTCCATCTACCAGAGCCTCGATGGCACCCTCCGCATCCAAGTGACCTTCATCCCGCAGTCCAACGGCGCCGTGACCGTCTGCCTGGCGGCCACCTCCCTCACCGCCGAGGGCCGGCGGTACGTGACCGACAACCTGTACGTGCCCTTCGCCGGTTTCTATCCCGAGCACTGGATGGTCGAGCGCCAGCCCCTGTGCCGCTCGGTGGCGCGCCTGCTGGTGCGGCATCGCGCCCGGCTGGCGGCCGCCGGCGAGGTCGCCGTGCCCTTCACCGTCGATCCCGTCACGGACCTCAATGCCACCCAGGGCGAACTCGACCGCCTCAACATCGAGCTGGGCTTCCTCCATTCGCACCAGGACCGGGAGAACCTCGGCAAGATCACGCAGGAGGGGCGTTACCGCGTGTGGAAGGAGATCTGGACGCTGAACTACCTCGGGCGCGCCGCGCGCTACGAGTGAGCCGGGGGGCGTCACCCGCCCGACAAGAAGCCTCGTCTTTTCTTGCCCGCGCCACACGCTGCGGAAAAATTTTCCATGGCCCTACCCCAACTGACCGACGAGCAGATCCGCACCTGGACCCGCAGCCAGAAGGACCGCTGGTGGTTTGAGCAGGTTTATCGCGGCGACATGCCGCAGCTCACGCTCCGCTCCGCCGTCACCGGCTTTCTCCTCGGCGGCATCCTCGCGGCCACCAACCTCTACATCGGCGGCAAGACGGGCATCACCACCGGCGTGGGCCTCACCTCGGTGATCCTGGCCTTCGCGCTCTACCGCGCGCTCGCCCGGAGCGGACTCGCGCAGGACTTCACCATCCTCGAGAACAACTGCACCCAGTCGATCGCCACCGCCGCCGGCTACATGACGTCGCCGCTCATCTCCGCGCTGGCGGCCTACATGATGGTGACCGGCACCATCATCCCCTGGTGGCACATGCTGGCCTGGATGCTCGTGGTCTCCGTGCTCGGCGTGTTTCTCGCCTTTCCGATGAAGCGGCGGTTCATCAACGAGGACCAGCTGCCCTTTCCCGAGGGCCGGGCCGCCGGCGTGGTGCTCGACGCGCTCTACCACGGCAAGGCGGAGCAGGGGCTGTTCAAGGCCCGGCTGCTGGGCTGGACCGCGGGGGTGGCCGCGTTCGTCAATTTTATCAGCGGCGACGGCTGGATGCGGCTGGTGCAGTTCACGCTGCTGCGGATGAACTCCTGGCTCGGGATGCGGGAGCCCTGGACGTGGCCGGAACGGCTCGACAGCTACTACTACAGCCTCGCGACCCGGTTTCACCTCTGGATCCCGGCGATCCTCGGCACCGACATCCGGCAGCTGGGCCTGCGCCTCACCCTCGACCTCTCCATGGTCGGGGTCGGCGGCCTGATGGGCATCCGGGTGGCGACGAGCTGCCTGCTCGGGGCGTTCATCAACTTTGTCATCCTCGCCCCCCTCATGATCCGGCACGGCGACATCGTGCCGCGGGTGGCGGCCAACGGCTCGATCCTCGCCATCTCCCGGGCCGAAATCGTCAACCAGTGGTCGCTGTGGTGGGCGGTGGTGATGATGGTGGTGGGCTCGCTGGTGAGCCTGATCGGCAAGCCCGAGCTCTACCGGGGCCTGTTCAAGCGGAAGGCCCAGGCCGCCCCCAGCAGCGAGCCGGACCTGCTCAAGTCCATCGAGCTGCCCCTGTGGCTGTCGGCGGTGGCCGTGCCGGTCCTGACGGTGCTCGGCGCCGCGGTCTCCCACGAGTTCTTCGGCGTGCCGTGGTTCCTCGCCTTCATTTCCTTTCCCCTGATCTTCGTGCTCACGATCATCTGCACGAACTCGATGGCCCTGACGTCGTGGACCCCCACCGGCTCGCTGGCCAAGATCACGCAGTTCACCATGGCCGCGTTCGACCGCACCAACCCGGCGAGCAACCTGATCCCGGGCGGCATGACCGCGGAGATTTCCAGCAACGCCGCCAACCTGCTGTCCGACATCAAGCCCGGCTACATGCTCGGGGCCAAGCCCCGGCAGCAGGCCATCGGCCACGTCATCGGCATCTTTGCCGGCGGACTGGCGGCCGTCCCCCTGTTTTACCTGCTGTTCCTCCCGCCGGCCAAGGACGGCACCCGCTCGGTCGCGACCCTCGTCTCGGACCAGTTCGCCATGCCCGCCGCCGTCCAATGGCGGGGCGTGTCGGACCTCATCGCCCACGGGCTGAAATCGCTGCCGGCCTCCGCGGTGGCCTCGATGCTGATCGCGGCGGTTTGCGCCGCCGCGATTGAGATTGCGCGGATCGCGACCAAGGGGCGGTTCCCGCTGAGTGCGGTGTCCATCGGCCTCGGGGTGGTGCTGCCGCCCGAATATGTGATCACCATGTGGCTCGGGGCGGTGCTCTTCTGGTGGAAGGGCCGCCATCATCCGGTCCCCGGCACCCCCGGCCATGACTTCTGGGTGGAAGGCTGCGAGCCGATTTGCGCGGGCCTCATCTCCGGCTGGGCGCTCACCGGCATTGCGAACTCCGTGATCAACGTCCTGCTTTATTAGCGCGCGCCCCCCGGCCCGCGACTGCCATGATCACCCCCGCCGAGGCGGAACAGTTGCTGCGGGATAACCTGCGCCCCTGGGACAGCGAGGAGTGTCCGCTGGCCGAGGCCCAGGGCCGCGTCCTGCGCGCCGAGCTGCGCGGGGATCGGGATTGGCCGCCCTTCGACCGGGTGACGAGGGACGGCTATGCGCTGCGGGCCGCCGCGCTGGCCGCCGGGACCCGGGAATTCCGGATTGAAGCCCGCCAGGCCGCGGGCATGCGGCCGTTCCAACTCGGGGCCGCCCCGGACGCCTGCATCGAGGTGGCGGCCGGCGCAGTGCTGCCGGCGGGGGCGGACGGGGTCATCCCCCGCGAGGACACGACCACCGAGGGCAACCGCATGCAGGTGCTCGCGGCGGTGGCCGCCCTGACGCCCGGACAGGCGGTGCGCCGGCGCGGCAGTGATTTTCGCCAAGGCGCGGTGCTCGTGCCGGCGGGCACGCGCGTCACGGGCCGGGAAATTGCCGTGGCCGCATCCGTCGGGGCCGCCGCGCTGGTGGTGGCCCGGCAGCCGAAGATCGCCGTGGTGGCCACGGGAGACGAGCTGGTGGAGGTGGGAGACGCCGTGGCCCCCCACCAAATCCGCCGCAGCAACGACCACGCGCTGCGGGCCGCCCTCCTGCTGGCGGGTTACCCCCGGGTGGAGCGGTTTCATCTCCACGACATGCGCCATGAGATCGAACACATGCTCTGGCACATCATCGCGGAGTTCGACGTGGTCCTAATCACCGGCGGCGTCTCCAAGGGAAAATTCGACTTCCTGCCGGCGGAACTGGACGCCCAAGGAGTCCGGAAGGTTTTTCAGGGCGTCGCGCAGCAGCCGGGCCCGTCGGTTTGGTTTGGCGTCAATCCGGCGGGCAAGCCGGTTTTCGCCCTGCCGGGCAATCCCGTGGCCGCCTATCTCTGCTTTCATCGGTACGTGCTGCCCGCGCTGGCGCACGCCAGCGGTCTCCCGCCCCCCGCGCCCCAGACCGCCGTGCTCACCGCCCCGGTGACCTTCCCGCCCAAGCGGGCCTACCTGCTGCCGGTGAAGCTGACCAGCGGAGCGGACGGCAAACGGGGCGCCACCCCCGATCCCGGCGGCCCCTCCGGCGATTTTTCCGGGCTGGCCGGAACCGATGGGTTTGTGGAACTGCCGGCGCAGCCGACGGAGTTTCCGGCGGGCTATGTCGCCCGCTTCTGGCCGTGGAGTTGATCCCGGCAGGATTTCGTCTGGTCTCGGGCCGGGCCGGGGTTAAATTGCCCCCATGATCTTTTTCGCCGCCGCTTCGACCGTGGACAAACTGAAGCAAATCCCGCCCCAGTTCTGGTGGAAGGTGGGCCTCGTGGTGCTGGGCCTCGTGGTGATCGTGCTCATCCTGCAAAAACTGGCGGGGGCGAACAAGGTCCTGATGGCCGTCATCGCGTTTGTCGTGATCATGATCGTCGGGGTCAATTGGATCTACGAGCGCAACGAGCCGGCGTTTCTCACTCCGGTGGTGGACAAGATTGCGCCGTTTCTCCCCAGCAAGGGCAGCTACGGGGCGAAGCAGCAGGCTTCGCCCATGCCGAAACGCTGACCTAGGCAGAGGGGTCCGCGGCCCGCACCCGGGCCTGGCGGAGGATCTCCAGCAGGGCCGCGAAATCCTCGTCGCGGGTCCGGCTCTCGATCAGGAAATCAAACTTGGCCGCCTCGTGCAGCTCGCGCTCGGCGGTTTTCATGCGGCCGGCGATTTCCGCCTCGTCATCCTGCGCGCGGCTGCGCATCCGGGCGATGAGCCGCTCGTGGTCCACCACGATGAACACGGTCGTCATGCGCCGGCCAAGCAGCGGCTGCGAGGCCGCCGCGCGGCGGAAACTTTCCACCCCCTGCACGTCCACGCTGATGACAAGGCTCTGGCCCTGCGCCATGGGCTCAAGGACGCTCGAGGCCAGCGTGCCGTAGCGCTTTTCGCCGTGCACCCAGGCCCATTCCAGAAAGGCGTGCTCGGCCAGCTTGGCGTCAAACTGCGCCGGAGTGAGAAAATGATAGTGCACCCCGTTGACCTCCCCGGGACGCGGCTTGCGGGTCGTGGTCGTGATCACGCGCGAGAAACCCGGCACCTCCGTCACCAGCCGGTCGCACAGGGTGCTTTTGCCGGAGCCGGCGGGGCCGGCGAGCACGAGGAGAACAGGGTGTTCGTTGCTCACGGGGCGGGTCAGTAGGTGAAGGCCGCGCCCGCCAGCAGCAGGCCGTAGCCGAGCAGCGCCGCCCCCAGGGTGCGGGCGCGGCGGGGCCGGAGGAACAGCCAGGAGAAAAAGTCCCGCAGGCGGTAGGGTTGCACGCCCAGCCAGATGGCGGCGGCGATCAGGAGAAAGAGCGGAACAACCAGCAGCAGGCGCTGCGGGTGCTCATATTCCATGTAGGCGGCGGCGCGCAGCGGCCAGGCGACGAGCAGCAGCAGCACGCACAGGCCGCGCACCGCCAGAAAATCCGGCACGCACTTGAAGGCCAGCGCCGCCACGACGCCGAAGGCGGCCGTCAGAAGCGCCGGGTGGTCGAAGTTGTCCGCGGGCGAGGAGTGCCAGGTGATCCACAGGAACCAGAGGGACGCGCCGCCAAACAGGAACAGGGCGGCGGTGGGCGAGCGCGGCAGGGCTTTCAGCGAGGAAATCACCAGCGACTGGTTCGACGCGAGCAAACCCCCGAGTGCGGCGAGAAAGAGTCCGGACAGGAGGGTGGCGAGAAACAGCGACATGAGGGGAGTGACGGCGGTGGCGCGGTTTGTGACGAGAATAATTTAGGCCGGGAATGGCAAGTGCCGCCGCCGGCCGGCAAGACCCGGTGCGCCGTGGCTCAAGCTGGTTCCAACCGAGGAGGGGCTTGTTCGCCCAGGCCGGCGAGCACCAGCTCGCCATACAGGGTGCTCACGCTCGCCCGGGTGATTTTCAGCGGCACGAGCGAGCCCACCAGCCGGGCGTCCGCCTCGAAGACCGCCACGCGGTTGCCGCGCGTGCGGCCGGTGAAGCGCCGCCCCGTCCGGTCGGGCCCTTCCACCAGAACTTCCTCCACGGTGCCCACCAGCAGGGCGTTGCGCCGCTCGGAGTTGCGGACCAGCACCTCCAGCAGGATCCGGTTGCGCTCCTCCTTCTGTTCCTCGGAAACCTGGCCGGCCAGGGTCGCCGCCGGGGTGCCGGTCCGGATCGAGTACTTGAAGACATAGGCCATGTCGTAGTTGCAGGCCTCGAACAGCTCGCGCGTCTCGGCGAAATCCTCGTCGGTTTCGCCGGGAAAACCCACGATCACATCGGTCGAGAAATACATGTCCGGCCGCACCGCGCGCAGGGCGTCCACAATCTCGCGGTAACGCTCCCGCGTGTAGGGCCGGTTCATGGCGCGGAGGATGCGGTTGCTCCCCGACTGCAGCGGCAGGTGGACGTACCCGCACAGTTTGGGCAGCCGGCCGTATGCCTCGACCAGGTCCTGCTTGAACCCCCGGGGATGGGGCGAGGTGAAGCGGATGCGCGCGATGCCCTCCAGGGCGTGAACCCGCTCGAGCAGTTGCACGAACGGCGTCACCCCGCCCGTGTGGGCGTAGTCGCGGCGGCCGTAGCTCGTGACGATCTGGCCCAGGAGCGTGACTTCCCGCACGCCCCGGTCGGCCAGCTTCTGGCATTCGGCCACAATCTCGTCCATCGGCCGCGAGCGTTCGTCCCCGCGGGTCTTCGGCACGATGCAGAACGCACAGTCCATGTTGCAGCCCTGCTGGATCGAGACAAAGGCGCTGACCTGGCGATCCGCCAGCTCGTGGTCGCGAATCGTATTCTGCGAGCCGGCCTCCTCCGCGATGTCGATGATGGTCTCGCCCAGCGGCACCCCGGCGTCCCGCGCCGCCCGCAGATTGTCGAGGTAGTCCGGGATTTGGTGAAACTTCTGGGTGCCGACGATCAGGTCCACATCGGGCAACTGGTCGAGCAGGGCGCTCCCGCGGTTCTGGGCCATGCAGCCGAGGATCCCCAGAACGAAGTCCGGGTTCTTCTTTCTGCGCGCCAGCACATTGCCCGCCTTGCCGATGGCCTTTTGCTCGGCGGCGTCGCGGACGGAACAGGTGTTGAGCAGGAGGATGTCGCACTCGTCCTCGCTCCCGACGATGCGATAGCCGCGGGCGCGCAGCAGGGCCGCCACCGCTTCGCTGTCGCGCTCATTCATCTGGCACCCGTAGGTCTTGAGGTGGACGCGGTTCACGGTGGGAGCGGGCTTGTCTAAGGACCACCCCGGGTGGGTCAAACGGTAAACTCCCTGGGCCGGGGCCGGTCCGCCGCCCCCGGACTGGCCATCCTGCCGGCAACCTGCTGCGTTGGTTGGGGTCTGCAGCACCATGCGCTTCCGCCTCCTTGCCCTCTTCACCTTGGCCGCCGCCCCGGCGCTCCTGGCCGCCCCCCCGCCGGCGCCCTCCGCGGAAACCCCCTCCGCGGATGAACTCTACGAGGAGGGCCGGTCGCTGTTTGAGGAATACGCGACGCCGGAAATCAAGGAGCAGTTTGAATTTCCGAACCGCGCGAGCTGGGATGCCTTCGCCGGGCGGCTGCAGCAGGCCCTGGACAAGGACGATCTGGGCGCGCTGGCCGCCTACGAGCCCGAGGCGCGGGCGGCGCTGGCCGCCTTGCGGGTGCTGCCGGGGCACGAGGATTTGGCCCGCTGGCTCGAGGTCCGGCTCGATTACATCGAGGCGGCCAAGATTGCGGCCAAGTCGCCCGGTCCCGGTTCCCCGGCCCTCCGTCCCGGGACCCCGGCCGCCGGGCGCAAGCCCGTCGGCATTCCCCACTATGATCTTTGGCTGGCCCGCCTGCGCAGCCGATCCGTCCCCTCGCGGGCGGCCGAGCTGATGCCGATCCTGCGGACGGCCTTTGCCGCGGAAGGGGTGCCGCCCGAGCTGGCTTGGCTGGCCGAGGCCGAGTCGACCCTCGACCCCGGGGCGCGCAGTCCCTCCGGGGCCCGGGGACTGTTTCAACTCATGCCGGTGACGGCCCGGGCGCTGGGCCTGAGCACGCTGCTGCCGGATGAGCGGGCCGACGCGACGAAATCGGCCCGGGCCGCCGCCCGCTACCTGCGCACCCTGCATGGCCGGTTCGGCGACTGGCCGCTGGCTTTTGCCGCCTACAATGCCGGCGAGGGCCGCGTGCGCCGGTTGCTCGAGGCGCGCCAGGTCCGGACGTTTGCCGAGGTGGCCGCCGCCCTGCCCTCGGAGACTCGCATGTACGTCCCCAAGGTCTGCGCCACCATCGCCGTGCGCACCGGGATGACCCCGGATCATATTCCCGCCCCCGGGGCGTGAGGCCGGCGGCGACCGGCGTTGGCCGATTTAGCGTCGCCAGCCGCCAGCGGGTCGGTTTTCTCGGGGGGCATGGGATTTTTCGACCGATTTTCAGCCCAGCCCTCCCGCTCGCCGGCTGCTCCGGCCCCGGCTCCTACGCCGGCTCCGGCTGAACCGGCGGCGTCCACCGGTGGAGGCGTCCTGCCGCAGCTCATCGCGGCCCGGCAACGGCTTGAGGCGAAGGATCTGCCCGGGGCCCTGACGATTTACGAGCAAGTGCTGGCCGTCGCGGGGGACCGCGCGGATGTGCTGGTCACCATTTCGGCGGACCTGGGCATCAACGGATTTTTCCGCGAGATCGTGGAACTCGTCGCCCCGCGCTACGACGCCGAGCGGCACGGTCCGGCCACCGGGCTGAACCTCCTCCAGGCCTACCTCGCGCTCCGCCACACCGACGCCGCCCAGCACGTCCTCGACATCCTGTTTTCCCTCCAGCGGCCCGAGCTCGAGGAGCGGCTGCAGGGATTTTCCAATGCCCTCGCCGAGCTGATTCACGCCGGGCTGCCCCCGCTCGAGGCGGCCGACGGGGCGGGCGCGACAGGCGGGACGGGGGCGGCAGCCGAGGCGCCGCAGATCAACTTTGTCAGCATCAGCAAGCCCATCTGGTTTTACGGCCTCGAGCCGCTGGCCGCGGAGATCCTGCCCGCCAAGGGCGCCGCGCCGCGCCGCGTGGCGTTCACCCAGCTCGCGCTGCTGGGGGTCCAAGACTTGGGCGAGGTGATGAAGCAGCCGGAGACGGAAGCGGGCCGCCTGACCCGCGCGCTGCCGCTCTGGCTGGCGGAGACGTTTTATTTTTCCCCCCACTACCTGCCGATCGCGGTGATCGGCGTCATGAACCAGCGGCACTACGCCCTGCTCGGGGCCGAGTGGGCGACGAGCAACCTGCGCCAGCTGGCCGAGACCACGGAGGGCGGGCTGGACTATATTTTCACCGGGGCGCTGCGCCAGACAGCCGCCGACTATGAGCTGGTGCTGCGGGTCTGGGAGGTGAAAAAGCTCCGGGAGCGGAAAACCCTCACGGTCCGCTGGAGCCCCGCCACGGCGGAGACGGAACTTACCCAGCTCCATGAGCAGATTCGGACCTTCATGGAATGGTCGCCGGAAAAATCCGGCGTTCCCTACGCGCCGCCTGCCCGGCCCACCGCCTGGCTCGGCCTGCTGGGCTCGTCCCTGTCGCTTTTCCTCGGCGACCGGGGCCTGCTGCCCAAGGAGCAGCTTGTGCTGCCGGCGGCGGTGATCGATGCCGCCGCCGACCAGGCGATGACGACGGAAGCGGCCTCGCTGGGCTGGCTGACCCTGAGCAGCGCGGCGCGCCGCCATGGTCTGGTCGGCAGCCTGGCCGCGGTGCAGGTCCGGCCCACGGCGGTGGTCAGCCAGGCGCAGCAGCTCCTCGGGTAGGTCCGGCGCGCCGCCGGCGGAAAAGATGGCCGCGGCCCGGCCGGACCGTCAGTTATTTCCCCATGCACCCGCCCACCTCCGACCTGCGCATCCGCGCCACCAAGCCGCTGATCGCCCCGGCGGTGCTGGCGGATGAGCTGCCGCTCGATGACGCCCGCGCGGCCCTGGTGGCGCGCACGCGCCGGGAGGTGGCGGACATCCTTACCGGCGCGGATTCGCGGCTGCTGGTGGTGGTGGGCCCGTGCTCGATCCACGATGCGGCGGCCGCGGTGGAGTACGCGCAGCGCCTGCAGGAGGTCGCGCCGCTCTATGCGCGGGAACTGCTGCTGGTCATGCGGGTGTACTTCGAAAAACCGCGGACGGTGCTGGGCTGGAAGGGCCTGATCAACGACCCGTTCCTCGACGGCAGCTTTCAGATCAATGCCGGACTGCGCCTTGCCCGGAAGCTGCTGATCGATGTCACCGGGCTCGGCGTGCCGGTGGCGACCGAGTTTCTCGACACCACGCTGGGCCAGTACTACGCGGACCTCGTCTCGTGGGGCGCGATCGGCGCCCGCACGGTGGAAAGCCAGGTGCACCGCGAGCTGGCCTCCGGCCTGTCCATGCCGGTGGGCTTCAAGAACCGCACCGACGGCGACATCCAGGTGGCGGTCGACGCCATCCGCTCCGCGCGCCAGCCGCACTGGTTTCCCTCGCTCACCCGCGAAGGGGCCCCGGCGGTGATGGGCACTGCCGGCAATGAGCACGGGCATCTGGTCCTGCGCGGCGGCAGCCAGGGGGCGAATTTTTCCGCGCCGCAGGTCCAGGCCGCCACGGCGCTGCTGAAGAAGAACCAGCTGCCACCCTATCTCATGGTGGATTGCAGCCATGCCAACAGCGCCAAGGACCCGGAGAAGCAGGCCGAGGTCGTGGCGGATCTCGCCGCACAGATGGCCGCGGGGGAAACCGCCCTCGCCGCCGTGATGATCGAAAGCAACCTGCTCGGCGGCACCCAGGACTATCAGGCCCCCCCGCTGGTGTACGGTCGCAGCATCACCGACGGCTGCCTCGCCTGGGAGAAAACCCTGCCCCTCTTCGCCCAACTCGCCGCCGCCGTGCAGGCGCGGCGGGCCCGGGTGGGCCGGTAAGGCCGCTTCCGCCGCTCAGGGCGCTCAGGCCGCTCAGGCCGCTCAGGAGGCCGCCGCCCCGGCGAGTTGGCCGCAGCCGGCGCCAATGTCGACCCCGCGGCGCTGGCGCACGGTGCTCGGGAGCTGGAACTCCTCCTTGAGGATCAGCTGGAAATTCCGCGCGGCCTCCGTGCGCGTCGGGACCCCGGCATAGCCCGCGGTGGGGTTGAGGGGAATGAGGTTCACCTGGGCGGGCAGGCCGCGCAGCAGGCGGCCGACCGCGCGGGCCTGCGCCGCCGAGTCGTTCTGCCCCTCGATCAGCGTCCACTCGTAGAAAATCCGGCGGCCGGTGGACTCGCTGTAGGTGCGACAGGCCGCCAGGAGCTCGTCCAGCGGCCACTTTTTCGCCGCCGGCACCAGCGCGGCGCGTTCGGCCTGGGTGGCAGCGTGGAGGGAGACGGCCAGGTGCACGGGGCGCCGCTCGCGCGCGAGCCGGAGGATGCCGGGGACCACGCCGACGGTGCTGAGCGTGATGCGCTCGGCCCCGAGCGCGAGGCCGGCCGCGTCACCCAGGATGTCCACCGCCTGCATGACCGCCTCGTAGTTGTGCAGCGGCTCGCCCATGCCCATGAGGACGACGTTGCGCAGCCGGTGCGGCTCGCGGGCGGCGCGGAGCGCGCGGGCGACGTGCACGGCCTGGGCGACAATCTCGCCGGGGGTGAGGTGGCGGGTGTATCCCATCTGCCCGGTCGCGCAGAACACGCAGCCCATCGCGCACCCCACCTGGCTCGAGAGGCACGCCGTGACGCGCCCGGTGAAGCGCATCAGCACGGTTTCGACCCGGTGCGAGTCGGCGAGGGTGAGCAGGTACTTGCGTGTGAACCCGTCGCAGGAATCGGTCGCGAGCGCCGTGGGCAGGACGCCGAGCCGGGCGTCCGCCCGCAGCCGGGCCCGCACCCTGGCCGGCAGCTCCGGCATCGCGTCGAACGAGTCGGCCAGCTGGAGATAGAGGTAGTTCCAGAGCCGCGCCGTGTGGAAGGGATTCAGGTCCCAGCGCACCAGCCGGAGCCGGAGCTCCTCGCGGGTGAGATCGTAGAGGTTGACGGACGCGGCGCGCACCCCGCGGACATAGGCGTTGTCCGCCCAAAGGACAGTTTTTTCCGGTCGCCGGCCCGGGCGCGGCGCCTAGGCCAGCGAGGCGAGCGCGGCGGGAATCGGCACGGTCTGCCGCTGCCGCTCGAGGAAGAAGCTGACC
Source organism: uncultured Opitutia bacterium (assembly GCA_903830425.1). Classification (GTDB taxonomy): domain Bacteria; phylum Verrucomicrobiota; class Verrucomicrobiia; order Opitutales; family Opitutaceae; genus Opi-474. The sequence goes on from CAIKTR010000194.1 coordinate 17,729, forward strand.
TCGGTGAAGCCCGCGGCCTGCAGCGTGCGCAGCGCGGTCGCGTAGTCCGCGCCCACCCGGCCGACGGAGTGCGCATCCGCCCCGATCACGACGGGAATCCCGCGCGCCTGCACCAGCCGCAGCATGGTGGGGCTGGGGTTGAACTCGCGGATGGCCTTCTGGAGCCCGCTGGTGTTCAGCTCCATCGCCACGCCGGTGGCGGCGATGCGGTCGAGCGCCCGCTCGATGTCGGGCCGGATGCGCGCAAAATCCCATTCGGCCGGCGCCTCGTTCTTCACCAGGTCGGGATGGGCGAGCGTGTCGAACAGCCCGGTCTCGGCGGACTCCGCCAGGTGCCGGAAGTAGGTCTGCTGGTAGTCCAGCCAGTCGCCGCGGAAGTAGCGGGCCCGGTATTCCGGAATCTGCATGTGCACCGACCCGAGCACATGGTGCAGCGGATGCCGGGCATGGAGCTGTTCCAGCCAGGACTCGGTGCCGGGCAGGTAGTCGCTCTCGAGGCCGAGGCGGACGTCCACCCGGCCGGCAAATTGCGCCCGCGCCGCCGCCACCAGTGCAACGTAGTGCTCGTACTGGTCCGGCGCCATCCGCACCCGGGACGAGAGCCCGTCCGGCAGCGGACAGTGGCAGGTAAAGATGATCCCCTTCAGGCCGCGCGCGGCGGCCGCGGCGGCGTACGCGACGGGCTCACCGGTGGCGTGCTGGCAGAGCGGCGTGTGGCAGTGGGACTCGTAGAGGAGCGGGACGGGCACAGGCGGTCTCAGAAGAAGGTGTAGTACCGCCCGTCGGCCATCCGCGAGATGAGCAGGGCGAGTTCCAGCGCGTGGTAGTCGCCCCACATCGAGGACTCGCCGCACGGGACCTTCCGGCCCTTCGGGACGTGGTCCCAGCCGTTCGGCCGGTGGTAGACGCTGTGGAGGATGAGGCCCTGGTGCCGCCGGTCGGTCGAGAGGTAGGGCTCGGCGAAGAGCGTGTCCGCGACGGTGAGCCCGGCCTGCAGGTACTTGCGGCCGGCGGCGGCCGCGCCGTGGGCCGCGAGGTAGTTGCCCAGCCGGATGAGGCCCTGCGCCGCGATCGCGGCCGCGGAGCTGTCGACCGGCTCGTGGGCGTTGAACGGATCGGCGGCGCGGCGCTGGTAGTCGCCCAGTGCGGACGTGTGCAGGGCGCCGGTGTCCCAGTAGGGAATGCCGTCCTTCGCCGTGTAGCCGTCGATGTAGTAGTCGCTCGCCGCCCGGGCGGTCTGGAGAAAAAGATCGGTCACGACCCGCCGGCCGCCGGCGGCGTCGAGCGCCGCGCCCGGCACCGTGTCGAGGAACTCCAGCTGCTCGGCGTAGCCGGTGATGATCCAGGCGGCGCCGCGGGTCCAGGTGGTGAACGGCGAGAAACCCTGCTGGCTGGACGGGCAGCGGTAGTGGCCGTCGTTGCGGTTGAAGATCGACTCATGGACGACGCGGCCGCGGACGTCGTAGGCGTCGCGCCCGGTGCCGAAGTAGACGTTGAAGCGCGCGGTGGTCTTGGCGTGCTCGATCGCGCGGAGCAGCAGGTTGGTGGGCTTGTCCCCCTCGCCCATCAGCACGTGGCCGAGCTGGTCGGCGACGACGAGCGAGCGCATGGAGCGGATGGTGTCGGAGAAGAGCGAGTGCGGGCCGTTGAAGGAATACACGTAGCCCGTGCCGTAGGCGGTGGTGGACCACCGGGCGGCCTGCACGGCGCCGGAGACCTTGAGCGCGAGCTCGGCGTAGTTGAGCTCCTGCGGGTCGAAGGGAATCTTCCCCTCGAGCATCAGGCGGCGGAGGTTGCCGTAGGTGGAGATGTTGTTGAAGCCGTGGTCGTGCACCCCGACGTGGGAAACATGCGACGCCATGTGCTTCAGCGTCTTGGCGCGGCCCAGCCGGAGCGAGGACTCGTCCCCGGTCGCGTCGAAATGGAGGAAGGCCAGGCCGAACTGGAAGCCCTGGGTCCACTCGGTCCAGCCGCGCGAGGTGTACTGGCCCTGAACGGTGAAGACCGGCGTGCCCTGGGCGGAATCCCAGGACGCGTCGACCGCGCGGATCTTCTGGCCCGCGAGTTCGAACACGCGGGAGACTTTCTTCTGGAGCTTGGCCGGGGTGAGCGTGGCGTTGATTTTCATGGGCTGGAAGCGGCGAAGTTGCCGCCCGGCGCGGGGTGAGGCAATGGCGGAGTGCGCGGGGCGGCGGATAACCCGCGGCGCGGTCCCGGGCTTGCGCCGGAGGCGCGGACCGGCGAGAGTCCGGCCATGCCCGTGTTTCTGGCGAATTTTATCAAGGCCTTCATCCCGCTGTTCGTCGCGATCGACCCGATCGGGCTCGCCGCGGTTTTTCTCGCGATGAGCGTCGGCGTGCCGCTCGCGCGCCGGAAGACGATTGCCAACCAGGCGGCCTGGACCGGCGGCCTCGTCGCGCTCGGCTTCCTCTTCCTCGGCCAGTCCGTGTTCACGGCGCTGGGCATCACCGTCAGCGACTTCCAGATCGCGGGCGGGCTCATCCTGTTCATTTTGGCGGCGCGCGACCTGATGCACTCGGCGGCGGAGGAGCCCGTCAAGCTGGCGGATGACTTCGGCGTCGTGCCGCTGGGCATGCCGCTCATCGCCGGCCCCGCCTCCATCACCACGCTGCTCCTGCTGGCGCAGACGCTGGGCTGGCTGGTGACCCTGGCCGCGCTGGTGGCGAACCTGGTGATCGTGGTGCTGGCCTTCGCCTACAGCGAGTGGATCGGCAGCAAGATCAGCGCGACCGGCATGCGGGCGATCTCCAAGATCGTCTCGCTCCTGCTGGCCGCGATCGCGGTGAACATGATCCGCCACGGCTGGGCGGGCTGACCGCCGGGGCCGCGCCGCGCCCTACCCGGCGAACGTGGTCAGCAGGTCCGCGTAGATCTTGGCGGCGGCGACCAGGTCCTTGAGGCGGGCGCGCTCGTCGATCGCGTGCTCGTGCTGGCCGCCGGGGCCGTAGCCCAGGGTCGGAATCTTCCGGTGGTGCGCGAAGAAGTGCATGTCGTTGAACCCGGTGGAGACGTTGAAGGTCGTCGGGGCGCGGCGGATGCGCGTGACGCTCCGGGCCATGGCGGCGAAGAACGGGTCGGTCGGCGCGTGGAAGCACGGGTGGTTGTCGGAAACCTTGGCCACCGTGATGCGGCAGCCGGGGATCCGGCGGGCGGCGGCGGCGAGGAACGCGCGCAGCTCGCGCTCGGCGCCGGCCACGGTCTCGATCGCGATGACGCGCCGGTCGACGGAGAAGCGCGCGAGCGCCGGCACGGTGTTGATCTTGCCGCCCTCGCCGGAGCTGAAGCAGCCGCCGAGGTTGAGCGTCGGGCACATGACCTTGCCCTCCGGCGTGGCGAAGGTGCGGCGGGCCAGCTGCCGCTGGTAGTCCCCCAGCAGCAGGACGAGCGCGGACATTTTTTCCAGGGCGTTGACCCCCTTCTCCGGCATCGAGCCGTGGGCCGCGCGGCCGTGGACCGTGACCTCCAGCCAGACGACGCCGTTGTGGCCGCAGCAGACCGAGCCCCCCTCGCCCCCCTCCATGACAATGGCGTAGTCGGGTTTGATCGGGGCGTGGGCGACCAGCCAGCCGGTGCCGAGAAAGGAGTCGGTTTCCTCGTCGGCGGTGAACGACACCTCGACATTCATCCGGGGGGCGGTGCGGGTGGCGCGCAGGGCGCGCAGCGCCAGCAGGCAGCTCGCCATCGAGCCCTTCATGTCCGAGGTGCCCCGGCCGTAAATCCAGCCGCCGTCCACCCGGCCGCTGAACGGGCTGCCATGCCGCCACTGGCCGGAGACCGGCACGACATCGTAGTGGGCGTTGAAGTGGATCGTCTTGCGGGCCCCCGCGACGGCCAGCTTGCCGAGGACGTTGTAGCGCGGGAAAATCCGCTGGTCGGGCGGCAGATGGCGGCGCAGCTGGGCGGCGGGAATGGCGTAGCGGCGCGTGACCAGGCCGAGGGAGCGGAGCTCGCGGGTCAGCAGCGTGGTGATGGCCCCGTAGTTCTCGCCGGGCGGATTGACGGTCGGGAGGCGGACGAGGCGCTGCAGCAGGGCGGTCAGGTCAGCGGCATGGTGGTCGAGGAAGGCGGCGGGCGACATGATGGCCGAGGATACCCCTCCCCGCGCCCCAGCCAAAGCCTAAAGCGGCCTACCGGTGATTGAGCCAGAGCAGGCGGAGCAGGGTGAGGGCGACCACCGTGAGGAAAACCGGCCGGACAAAGGCGGCCCCCCGCTGGAGCACCCGCCGGGCGCCCAGCCGGGCGCCGACGATCTGGCCGGCGGCCATGGCGAGGCCCGCCCCGAGCTGCACCAGCCCGGCCGAGGCGAAGAGGGCGAGCGAGACCAGGTTGCTGGTCAGGTTCATCACCTTGGTGTGGGCCGTGGCCCGGGCGTAATTATGCCCCTGCAGCACGATCAGCGAAAGCGCCCAGAACAGGCCGGCGCCGGGGCCGAAAAAACCGTCGTAAAACCCCAGCCCCAGTCCGAACACCGAATAAAACAGGCCGGACCTCATGCGCGGCGGCTGGTCGGTCGCGCCCACCGCCGGCCGGAGCAGCGTGTAGAGCAGGACGGCGGCCAGCAGCCACGGGATCAGCCGGCCGAGCTGGTGCGGGTCCAGCCGCTGTACCGTGAGCGTGCCCAGCACCGCGCCGACCAGGGTGGCCGCGATGCCCAGCCGGCAGGCGCGAAAATCCACCCAGCCGCTCCGGAGATAGTGCCAGGTGGCGACCAGCGTGCCGCCGGTGGATTGGAATTTGCTGGTGCCCAGGGCGAGGGGCACCGGCAGCCCGAGGGATAGCAGCACGGGCAGCGCAATGAGGCCGCCGCCGCCCGCGATGGCGTCCACCCACCCCGCCATCAGCCCGACGGCGAACAGCAGCGCATAAATCCACGGGACGAACTCCATCCGGACAGAATCAAGGAACCGGCGGGAAACGGAAGCGCGGAAAATGCCGGGGCCCGGGCCGGACCCGCCCCATTCCGGGCTTTCACCCGGAAGGCGATCCGTGGTTGGCTGGGCCGGTGAACCTCGCGGCGAAAAAAATCGTGGCCCGGCTTGGGCTCGAGCCCCTGCCGCAGGAAGGGGGATTCTTCCGGCAGACCTGGGTGAGCGCGGCCCAAGTGGCGCCCGGCCGCGCAGCCGGCTCGGCGATCTGGTTCCTCCTGACGCCGGACAGCTTCTCGGCCTGGCACCGGGTGGCGTCCGAGGAATTATGGCATTTTCATGCCGGCGACCCGGTGGAACACCTGCAGCTGGACCCCCGGCTCCGGACCGTGGTCCGCACCGTGCTGGGGGCCGGCGTGCTGGCCGGCCAGCGCCCGCAACTGGTGGTGCCCGGCGGGACGTGGCAGGCGGCGCGGCTGCGGACCGGCGCCCGGCGTCGGGGCTGGGCGCTGCTGGGCTGCACGCTGACCCCTGCCTGGGATGAGAGGGAGTTCCAGCTGGGCCGCCGGGCGGAACTAAGCCGCCGTTTCCCCGCCGCGCAGGCTTTGATTCAGGCCCTGACCAGATGATTTTTGACAGGGCCGTTTCCCCGCCTCACTATCCGGACCTCGCATGCCGCTCGCCGACCTGAGAAAAGACTACAATCTGGCTGGGCTGGCGGAAAAAGACCTCGCCCGCGATCCGTTCCGGCAGTTTGAAAAATGGTTCCAGGAGGCGTCGGCCTCCAAGCTGGTCGAGCCCAACGCCATGGTGCTGGCCACCGCGAGCCGCGACGGCCGGCCGTCGGCGCGCACGGTGCTGCTCAAGGGACTGGATGGCCGCGGGTTTGTCTTCTACACCAACTACGAGAGCCGCAAGGGCCGGGAGCTCGACGGCAATCCGCGCGCCTCGCTGGTGTTTCCCTGGTTCCCCTTTGAACGGCAGGTGATCGTCGAGGGCCCGGTGGCGAAAGTCACCCGCGAGGAGGCGGAGGCCTATTTTCACAGCCGGCCGCTCCCCAGCCAGCTCGCGGCCTGGGCCTCGGCGCAAAGCAGCATGCTCTCCGGGCGCAAGGCGCTCGACGACGCGATGAAGGAGGCGGAGCGGAAATATGCCGGCCAGCTGGTGCCGCTGCCGCCGTACTGGGGCGGCTTCCGCGTGACCCCCGAGACGGTGGAGTTCTGGCAGGGTCGGCGCAGCCGGCTGCATGACCGCCTGCGCTATCGCCGGGTCGCCGACGGCAGCTGGGCCATCGAACGCCTCGCGCCGTGAAAACCCGCCGGCGCCCCGCCCGCCCTGCCGCGTCGGAGGACCTGCTGGCCGCCGCGCTCCGGGCGCAGGATGAGGGCGTGTACATCGCCCGCCTCACCCGGGCGGCGGCCCGGCTCGAGATCGTTTTCGCCAACGAGAATTTTTGCGCGCTGACCGGCTACCCCTTGCACGGCCTGAACGGGTGCCGGCCCGAGGCCCTGCACGCCGACCCGGCGGAGGCCGCAAAAATCTCCCGCTGGCGGCGGAGCGCCCGGTCCGGCCGGCCGCTGTCCGGCGAAGGCAACTTGCGGCGCCGGGACGGCACGACCCTGCACGCGGCGTGGACGCTCAGTGTTATTCCCGCCGCGCGCGGCCATCCCGCCCATGTGGTGGCCTCGTACCGCGACACCACGGAGAAGCGCCAGCTGCAGGAGGCGCTCCTGCATGCGCAGCGGCTCGACGCCGTCGGGCGCCTGGCCGGCGGGGTGGCCCACGACTTCAACAACCTGCTCTCCGTCATCAACGGCTACTGCCAGATTCTCGCGGGCCAGGCCGCGGACCAGCCGCGGATCCTGAAGGGCGTGGAGGAAATCCATCTGGCCGGCAAGAAGGCCGCGCTGCTCACGCGCCAACTGCTCGCCTTCGGCCGCCGTCAGCCGGTGCGATTCAAGGTCATCAACCTCAACCGGTTCATCCACCAGCAGGCCGGGATTCTCCGCCGCCTGCTGGGCGAGGCCGGCCGGCTCGAACTCGACCTGGACCCGGGCATCGGCCAGGTCCGGGCCGACCCGGCGCAGATCGAGCAGGTGATGATCAACCTCACGCTCAACGCCCGCGATGCGCTGCGACGGAACGGGATCGTGGTCATCGGCACCGCCCGCCGCCAGGTCAAATCCGGTCTCAACCGCCGGTTCACGGATGCCCGGCCGGGCGCATACGTCTGCCTGAGCGTCCAGGACAACGGGACGGGAATGAGCGAGGAGATCCAGAAGCAGCTCTTTGAGCCGTTCTTCACGACCAAGCCCGAGGGGAAGGGCACCGGGCTGGGCCTGGCGCTCGTCCACGGCGTGGTCCAGCGGAGCGGCGGTTTCATCCAGGTGAAAAGCGCGCCGGCCAAGGGCTCGACCCTGCAGTTCCTGCTGCCCGAGGTCCAGTTGCCCGAGGACGCGTTGCCGCCGCCCGAGGCCCTTGAGCCGCTCCCCTCCACGCAGGGTCATGAAACCGTGCTGCTCGTCGAGGAGGATGAGGTGATCCGCAAGATGGTTTCCGGCGTCCTGACCGCCGACGGCTACACGGTGGTCGCCGTGAAGACGCCGGCGACCGCGCGGCGCGCGGTGCGCCAGGGCTCCCGCCCGGTCCAGTTGCTCATCACGAGCCTGACCCGCCCGGGCGACCGCCTCGCCCCCGCCCTGCACGCCGCCGTGCCCGGACTGCGGGTGCTGTCCACGGCCACGCCCCGTCACCCGGTCTCCCTGGCGGGGCTGCCGCGCAGCCGGTGGGCGCATCTCCCGAAACCCTACGCGCTCAACACCCTCCTGCAGGCGGTGCGTTCCCTGCTGGACGCCTGAGCGGGGCCGGGATGTGGTGAGGCATGGACTTGGAGATCTTACCGGTTCGCCGGGGGGGCGCGGCGGAAAACATGGCGCTCGATTTCCTGCTGCTGCAGCGCTACCCGCGACCGGCGGTGCCGCGCTTCCGGCACTATGACTGGCGCGGCCCGGCCTTCACCTTTGGCTACGCGCAAAAGATCGCCTGGGTGCGCGGGGCGCTGCCCCCGGGCGAGCCGGTGGACCTGTGCCGGCGCCCCACCGGCGGAGGAATCGTGGATCACCGCGACGACTGGACCTATTCCCTGGTGATTCCCCGCGGGCATTCCCTGGAGGAGGAGCGGGCGACCCAGAGCTACCGGGCGGTGCACGAGTGCCTGGCCGCCGCGCTCCGCGCCCAGGGCGTGCCGGCGGTCACCCAGCAGGCGGAAGCCCCGCCGGCGCCCGGCGAAGCCGTCGCGGCCAGCGGCGTGTGTTTTCAGCGGGCCGAGCGGTATGACGTGGTTCATGAGCGCAGCGGGGAAAAGATCGCCGGCGGCGCGCAGAAGCGAAACAAGCGCGGGCTGCTGTTCCAGGGCTCGCTCTGGCGGCCCGCCACCGGTGCCGCCCTCGACTGGGACCGGCTGCACGACGACCTGGCCGCGCACCTCGCCGCGGCGCTGCAGTGTCCCGCCGTGGCCACCCCCTGGCCCGAGCTGGACTGGGAGGAAGTCAGCGGCCTGACGGAGCAGTATGCGTCGCCGGAGTGGATTGAATCCCGCTGACTGACCGACCCGCGAAGAGGAACCGGCGCCGGGCGCCGGTTCAGTTCATCGTCTCGCCGGCCGGGGCCTCGGCCTCCGTCCCCGCGGGGGAGGCGAAGGGCCAGCAGCCGAGGAACCGGGCGAGGCCGAGCAGGGCGAGCAGGCAGAGGACCGCGACCAGCAGCGTGCGGCGCCCGCCCTTTTTCTCCGCGTAGGGATCCTTGAGTGACCGGCTGGCGCCGGGGGGCAGGGCGGCGCGCTGGGTGAGGGCGGTGCCGAACGGCAGGTTGATCCGGACCCGGCCATTGATGGCCCAGCCGTTGGCATCAAGGATGGGTCCGAGGGTCCGCTGGCGCAGCTTGAGCCAGGCGATGACCACGGCGGGCAGCGAGATGAACAGCATGGCCGCCACGAGCACCAGGGGCAGCTGCCACGGGGCGAGCTTGGCCAGCCCGGTGGCGAGGGTGGCGAGGGCGCCGCCGATGGCGCCGACGGCAACCCCGAGGGCGGCCACGGTGCCGATGTCGATTTTCTTGGGCGCGGGTTTCGTCCGGTCGGCGTTGGCCGCGGTCTCCGCCGTGGAAGCGAGCCGGCTGCTGGCCTCCGCATCGGCCGCCGCCGCGCGCTTGGCCACCTGCTCCTCCAGCATCCGCACGAACTTTTTGTAGGGGGACCAGAACGCCTGCCGCAGGCTGATGGGATTATCGATGATCTTGGTGATCGTCGCGTCCCAGTCGCGCCCCTGGCGGTCGTAGAAGAGGCCGTTGCGGCCGGTGACCAGAAAGTCGCTGTCCCCCTGGGTGACGCAGGCGGCGATCTTCATCGTCTCGCCGCTGGCGCGGCGGCAGTCGACGTAGGCGATGTAGGCCTTGCTGCTGCTGGCGAGGGCGGCGTGCGCCGCCGGATCGTCGACCCGGAGGCAGAGCTCGCAGGAGCGGCTGTCGACGAAGAGCGTGCCCGCCTGGAAGATGGCGCGGTGGTCCCGGGAGTAGAAGTCGGCGAAGTTGACGAAATTGCAGAGCAGGGCGCGGAGGTCGCGGTGGTAGCGCACGAGCCGGTCCACCGCGCTGAGGGCGCGGAACTCGGGGGCCAGCGCCAGGTCCTGGGCGAGCAGGTCGGCGAGCGCCGCGCGACCGTGGCCGGCCAGCAGCTCGCGGGCCCGGGCGAGGCCGAGCAGGGCCACGCTCGCCCCGGCCGGGCGTCCCAGCCAGGCTTCATACGCGGCGAACCGCGCGGTCAGCCCGTGCCACTGCGCCTCGGTGAGGGTGGTCTGGCCCGCGCCCAGCAGGGGCGCGACCACGGCGGCCTGCAGCGTCGCGAGCGCGCCGGCCCAGGCGGGGTTGACGCCCTCGAGCAAGGGCAGCGGCCGGCCGGCCTCGATGCGGGCCAGCGGGAAGCCGGCGACCGCCGCGGCGGTGGGCGGCAACTCCTGCGCCGCGATCGCCAGATAGTCGCTTTCCGGCCGGTTGAGCGCGGCGAGGGCGCGCGGGTCGAAGGCCGCGAGGCGGCCGCGCGCGAAATAGTCGTCAACCTTGGCGCGGACCGCCCGGAGCGCCGCGCAGGCGGCGCCGGTGGCCGCCCCGAGCTCGGCGAGCTCCCGCCCGGCCCCCTCCTCCACCCAGGCCACATAGGCGGCGAGTTCCTGAAAAAATTCGTCGGCCTTGGCGGCGGTGACGCCGGTCTCGCCGGTCCGGTCGGTGATCCCCCCGCGGCAGGCGAGGATGTCCCGTATGAGGGCCTGCACCGCGGGATCCGCCGTCGCCTCGACCGGGATGACGCCGTCGCCGTTGAGCGCGGAGGCGGTAAAAATTTTCGAGAGGTCCGCCGTCGCGGCGGCCGGCAGGTCGGTGGCGCCGGCCTGGCCGAGGCCGGCGAGGATCTGCTGGGCGGCGGCGAGGATGACCCGGCCCTCCGGGGTCGCGTCGTTGATCGCGGCCAGCGGGAGGGAATCGGCGCCGCGCAGGAGCGAGGCGGGGTCCTTGAGCCGCTCCGCCGTCCACTGCACCGCGGCAATGAGCTCGGGGGCGCGGATGCGGCCGTCGCCGTCGGCGTCGATCAGTGCGAGGGTCTTTTCATCGAGCTCGAGGCCCTTGACCGGGCAGGACAGCGCAACCCACAGCTTCGGGTCGAGCTGGCCGAGCGCGCGCAGGTCCGCGGCGGTGGTCAGGGCGACCTGGTCGAGCCCGCCGGTGCGGAAAAAGTTCCAGGCATGGGGCGGGGCGCCGGCCGGGGTCAGGAGAGGGGGATGGGAACTCATCCCCGAGGCGGTAGCAGAACCAATTCGTTTGGCAATCCCGCGGCCGGCTGGGGTCCGCGGACCAGTGTGAGGACACATTCGAGGTGGCGGGTCTGCGGGAACAGGTCGAAGGGCTGGACGGCGGTCAGGGTGTAGCCGGCGGCGAGGAACTCCTTCAGGTCGCGCATCTGGGTCGCGGGGTCGCACGAGACATACACGACGGCGCGCGGGCCGAAGGCGAAGAGCTGGGCGAGGAAGACCCCGTCGCAGCCCTTGCGCGGCGGGTCGATGACCACCGCGGTGTCGGCCGGCGGGAAGGTGAGGCCCTGAAAAATGGCCGCGGCGTCGCCGGCCTGGAAGGTGGCGTTGGCGCAGCCGTTGGCCGCGGCGTTTTCGCGCGCGAAGGCGACGCTGCTGGCGCTGAGCTCGATCCCGGCCACCTGGGTGAAGGCCGGGGCGGCGGTCAGGGCGAACAGGCCGCTGCCGCAATAGGCGTCGACGAGGAAGCGGGCGCCGCTGGCGGCCGCCTGCGCCCGGACGTAGTCGGTGAAGGCCGGCAGGATGAAGGGATTGTTCTGGAAAAAATCGCGCGCGAGGAACCGCAGCCGCAGGCCCCCGACGACTTCCGTGATGACGGTGTCGTAGCCGGTCGTGACCTCGCCGCCGGCCTCGCGCAGGAGCAGGGTGGCGCCCCGGGTATAGTCGGCGCGGCGGGCCAGGACGTCGGCGCGCACCGCCGTGAGCCGGGTGTTGATCGCCGGGGTGGCGATCGGGCAGTGCGGCACGTCCAGCAGGTCGAAGCGGGTCCCCTGGCGCAGGAAGCCGATGGGCATCGGCAGGCCCTCGCGCGGCGGGTTGAAGTGCGGCGTGATTTTCGAGCGGTAGCCCAGCGCGCGGGGCGAGGCGATGACCGGCGCCACGGGAAAGGAGACCCCGGCCAGGTGCTGGAGCAGCTCGCTGACCTGGCGCTGCTTCCAGGCGAGCTGATCGGCGTAGGCCAGGTGCTGGTACTGGCAGCCGCCGCAGCGGCCGAACAGCGGGCAGGTGGCGGGGACGCGGGACGGCGACGGGGTGAGCACGGCGACCAGGTCGGCCTCGGAGAAGTTCTTGTGGTTGCGGAAGACGCGCACCCGGACCCGCTCGCCGGGCAGGGCGAACGGCACCATCACCACCCACTGGGCCGCGGTCTCGCCCGGCAGGGCGACCCGGCCGAGGCCGGAGCCGAGATTGGTCAGGGTCGCGATCTCGAGCTCCAGCTCGGTATGATAGGCGAAGGGAACGTCCTTGAATTTCTTGGGCTTGGCCACGCAAGGCACGAAACAGCTAGTCCGGCCTGCCGCAACCAAACTCAACCTCCGGCCGCGGCCCGGTCGGGGGGAACCGGCCCGCCGGGAGATTTTTATTTCGTCTGTTGGGCGAAATTCGTGGTGACTCCCCGCCGATGGACGAACGCATCTCCAGTCTCCAGAATCCGCGGGTGAAGCAGCTGGTGAAGCTGCGCGACCGCCGCCCGCGCGACGAGGCCGGGGTGTTCCTGGTCGAGGGCTACCGCGAGATCCGGCGGGCGCTGGAGCGGGCGGTGCCGCTGGCCGAGCTGTACTACGCGCCGGAGTGGTTCCTGGGGGAGAACGAGCCCGCGCTCCTCGCCCAGGCGCGGGCGGCGGGGGCGCAGCTGTTCGAGCTGACCAAGGAGACCTTCGCCAAGGTGGCCTACCGCGAGCGGCCGGACGGCCTGCTGGCCGTGGCGCCGCAGTGGCGGCGGCGGCTGGAGGACCTCACGCTGCCGGCCGCGCCCTGCCTGCTGGTGGTGGAGGCGATCGAGAAGCCGGGCAACCTCGGCACGATCCTGCGCAGCGCGGACGCCGCGGGCTGCGACGCGGTGATCGTGTGCGACCCGGTCACCGACATCTTCAATCCCAACGTGGTGCGGGCCTCGACCGGGGTGCTGTTCGCGGTGCCCCTGGTGGTGGCGGAGAGCGCGCAGGTGCTGGCGTGGCTGCGGGCGAAGGGCATCCGGACCGTGGCCACGACCCCGGCGGCGGCCACCCTCTACACGGACGCGGACCTCCGGGGTCCGCTCGCGATCATCATGGGCAGCGAGCAGTACGGCCTGAGCGAATTTTGGCTGCAGCAGGCGGACCTGCCGGTGCGCATCCCGATGGCCGGGCAGGCGGATTCGCTCAACGTGGCCATGGCCACGATCATCACGCTCTTCGAGGCGGTGCGGCAGCGGAGCTGAGCCCCGGGCGGGTCAGGCGCGGGTCAGCCGGCGCACCAGCGCCCGGTAGGGCGGCAACAGGGCCAGGGCCATCGCCAGCTTCACGCCCAGATCGCCGCCGGCGAGCGGCAGCCAGGGGACCGGGGTGCCGGCGAAGGCGAGGCTGAAGAAAATGCCGGTGTCGAGGACCGAGGCGGCGCTGGAGCCGAAGAGCGGGGCCCGCCACCAGCTCTGCTGGCGGAGCCGGTTGAAGACCGCGACATCGAGGAGCTGCGAGACGATGAAGGCGGCGCCGGAGGCGACGGCAATGCGGACCGGCGCGAGGAGGGCGGAGCAGGCCAGGCCCACGGCGAAGCCGATCCAGGCGACGCGGCGCGCGAGCGGCGGCCCGGCGACGCGGTTGCACACGTCGGTGACGAAGTAGGCGACGGGATAGGAGAACGCGCCCCAGGTCAGCCAGGCGTTCAGCGGGAACTGCACGAGGAGGTTCGAGAGCAGCACGATCGCCGCCATGGCGAGGGCGGGCAGGAAGATCTGGCGCAGGTTCATAAAAGGGCGGGTCCCGCGCCCCGCAGGCCGGCCACCAGGTCGGCGGTGCCGGCGGCCATGGTGACCCGCGGCGCGTAGCCGAGGTCGCGCCGCGCGGCGGCGAGGTTGAACCAGTGGTCCTGGGCCAGCTCGGTGGCGATGAACCGGGTCATCGGCGGCTCGCCGCGCAGGGGCAGCACGCGCCAGGCGGCCTCGCACACCGCGCCGAGGGCGGCGGCGGATCCCCAGGAGACTTGTTTCGTCACCGGCGGCTCACCCAGCGCGGCGAGCAGGCCGTTGATCCAGTCCCAGAGCCGGACCGGCTCGCCGTTGGTGATGAAAAAGGCCCGGCCGTCCGCGCGGCGCGGCCCCGCGGGCTGGTCCCACGAACCGGGACCCAGGCGGAGGGCGGCCTCGGCCAGCAGGTGGGCGTCGACGGCGTTGTCCACGTGGACCAGATCGACCCGGTTGCGGCCGTCGCCGACGATGCGGAGCCGGCCGGCGCGGGCGCGGGCGAGCAGGCGGGGGACGAGGTGGGGGTCGCCGCGGCCCCAGATGAGGTGCGGCCGCAGCGCGAGGGTGCGGAGGGCCGGGGAGTTCGCGGCGAGGACCTCGCGCTCGGCGAGGGCCTTGGTGAGCGGATAGGGGCTCGGGCACGCGGTGGTGAGCGGCAGCGACTCGTCGGCGTTGGCCAGGGGGCCGCCGTGGTAGACCACGCTGGGCGTGCTGGTGTGGATGAGGCGCGCGACGCCATGGAGCCGGCAGCCCTCGAGCAGGGCGCGGGTGCCGAGGACGTTGGTGCGGTAGAAATCCCCGTGGCGGCCCCAGACCCCGACCTTGGCCGCGGTGTGGTAGACGGTCTCGATGCCGGCGCAGGCGGCGCGCACCGCGGGGGCGTCCTCCAGGGAGGCGCGGATGAAGCGCACGCCGCGGGCCGCGAGGTCCGGCGCGGGGGTGCGGCCGAGCACGGCCACGCGCCGGCCGTCGGCCAGCAGGCGCTCGACCAGCCGCCGGCCGAGGAATCCGGTGCCGCCGGTGACCAGGGTGCTCATGGCGCGCCGGCGGTGTCCGTTGCCGGGGCGGAGGCGGCCCAGGCGGCGAGGGTCAGCCGGTGGATCTTGGCGTTGTGCCGGACATCCACGGGAAACCGGGAATGAAAATAAAAGCGGGAGATCCCCGCGGTGTGGGGATGCGCGCGGGCCAGGGCGCGGAGCTCCGCGGCGAAGGCGCGGGCGTCGCCGGCCCCGGGCGGCGGCGCCTCGACCACCAGGGCGGGGTCCTGGCGGCCGCGGGGGCCGAGGCCGACGAGGGCGCAGCGGGCCACCCGGGGATGCTGCCGGAAGACCTGCTCGCACGGCTCGGTGAAGAGCGGGCCGCCGGCCGTCTCGACCCGCTCGGCCTTGCGCCCGACAAACCAGAGCCGGCCGGAGTCGTCCAGATAACCACAGTCCCCCAGGCGGTGCCAGATCCCGCCGTCGGCATCTGCGATCTTGGCGGCGGCGGTCGCCGCCGGGAGGTGGTCGTACTCCTTGGTGACGACGGGGCCCTGCACGATGATTTCGCCGATCTCGCCCGGAGGCAGCGCGCGGGTTTCCGCGAGGCGGGCGAGGGGCGCGTCGGTGAGCGGGATGATCCGCACGGTGATCCCGGGGAGCGGACGCCCGACGCAGGCGCCGCGGACGGAGGCGGGGTCGATCTCGCTGCCGGCGACGGAGGCGACGGGCAGGGCCTCGGTGGCCCCGTACGGGCTGTGCAGGCAGCCGTTGGGCAGCAGGGTGCGGGCGTGGGCCCAGAGGGCGGCCGGCACCGGGGCGCCCGCGCTGAGCACCCGGCGCAGGCCCGGGAGGGCCAGGCCGTGCGCGCGGCAGTGCTCGCTGACCTTGAGCCAGAGCGTGGGCGAGCCGAAGGACGTGGTGACGTTTTCCTGGAGGATGGCCTGGACAATTTTCGCGGGATCGGCGGCGGCGGGCCGGCGGGGGTCGACCTCGGGCACGATGGTCGTCAGGCCGAGCGCGGGGTTGAAGAGCGCGAAGATCGGCAGCAGGGGCAGGTCGACCTCGCCCGGGGTGATGCCGTAGGCCTCGCGGATGAGCCGCACCTGGGCGTCGAACATGCCGTGCTCGTAGCAGACGCCCTTGGGGGCCCCGGTGGAGCCCGAGGTGAAGAGGATGGCGGCCAGGTCGGTGGCGGCGCTGGGCACGTGGTCGGCCGGGGGGGCGGGGTCGGCGGCGGCGGCCAGCCGGGCGGTGGGGGAACCGCTGGCCCAGACGCGGATGGACACCGTGGCGAACGGGGAGCGGAACAGGCGGCTCATCACCTGGGCCAGCGGCAGGCCCAGCAGGACGCGGGGGCGGGAGCGGGCGACGCAGGCGAGGAAGTTTTTCCGTCCCATGCCGGGGTCGATGACGACCGGCACGGCGCCGAGGCGGAAGAGGGCGAAAACGGCGGCGATCAGCGGCAGGCCCTGGCGCACCATGACGAGGGTGCGGTCGCCGGGCCGGACGCCGGCGGCGGCGAGCTTCCGCCCCCAGGCGGCGGCCTCGGCGTCGAGCTCGGCGAAGGTGAGGGTGAGGTAGTCGATCCGGCCGGTGCGGGTGCGGCCGCGGGGGAGCTTGAGGGCGGGCCGGTCCGGCTGGGCGGCGGCCATGAGCGCGAGGTGGCGCGCGATGTTGGCGTTGGCGTCAGGCGTGGACACGGCGGTGGCGGAAGGCTCGCGCAAAGCGGGCGCGGCGCAAAGCAAAACCCGGCCGGGCGCCCCTAGGCGGACTGCAGCGCCGGCTCGGCGCGGAGCAGCCCCGCCTGCCAGGCCAGCAGGATCTGGTCGAGCTGGCGCGGATCCCGGGCGATTTGCGCCAGCTGGGCGCGGTTCGCGATGAGCGTGGGCTCCATGCCGAGCCGCTGGGCGATGCGATCGCGGTCGGCCTTGATCCGATCCTGCAGCTCGACCTCGGACTGCGTGAGCGAAACATGGTTGGGGTCGCGGCCGGGGCGGCGGGGCAGCGTCTTGGGGTCGCGGGCGAGCCCGGCGCGCACAACCGGGACAAGCGACGGGAAGATCCGATCGTGGCGCCGGCCGAGGTGGATGCGGGTCAGGATGGAGGCCTCGGAGTCGCCCGCCTCGGCGGCCTCGGCAATCTGAAGCAGCAGCGAGGCGCCGCAGACCTTGAACGGGGGCGTGTCGAGGCGCCGGGCCTGCTCTTCCCGCCAGTGCCAGACCGCATGCAGGACACTGAGGCCGGGGCCGCGGAGCCGCTCGCTGCGGCCGATGCGCCAGTCGTTCTCGGTGGCGGGGGCGAAGCCGGTGGAACCGGAGGCGATCTGCGCGCGGCACTGCTGGTCGAGCCAGCCGAGCCGGTCGCGCTTGGTGAGTTCGCGCGTGAGGATGTCGCGCAGGGCGGGGAGATGCCAGACGTCGAGCGCGGCGTAGTTGAGCAGCTTGGGGGTGATGGGCCGCGCGGACCAGTTGGCCTTCTGGCCGGACTTGTCGACGGCGACGCCGAAATGGTGCTCGAGCAGGGAGGCGAGCCCGATGCGCTCCCGGCCGAGCAGCTGGGCGGCGAGCATGGTGTCAAAGATGCTTTTCGGCCGGAAGCCGCAGAGGTCGTGGAGCAGGCGCAGGTCGAAGTCGCTGCCGTGCATCAGCAGGTGCTTGGTGGCGAGCTGGGTGAGCAGGGGCTCGAGCTTCAGCCCCGGGGCGAGGACATCGACGAGGAAGACCTCCCGACCGACGAGGAACTGCATCAGGCAGACCCGCGTCTTGTAGTGATACATGTTGTCGGCCTCGGTATCGAGGGAGACCTCGTCGACGCGGTCGAGGGCGGCGAGCAGGGGCGCGAGGGCCCCGGGTTGGTCGAGGAGCTGGTAGGCGGGCGGGCGGTTGGTCACTTTCACGCCGAGCAAACGGCGAACCGGGAGGGGAAGGAAGCGGGAAATCATGCGGCGCGGGCGGGGTTCTCCCATGCGGCGAGAAGGGCGGCAATCCACAAAGCAAGGCCCGGGCGGCGCCGGGCGGGGGCGCCGGGGGCGCGGTTGTTTTCTGTTTGTGACTTTTGGGGCGATGCGGGCCAATGTGGGGGCATGAAGGTCGTGGTGCTCTGCTCGGGTGGCATGGATTCGGTGACAGCGCTCTACTGGGCGCGGCGGGAGCACGCGGTGGTGGCGGTGGCGAGCTTCAACTACGGGGCCAAGCACCACGCCCGCGAGCTGCCCTGGGCGGCCGCGCACGCGGCGCGGCTGGGCCTGCGGCACGAGGTGATCGACCTGGAGTTCATCAACCGGCTGTTTGTCTCGGATCTCCTGCAGAGCGGCGGGGAGATTCCCGAAGGCCACTACGAGGCGGCGAGCATGCAGCGCACGGTGGTCCCATTTCGCAACGCCATCATGCTGTCGGTCGCGGCCGGGCTGGCGGAGAGCCTGGGGGCGGAGGGCCTGGTGATCGCGGCGCACGGCG